>NZ_JBVIGX010000017.1:0-143064 GCF_055570595.1 Streptomyces sp. NPDC031132
TCGTCCTCGCTGGCGTGGGGGTTGCCGTACGCCGCGTTCGCCGCGACCTTGAAGGCGCCGCCGATGTACTGCTCCTCCTCCCACACGGTGCCCGCGGCGATACCGAGGTTCCCGGCCAGGGTGGACGCGTCCTGGATCAGGGAGCGCACGCCCCACTCCCAGCGCTCGCAGAAGTCCTCGAAGTCGGTCGAAAGCCCCGCATGCCCGGCCTCCATGCCGGTCATCGACAGATCGCTGAACCCGGAGCCCATCGAGGCACCAGCCGCGTCCGCACCGGACTCGCGCAGCTCGGCGATGGCCGCTCGCAGACCCTTCTGGATGGCAGCGACCGCAGCAGGCGAGACCTCCAGGTCCCCGTCGCCGGCCATCAGGCCGCGTCCACGGCGTCGACGGCGTAGGCATCGGGGACGATCCCGGTGACCGGCGGGAAGAACATCGCACCGTCCGCGTCGGCGACGTTGACGACCACACCGGTCGGCCCGTCAGCCATCGGAACGACTGCATCGACGAGACGGGCACCCAGAATCGCCAGGTACTCCCACTCCCGGCCAGCCGCGCCACGCGCCTCGGCGAACCGCGCCAACGCCTCCTCATCGGTGAACGCGTACAGCCAACGGATGCCATCCTTGACCGCGGACATCAGGCCACCATGAGAACCCTCGGACTCACCGGAACCATCAGCACGGACGGCGAGCGGCACGAGCAGCACGGCCCGGCGGAACTCCCCCACCAGCCGCGCCGGATCACCTCTGCCATCCCGGACGGCTGCTATCTCCCCGGTCAATCCCATGATCGTCATCCCCACACGTGCTGGTCAGCGGCCTAGGGGGAACCGTACCTTGGGCGGTTACTCCACTTTCAGCTGGATCGTTCCGGCGGCCTCGCACCAAGTCGGTCCTCTCGCTGGTACCGCCTCGGGTGCGGCGAAGCCCGTGTGCACCACCGGCCGGTACGTGCCGTCCGGAGCCCCTGGTCAGTCGCCCGGTGTCACTGCCTCCGCCTTCGCCGCGCGCAACGGCGGACGGTGCAGGACCGCCCGTTCCCTCGGGGTCAGTTCGGGGCCGTCGAGCAGCGATCTGCGGGGCCCGAGGACAGCTGCCAGCAGGATGCCGGGGCGGCCCAGGACATGGGCCGGGCTGCGCATCGTCATGACTTCGGTGAGCTTCTTGACGAGCATGCCGTCCCCAATGGCCGTGTGGTCGAGGCCCTGGACGTAGCGCCCCATGCGGTCCGCCAGTGTCGACTTCTTGCCGGTCGCCCAGGTAAAACCCGTCCTGGCCGGCCCCCAGCATCCACGCCACCACGGCCGGCCAAACGATGGCGCCGTCGCTGTGAATCCGGGAGAGGCGCGGACGGCCACCGAAGCTGGTGCCTCTGCACTGAAATGCCCTGTCCACGGCAACCCGTGCGGTCGCCCGGTCCAGACTCGGGGCCGCTGCCGAATCGCAGCCGAGGAGGAACGCGCCACCGCCCGCATCGAACGGGAGGTAGCGGTCCAGGAGTCCATCGCCGCGGCAACCTCAGCCGAACCGGATTTCAAGATTTCCGTAGCCGGAGATCATCGCTGGAGGACGGTTGGCCAACGGCCACCGTGCTGGGGCGGTCGACGCGTGAAGCTGAGAGCGCAGCCCGCGGCAAACAGGGTCACAGCGGCTACCAGTGCCGGCAGGGAATTCGAGCGGTGCAGGATGAGCGCCCAGGGTTCGGCTCCACCGCCTGCGCGCCATCCCGCGGCCGCGCAGATCAAGGGAAAGACTGCGGTGAGCGGCGCTGCCACGCGCTGGCCGACGAGTGGGTTGAGGAGGAGGGCAAGGCCCAGGTAGACGGCAGTGTTACGTCCCACCGCCACGGCGATGTCGGAGAGGCCCAGCAGATGCGCGACACCGGTTATGGCAAGGGCGATGGTGGCGAGTCCGGCGGCGAGCCCGGTGTCCCAGCGGTGTACGGGCCGTACGGCGGTGGCCTCGGCGGGCGTGGCGGCGCGCCCTGTGCCATTCAGCCACATGACGGCGGGCAGGACCGTGACGAGGTCTGCCAGGAGGAACGTACCGGCTTGGCCCACCAGGACGGGTATGGGCAGTTCGACGTTTCCGATGACCAGGCTGGCGAGGGCCGTCAGCAGGGTGCCGGCGGCCAGCACCGAAATGGCGCGTGAGCGGAGCCACCACGTCACTGTGCGGCTCCGGTCGGGTCGAGGCTCGGCGCCTGATCGCATGTGGTCAGGGCCTGACGGTTGGCTTCGTACCACGCGAGCTGTGTGTGGCGGGGTTGCTGCAGCACCTTCTGGGCGAGGGCCGCTTCCTCAGGCCTGAATCGCCCCCCGGGCCGGGGCGGGGACTGGGTGGCGATGGCCATGAGCCAAGCCATCAGGGGAGCGCGGGCAGGGTAGGCGGCGAACTTGCCCGTGGTGCGGGCGCAGTCGGGAAGCGGGGGAAGGACAGCGTTTGCCAGGTTGGCTGCCAGGTCCTCCTGACGGGGGCTCTCGTTGATTCCGAACGTGATCTCGCCCGGCTTGGGGCTGCGGTTCTGCGTGAGGTTGGCAGGAACGAGCAAGCCGGCCTCCTTCAGGCGGGCCGCATAGGCACGCGTCTGCCTTATGGCCGCCTTGTCGTCGGCGTTTTGCGGCCACAGGCAAATCCGCGGTTCTCCCTCCGCGTCACAGATCAGCTCGGAAGTGTCACGTGCAACGACAGGGTCGTAGCCCAGAGGCTTGGCGAGAGGGATGGCAACGGCAGCGGAGCCGACGACCAGCACGAGCGCCAGCGCCGTTGTGGCCAGGGACGTGCGGTGGATCACAGCCAGGGCCGCAGCACACAGTGCTGCGGCGAAGATGACGGCGACCCAGACAGCCGTTGGGTTGATTACGTTACCGACCGAGCAGCAGCTTCCGAAGCCTCCGGCGACGAGCTGGCGCGGCCATGAACTCTCCCAGGAGGCGGGAAACGCCATCAGGAAGAAGCTTGCGACGAGTCCGAGAGGGGCGGCGGCCAGCGCGGGAAGGACGGAGCCGAGAAGGTATCCCCCAAGGACGTTGGCCGCCAGTAGCAAGCCGAGCGCGACGAGCATCCCCAGATGCGAGAGGGGAGGCACCGCACCGACAGCAGCGGAAGAGATGACCAGAGCCACGCTCATACCGGCGACGCCCATCAGCCAGACGGGCAGAAGTACGGGCAGGACAATCCCCAGCCGGCCCCGTACGGGAGCCTGGTGAAAGACCCTGCCACGTTTGAGACGGGCTGCTTCCCATGCCGCGCTGCCCGCGCATGCCGCCGCGGCGAATGGCAGTGCCATGGAGGCTTTCCCGAGAGCAGAGGGGCCGTACCCGTGGGTCACGAAGCTCGTGAGCGTGTCGTTGAGCAGGAAAGCGATGAATCCGGCGAGCAGGAAGAACATGACCGTCGCGGAGGACGACCGTATGAGGGTGCGTGTCAGCATGATTCAGACCTCGTGCCCGACGAGATGCGCGTAGGCGGCTTCCGCTCGTTCGCGGCTTCCCCCGGCGGTAGGGGCGAGGGCGTGGAAGTCTTCGGGAGTTCCCTGGAAGCGGACAGCGCCCTGATCCAGAACGATCACTTGGTCGTACAGGTCCGCGAGGTCCTCGGTCTGGTGGGTCGAGACCAGAACATGCACTGTCGAGGACAGTTCCTCCACCAGCTGGCGGAACACTTGCCGCTGCTGAGGGTCGAGTCCCGCGGTTGGCTCGTCCATGAGGATCAACTCGCTGCGGTGGGTGAGGGCGCCGGCGATGCCGATGCGCCGCAGTTGACCGCCGCTGACCTGATGGCTCCTGCGGTCCGCGAGCTTGCCCAGACCCACTCGTTCGATCGCTGTGGCGGAGGCCTCCCAGGCAGAGGCTCGGCTCATGCCCTTGAGCCAGCCCGTGTACGCGACCTGCTCGCGCACGGTGAGTCCGGGGATCGGCGTGATGTGCTGAGGAATCCACGCGACGCGTTTGCGGTAGGCAGACCGCGTGCGCCGGTCGGGGCGCAGAGCCTTGAAGCTCAGCGTTCCAGCTGTTGGTGTGAGCTGAGAGGCGGCGAGGGCCATCAGGGTGGACTTACCCGCCCCGTTAGGGCCCAGGAGCACGGTCGCGGGAGCATCGACCGTCAGCGTGAAACCGGTCAGCACCAGCGACTGCCTTCCATATCGGAAGGCGATGTCATGGAATACCAAAGCCATGTTGCAGCGCGCAATCCGCCGCCCTGATCGATCAGTGGCGGCATGTCGTGGGACGATGGAGAGCTGGGTGTCCCGGCGCTGAGACCGCCGGGACACCCGTCTTTCACAAGTGGTGCTACCAGCCGATCTTCACGTAGTCGACCCACAGGTAGCCACCGTTGAGCAGACTGTCCAGCCGGAAGTAGTACTGGCCGGCGTCGTCAGGGTCATTCCAGTCGACCCAGCCGCAGTAGTTGACGCGGTAGCCCTTGTTGATGTCCGGGCGGAAGTCCTGGTGCTTCCAGAGCTGCAGGCCGGATCGGTTGTAGCCCATGCTCGAATCGGTGCTGCAGCCCTGGAAGTAGACGCCCGTCCAGGCACCGTCATTGTTGTTGTCGGTCCAGCGGCTGGACTCCCTGCCGGGCGCCCACTGGGTTATGTAGCTCTCACGCGAACCTTCAGCCTGGGCAGCGGTTGCCCCGACCAGGCCGACCAGTGCCACACCTGCCATCAGAGCGGCGATCCGCTGGCGATTGATCTCCATGCTTGTCCCTTCGTTTTGGGCACCCCCAAGGAGCGCCGGAAGTGGATGGGGAGTGATTGAGCCGCCGCAGTAGCCCGGGCCCGAGCCGGACACGTGCCCTTGCGCAATCCGGTCGCCGCAGCGACACGGCACGGACCTGCGTGCCGCGCATGTGGAAGTCGGCTGCTGCTTCCGGGAGAGGCGGTCCTACCAGCCGATCCGCACCGTGTTCACCCACAGCGCCTCGCCGTTGGCCAGGCTCCCGAGGGCGAAGTAGTACTGACCTGCGTCGTCGGGGTCGTTCCAGTCGACCCAGCCGCAGTAGTTGGTACGCGAGCCCTTGGACACGTCAGGGCTCCAGGAAAGATCCTTGTAGAGGTGCAGTCCCGCGCTCGAGAAGCCGCCATCGGTGGAGCAGCCCTCGAAGTAGACGCCCGTCCAGGCACCATCGGAATTGCTGTCGTACCAACGGCTCGACTCCTTATGCAGGGTCCAGCCGTTGATGTAGGAGTCCCGTCCGGACTCTGCATGTGCGGGGATGGCACCCGCCACACCGAGCAGGAGTACGCCGGTCACAAGGCCGGCTAAGCGCTGGAATAACACTTCGTCGTTCTCCATCCTGACGAAAGGAGCCGCGCGCGGTCTCTGACTCTCTCCAGCCCTTCCGCACGGCCGTGGGGTGCGTTCCGTAGACCTTAAAAACCAACCGTCACCTTGTTGACCCACAGGCGGCTTCCACTGCTGAGGCTCTCCAGCACGAAGTAGTACTGGCCGGCGTCGTCAGGGTCGTTCCAGTCGACCCAGCCGCAGTAGTTCGTACGCGAGCCCTTGCTCGGGTCCGGCTGCCAGTCGACGGCCTTGCGGAGCATGAGCCCGGCCTGGTTGAAGCCGGCATTGGTGGAGCAGCCTTCGAAGTAGACGCCCGTCCAGGCACCGTCGGAGTTGCGGTCTGTCCAGTGGCGGGATTCGTTGCTCACGAACCAGTTCGAGAGGTACGTGTCGAAGGTGCCCTCGGCATGCGCTGGTGACATGCCGACTGTGCACAGAAATGTCACACCGGCCATCACACCGGCAACGCGCTGACGACTGATCTTCACTGCGTCTCCCCCAGATCGGGTACGTCGAGGGCAGCGTTCAGCTGTGCGCATCCGTCCCCCGAAGTCATGCACGAAATCGAAGGGTAGGCCCGGAAGATCTTGTTCCACCTGCGAGGCCAAGACATGGCCTGAAACGAGGGTTTTGCCAGCCAACTGCGCACGAACGAAAGCCAATGGTCAGGCATGGGTTCAAGGATGCTCGAGGTGCTCTCGACATTGGCCAGAGTCAGATCTCTCGAGGCGGGGCTGCCGGTACATACCGGCCACGCAATCCGGTTACGCAACGTGGGCGATTCGGGTTTCCATTCCTGGTTCCGACGCGACAGACCCTCATGGCTCAGGATCCGACGGCGCACTCCTCATTTCAAACCTCGGCGATTCAGATGAGGGCCTTCCACGACACCCCGGCGTTCAGGCTAGGGCTACCCGTCTTGACCTTCGGCATACAGCTCGCCGCACGGGTGACACCTGACCTGGTACCTGCCTCGGCTCGGAGGAGAGGGTCTGGGGACCCGGATCAACGCCGACGGCACGGCAGCCTGCACTTCAAGGAGCTGCGGCGTGTGCCAGCCGCAATAGCCAGAACTCCCTGATCGGATCGGGCAAATCGAGCAGGAACAGCAGCTACGACCAGGACGACAGGGGAGGCGGCACGGTGCAGACCCTCGTACCGATCGAGGCACGCAACCGTAGCCTGTGAGCGGCTCCTGTTCGCACTCCGTCACGTGGACGGGGAAAGCTTGGCCCGTACCCATTCAGGGTCGGGGTTGATGTGCGGCCGACCCGCCACCACGACCGTGGGAACGGTCTCGTCGCCGTCATTGGCTGCCCTCACGGCCGTCGCCCCAGCCGGGTCGCGCCAGATGTCGACCCAATGCAGCCGACGGGCGTTGGGGCCCAACCGGATCCGCAAGCGCAAGCAGTACTTGCAGCCAGCCCGCCAGTAGACGATCGGTCGGCCGTCGACCGCGCTGCGGCGTTGTGCCTCCGCCGCACCGATCGAACGTGGGAACGCCAGCGGCGAGTGCAGTCCAGCGAGCACGACGAACATCAGCAGGAGTAGAACGGCTACGCCGGGGAGCCCCCGGACGACCAGCGTGGTCGCAACGAGGGAGCCGCAGACCACGAGCAACATGGGCAAGATCCAAGCGCGCATCATGATGACGCAGGCTACCGATGGCGCAGGTTCGGCGGATCGAAGGGTCCCGCGTCTCTGGGCCATGTCGCGCCGCGTCATTGGCGATGGCCGTGGATCGCCGGCGGCCGGTCACCGACGGCCGTCCGCTGGAACCTCGAGTGCTGCTATGAGGCTTCGATACGAAGCCAGGTGTCGCCTGCTCGAAGCCACAGAGAGCCGTCCCGTCCCTGACCGCAGCGCATGACGACCCGGCCCGGCATTCGGACCTTGCGTCGGTCAGTCACCGTCCAGGTATCGCCGACCAGTTCGGCTCGGACCACCTCGGTCGACCTCTGGTTGTGATCGCGCCTGGTGAGGACTGCCTGGTGGCCGCGTACGGCGAATCCGTCCGGGTTGCGCACCGGGCTGGGCCAGCTGGTCACTTCCCCCGTGGAGGGGGTGATCCGCGTGAGGAATGTGCTGCCGCGCGAGCTGCCGGAGTACCAGATCAGCCAGACTCGGTCACCTTCGGTGGCGGCAGTACAGCCCTCCAGGGGCGCGTCAGGAAGGCGACCCTCCGGGGCCCAGGTTGCCCGGCCTCCGGCACTCCAACCGGCCAGCCCGGCTGCGGACTCCGGATGCCCTCCGTAGATGCCCTCGTCCCCGTACGCCGTCCATATCGATCCCCCGCGATCGGTCACCAGAGCGGGGATGTCGTCGCCGATGCAGAAGGTGTCCTCCTGCTCGCCGCTCTCCAGGCAGAACACCACGGCGTTCGGCTGCCACGAGCCCATGTCTGCCTTGCGCGTACGACCGCTCGCTATGAGGAGCCGGGAGTCCGGGAGAAGGGCGATGTGGCTGGGCCGGACCGGGATGCCCTTGATCAGCCGGCGTTGAACCGATCCGTCAGCCTGGCGAAGCACAAGCACCCCGTCGAACGGGATCTTCGGTCCCCAACCCACCCATCCCTTGATGTAGCGGCTTCGGCTCAGATACTTCCGATGGACGAGCAGAACGACAAGCTCTCCTGTCGGGCCGCCGGTCCACCACAGAGGACGTCGCCCCGCCCAGAGATCCCTGGCAGACGGGCTCCAGACCCTCTGTATCTCCACGCCCGCCGACACCGCATCCCCCGCTCTCAAGCGCAGCCTCGAACGTAAGCGCTGGTGAGAGGAGTGTATGGCTGCCAGAACCCGGCGGTCGGGACACGGTCGGCATGCACGGCGCAATCCAACTGTCCCGACCCGGGGCTCAGCGGATATAGTGGAGGCACCAAGTTACTCAGGCGCGGAAGGCCCTCCACCACGGTGGAGGGCCTTCTGTCTTGTGCGGCTCCCGCCCAGGTCAGGCGATCAGGCGACCTGAAGCTTCGGGCGGCCCGTCGGGGTGGGCGGCGCCTGGTGGTACGTCGGCAACTTCAGGTTCGGCAGGTCCCCCGCCTGGATTCGGACGAGCGCTGCACGAAACGCCGCCTCCATCGCCTCGGGGCTCTCGTACTTCGCCGCGAGCGGGTGGAGCCGGTAGGAGTTGCCGTTGCGTTCCTCGCTGCGCGGCCTGAGCACGATGTTCAGGTCGCACAGGGGCGCCATGAGCCCGCTGACCGCCTGCGGGGTGACCCCGTACTCGGCCGCCATGTCCTTCTGCCGGACCGGCAGTGTGCCCCCGAAGTCGCTGCGGGCGACGAGGTACTGGAGGAACTTGACGGCAGACCCTGACAGCGGCAGGGCCCAGATGCGCTCCGCGACGATCGGAGACATGACGTTAGCCATGGGACAGCCTTCCTCGAGAACGGTCGCCCGTACAGGGGCATGGCAGCACTATCACCCGGTACGTCTCCTTCCGCGAACGTCGGCTTCGGTCCCGAAGTCGAGGTCCAGCTCCTCCTGATGGGCGCCTTCCGGTCCCACCGCGTACGGGAACACCTCGGTGTCGTGGTCGTGCCGGTCCGCGATCTCGGCGAGCACTTCGTGCTGGGCCGTGCTGTTGCCGTGGAACCAGAGGCGCACGTTGATCTGGATCCGGCCGTTGCCGGCCTTCTCCACCCAGTTGTAGTCGCACAGCGCCTGGACGGCACGGTTGACCGTGGAACGCGTGATCATCTTGCCGCCCTTCTGTGCGGCAATCTTGTTGAGCCCGTCGGTGATCTCCTGCTGCGTGTACTGGGTGATGCCGGTCCCCGGCACCTGCCCCCCGGCAACGAAGAGGAAGACACAGAGCTGGGACTTGGTGATGCTGTTCGCGACGGCGAGCTGTGCCAGCAGCTGCGTGAACCAGTTGCTGGCCAGGCTGTAGCCGGCGCCTCCGGCCATGTCGTGGACGGAGCGCGGGTCGGCGGCGTACTCGAAGTGGACGCCCTTGAGCCGACGTCGGCCGCTGGGGTCGGCGGCGTCGGCCACCTTCTCCCCGAGCTGCTGGCCGAGGACGGCCAGGATGTCTCCGTACTCGGCGTCGTTCCCCGCGGCGGTGGGGACGGGTACAGGTCGGGGCCCGCGCTGTCGGCGACGTGCGGGCGGATCAGATGTCACAGGACCTCCTTGTTACTCAGGCGGTCCGAGACTATCCAAAAAATCAACGTGTGCTTGTCTTTTGGGCCGTCGACGCGCCGGAAGATGCCTCTGATCCCAGGCCTGTTCGAACGGGACGCCAAAAGTACACGGTACGTGAAGTTATTTTGCCGTCAAGCGCCGAAAGTACACGGCTGCTTGACTTCGGTTGTCGCGATGGCAGCACATTTCAGAGGGTCCGCGCGTGCCCAGCCGGTGCTCAACGGCTCCGCGCTCGCCATTGTCCGAGGCTCTGACCTGCGGCGATCCAGGGCCCGTTGGCGCCTCGCGAAAATCAAGCTGTGCTTGAGTTTTCAGCGAAATGTGCTCGCCAGGTACACATTTCAAAGCTCCAAATGTGTCCTGGGGGACACATACCCTCGAGCAAAACCGCAGGTCAGAGGCCCTGCGACGGCGGCGGCCTCTTACTAAAAGAGCAACGTGCCCACCGGCATCAGCTAGCACCGGACCTGTCGTTGCCGAGCCCCCATGACAGCGCGCACGTCACCCTCCCTGCACCCACAGGCCCGATGACTCCCAGCTCCTCCCCTACCGATACCGCTGCCCCACCCACCTCACTTCACGGGAGCTGTACTTTTTGTGCTCCCCCCTCCCCCGCACCCAGCCACGGACCTCCCCCGCACAACCTGCACCACCGAACGTCAGCCCCAATGGGGGGTGCGGCAAACGAGCACGACCAGTGGCCACCCGCACCACCCACGGCCTCAACCACGCTTCCAGTCTTTGCCGCGCGTCCCGCCCGCAGTCGCCGATGCTGCCTCACCACCCCGGCGGGGCACCGCAAGCCCGCCAGGGCTGAGGAGCTACCGACCAGGGGCGAGACCGCAAATCCGGCACACCGGTGGAAAATCGGCCCGCAGAACGGCACCTCTGAGCGCCGATCTCCATGCTCCCGGTGTGGTGGGACGTTTCTTCCCCTGGGAGGCCCACAGCGAGCCGCACGCGGCCTTTCGGTCGCTCCAAAGCTGCTGCAAACGCGTCAAGCGTCATCTCAACGGCCCAATGTGCAAGAGCAGACAGCCGGGGCACACTCTTCAGCTCCAGCCCAGCCGTCGGTCTCGAAGGTCCGGGTAGTACGTCGGAGAGCCGGCGCCGACGGGCCGGGTGGAGCACGGTCTCTGCGATCTCGCGGACACGGTCCAGAGTGATGCCGGTGCGCTGTTCGACGGCGAGTTGTGGAGTAGCTCCTCGGGAGCTCCGGGTGGTGCGCTCCACGTCACGAGCAGGTGAAACCGCGGTCGTTGGTCATGGACGGAGCGTAATCGGGGCCGCATGACGGGTCCTCATGAAGTCCGTCCGGACTCTCGCCGTCATCCTGCAGGCACAAGTAGCCGGTGATCCTTCGGGCAACACGTTACAAACAAGGGCAACATATTTTGGTGTGCCTCTTCGCCTTCCCGTCGGAAGGTTAGTAAGGTACCCGCATGACCGCTCCATACGATCCGGAAGTCAGGGAAAAGGTAGTCGCCAAGCTGCCCGCACCCCTGCGGCAGGAACTCAAGGTCCGCGCAGCCCAGTTGGGCGTGGACATCCAGGACGCCGTCACCGAAGGCATCCACGCCTGGCGTGCCGATGCCTCCGCGGCGTCCCCCGTGGACACCTCCGGTGCCGCGTCGTTCTCCACGTACCTGCCCACTGGGCTCTACGGGGACTTCAAGGAGGACTGCCGGGTGCGGGAGGTGCCCTACAACCAGGGCGTCGCCCAGTCGATCCGGCTGTGGCTCGACACCCACCCCTCCCCCACCGGGCGCCGCCGGCCGTCCCACGAGGGCGCCCGCCGGATCGTGGTCTGCAACCAGAAGGGCGGCGTCGGCAAGAGCGCCATCAGCAACGGGCTCTCCCAGGCCCTCGCCGAGACCGGCGCCCGCGTCTGCGTCATCGACTTCGACCCCCAGGGCCACCTGACCCGACACCTGGGCGCAGAGATGCTGGGCATCAAGGAGCCGAGCCTGGCCAAGCACATGCTCGGCGAGACCGAGGTCCGCATCCGGGAACTCCTCGTACCCATCGAGCACGGCGTGTTCGCCGGCCGCCTCTTCCTCCTGCCGTCCTGCAAGGACGCCTTCCTCCTCGACGCCCGGCTGGCCACCACCCGCCACGTCCGCACGAAGGAAACAGCGCTGGAGAAGGCCCTGGAGGACCTGGAGAAGGAGTTCGACTACATCGTCGTCGACTGCCCTCCGAGTCTCGGCTACACCATGGACACCGCGCTCTACTACGCACGCACCCGTGAGGGCGAAGTGCCGAAGACCTCCGGGATCATCGTCCCCGTCCAGGCCGAGGACACATCCGCCGACGCGTACGACATGCTCAGCGAGCAGCTCGAGGACCTCGTCGACGACCTCGACATCGAGATCGCGCAGCTCGGGTTCGTCGTCAACCTCTACGACAGCCGCAAGGGATACGTCGTCACCTCCTCCCTCAACAGCTGGAAGGAGTTCGGCGACCCGCCCGTCATCACCGTCATCTCAGACCTGAAGGAGCAGCGCGAAGCCGTCCGCGTCAAGCTGCCCCTGCTGCACTACGCGCCCGACTGCGAGCAGTCGGAAGCAATGCGCGAGATCGCGCGGAGGATCGCGGCATGAGCAAGAGCGACCTTCTCGGCACCGGCGCGGCGTTCAGCAACGCCCGCCGCAGCGGCGGCCGGAGCGAGCGCGGGCGGGCCAAGGCCGTCGCCCAGGGCGACGTGCCGGCATACGAACTCCTGCGGGTCCTCCTGGATCAGGTCTCGCCGACCCCGCTCAACCCGCGCCGCAACTTCGGCACCGACGAAGACATGGCGCGCTTCGGCGAAGAGCTGCGGCAGGCCCAGCTGTCGGCGTGCGTCGTGGTCAGCCGGAGCGCATACCTGCGGCTGTGGCCCGAGCACGAGTCCCGGATCGGGACCGCGTCGTACGTCCTCATCAACGGCGAGCGACGTTTCCGCAGCGCGCTGCACGTGGGGCTCGAGTCGCTGGACTTCGTCGTACGCGACGACCTCGCCGGCTCGCGTACGGACTTCATCGACCACCTCCTCGCGGAGAACCTCGAGCGCGAGGACTTCGACGTGGTCGAGCGCGCCCGCGGTGTGCAGCAGCTGGTCGACACCTGCGCGGAGGAGGGCCGCGAGCACGGCGCCAAGTCCCGGGCCGCAGAGCGGCTGGGGCGCTCGCCGTCGTGGGTGACGAACCAGCTGGTGCTGCTGGAACTGCCCGACGAGATCCAGCGGATGCTGAGCTCGGGGGAGCTGCCCGAACGGGACGGGCGGCTCCTGGCCCGTACGGCCAAGGACAGGCCGGGCGTGGGCGCGGCTGAGCTGCTGGACTTCCTCAAGACGAGCAAGCAGCAGGAGGCCGAGGTCAAGGCGGCGCAGCGGGAGATACTGCGCGGCGCGCAGGAACCCGTTGCGGCAGCTGTGCAGCTCGAGCCGAGCCAGCCCGGGGGAGTCACGGAGGCTGCTGCTCAGGACCCGGAGCCGCCCCGACTTTTGTCCGCGGACAAAAGTCCGGCCCCCGAGAGCCGCCCTCCCGTAGCTACGGAGGCGCCCGCTCCGGCGGTCGAACCGGCCCCGGTGCCCCCGGCAACTTTCCTGCCGGGGGCGCCGAGGGCACCGGAGCCTGTGGCCGCTTCACCGGTTCCGGCACCGGCTCACGAACCCGACCCGGAGCCCGAGCCGGAAGGCGCGATCCCGCCGCAGGGCAGGGGAGCGGACGACGCCGGACTTCCGTGGCACGACCCGAAGGCCGTCTTCGACGCGATCCGCCTGAACATGCCGGCGCAACAGCGCGCGGAGCTGACGAAGCTCCTGCTCGAGAACAACAGCTGATCCGCTGCCGCTGACCAACCCTGAGGGGCCCACCGCATCTTGCCGCGGTGGGCCCCGACTTTTGTCCGCGGACAAAAGTCGGGCGACCCCCCGGTGTCGCTCTGTAAGGATGACGCCATGACACGTGATCTGCAGATGATCAGCTCCGGGTCCCCCCTCGAACCGCAGATCGGCTTCTCCCGAGCCGTTCGCATGGGCGAGTACGTCGCCGTTGCCGGGACCGCACCCATCGGCGACGACGGCGCCACGGTGGGGACAGGCGACGTCTACGCCCAGACGGTGCGCTGCCTCGACATCGCCGAACGCGCACTGAAGGACGCGGGAGCCGACCTGAAGCACGTCGTGCGCACCCGCATCATGCTCACCGACATCGAGCAGTGGACGGATGCGGCGCGAGCGCACGGCGAGCGGTTCGCCTTGATCCGTCCCGTCTGCACGTTCGTCGAGGTGTCCCGCTTCATCGACCCCGCATGGCTCGTCGAAGTCGAAATCGACGCCATCGTCGGCTGAGGACTGCCCTGTCGTCCGACCAGTGGGGGATGTGCGATGAACGCGTGGGCCGTGGTGTTCAACGAGCTCGCTCAGGAGCGGCGGCCGATGTCACACGGCATCCAGTGGTTCGATGGGCTTGACGGCGAAGAGCAGTCCGCAGCCCTGCGGCTCTTGTCCCACTACTGCATCCAGGCTCGCGCCGACGTCGAAGACGTACCGGAGAGCATCCGCCGTTCCGGGCTTCGCCCGACCCATACGCCGGCGGTTCTGATCTCACGCGGCCGGATCAACGAACAGCTGGGGAAGATCGCCAGCCTGACGCCCCTGGACGAGCGCCGGAAGGCATTCCGACTGCTGATCTCGGTGCTGGCGATTTCGGACGCACGCCGCCGCGAGCGCTACTGCTCCGACGGGTGCGGCCACGAGTGGCACAACCTGAACCCCGCGGGGTAGGGCTGTTCAAACGAGTCAGCCTGACCTGGATACATCAGCGGCAACACGGATCCGTACCCTCTGACCGACCCGGACGGGGCCTACTGCATCTTGCCGTGGTGGGCCCCGACTTTTGTCCGCGGACAAAAGTCGGGCTCCCTCGAGCACCACAGCCGGGGCGTCGGCACAGCACTGGCCGACGTGAAGTAGCTGGTGGGTTCTTCCGACCGCGGTGAGGACATTCGGCACGTCTGGCGGATCACCCTGCCGAGCGTCTGGGGCAAGGCGGCATGACCGGAAATTCCATCGCCGGTTCGAGCAGGAGTCGGTAGGTTCCGCGGGTGATCAATATGGTGGTACGCGGGGACCTTGGGAACCTCGTGGCTCGGGCCGAGGCCGGCCTGACGTGGACCGCTGCCTTCGCGGATCTGGACTCAGCGGAGTTCCCGATGCTCTGGGCTCTGACTCCCTACGGGGATGCGGTCTTCAACCAGCGGCAGATGCCACTGCTCCTGGCGGAACTCGACAGGCTCCCCGCCGTATATGGCGGTGACTGGGTGGAGCAGACCCGAGAGTTGTGCCGGGTCGTCGCGCGGGGAACTCACCTGTATCTGTGGTTCCTCGGCGACTGACCCCGCTTGATCTGCTCTCACCTTTCGTTAGCCCGGTACGGGCCTGTGGCCTGCAAGCCGACGGTGGCCGTGCTGGACGGAACGGGCCTTGTCCGCGAGTGCGAGCGAGACCCACCACACGGCTGGTGAAGCTGACCCGGGCGAAGCGCGCGGCCACCGCACCTCGGGCAGACCACGAGCACCCGGCGGGTGAACTGGACGAGCCACGTGCCGTGATCGTGGTGGCGTATCGGCCCCAGGTGGCGGGTCAGGTGCCCCTGGGGGTCGAAGTCGATGACGCAGACCCGGGCGCCGGTCTCGGCCAGGGCCCTGGTGATCGTTGTGGTCCGCGCGTCACTCACACGAGTGAAGTCGGCGAAATGGCGTTCGGGGCAGGTTTGATGCCTCGATCATGAGCGGGTTCCCCTTACTCGAGGGTGAGCACGGGGGCCCGCACTCCCGGCAGGGACAGGCGTTCCCGCTGGCGGTGGGGGGGTACTGCGGTCCTGGGGGGATCGAGATGCATCAGGGAACATCGCACTGGAGCGTCGGGCTGACACCCGCCGCGCGCACGGTGTGGGCCAAGCACGACCAGAACGCCGGGCAATGGCTTCAGCTCTGGCGGCACATGGCTGACTCAGCCGCGATGGCGGAGCGCCTGTGGGACGAATGGGTGCCGCACAACGTGCGCACGCTGGTCGCGGAGAGCCTTCCTGGCGGGGATGACGACGCCAGGCTGCTCGTCGTATGGCTGTCGGCCATCCACGACATCGGCAAGGCCACGCCGGCGTTCGCGTGCCAGGTGGAGCAACTCGCGGGCGCCATGCGTTCCGAGGGGCTGGAGATGCCGACCGCTCGGCAATTCGGAGACGCCCGCAAGCGGGCCCCACACGGGCTGGCAGGCCAGGTCATTCTGGAAGAGTGGCTGGAGCAGCAGGGCTGGTCTCCCCGCGCAGCGATGGCTTTCGCCGTGCCCGTCGGGGGCCACCATGGTGTGCCCCCGGGGCACGAGCACTTCGACCATCTGCACCAGCACACCGAGTTGTTACGTACGGCGGGCCCGAGCGAACCGCTCTGGAGGGGCGTCCAGACTGAACTGCTGGACGCGTGCGCTGCGGCCTACGGCGTCCAGGAGCGACTGGCGCACTGGCAATCGGTCAAACTGCCGCAGCCGGTCCAGGTCGTGCTCTCGGCTCTTGTGATCTTTGCGGACTGGATTGCCAGCAATTCGGACCTCTTCCTCCTCTTCCCCGAGGACCAGCCTCGCGGGGACGCGGAACGGATTGAAGCCGCGTGGCGTGGCATCGAGCTTCCGCCGCCGTGGTGGCCGGCGCCCGTGGCGGAAAGCGCGCAAGTGCTCTTCCAAGCGCGGTTCGGGCTCTCCCAGATCCGTCCCTTGCAGGAGGAGGCCGTTCGGCTCGCACGGGGGGTTCAGACTCCTGGGCTGATGATCATCGAGGCACCCATGGGGGAGGGGAAGACCGAGGCCGCGCTCGCTGTGGCGGAGATCTTCGCTTTTCGTACGGGGGCAGGCGGATGCTTCGTCGCCCTGCCCACCCGGGCGACGGCCAACGCGATGTACGGCCGCATGCGCAACTGGCTCACGCGCCTGCCGGGGGATGAGGTCCGCACCGTCTCCCTGGCTCACTCGAAAGCCTTCCTCAACGATGACTTCGCCCGGGACCTGCGGGCCGGCGCCCGCACGATTGCCGCCGTCGACCTCGACGGCGCGACCACCTCGCGCTGGTCCGCACGAGACGACCAGCGCGCCGCGGCCTCCGACCTGGTTGCGCATCAGTGGCTGCGTGGCCGCAAGAAGGGCATGCTGGCACCGTTCGTCGTAGGCACCATCGACCAACTGCTCTTCGCGGGGCTCAAGAGCAGGCATTTGGCACTGAGACATCTCGCTCTGGCGGGCAAGGTCGTCGTCATCGATGAGGTCCACGCCTACGACGCCTACATGAACGAATACCTGGAGCGCGTCCTGTCCTGGCTCGGCCAGTACAAAGTGCCCGTGGTCATGCTCTCGGCCACCTTGCCTGCCGACCGACGCCAGGCCCTTGCCCGCGCGTATGCCCAGACGGCCGACGGGTGCGAAGAGCTGGTGGAGACGGACTCCTACCCCTTGATCAGCGTGATCTCGGACGGCGGGGAGCTGATGGTCAGCACCCCGCCGGCAGCGGCCGACCGGCGCGGCGAGATCATCCTGGAACAGCTGGACGACGGAATCGGCTCCCTGGCGGACCGCCTGGAGAGCGAACTCGCCGGGGGCGGCTGCGCACTGGTCATCCGGAACACCGTCGACCGTGTCCTGACGGCGGCGGAGGTCCTGCGGGAGCGCTTCGGGCCACAGGGGGTGGCGGTGACCGTGGCCCACTCCCGGTTCACCGACCTCGACCGGGCACGTTTGGACGACCGCCTCGTCGCCGAATTCGGGCCTCCCCCACGCAAGCGGCCTGCCGGCCCGCACATCGTCGTCGCCAGCCAGGTCGCGGAGCAGTCCCTCGACATCGACTTCGACGTTCTCGTGACCGATCTGGCTCCGGTCGACCTGGTCCTCCAACGCATGGGGCGTCTGCACCGTCATCGCCGTGGTGACGGACAGCGCGAGCGCCCGGAGCGGCTGCGCACACCCAGGTGCTTGATCACCGGGGTCGAATGGGAGGAGGCGGAGCTGCCGGAGCCGGCGCCGGGATCGGTCGCCGTGTACGGACGCCACGCACTCCTGCGTGCCCTGGCCGTGCTGCGGCCGCATTGGGCTGGGCGGCCCGTGGTCTTGCCCGACGACATCAGTCCGCTCGTGCAGGACGCATACGGTGCTCCCACCCCCCACGTGCCCCAAGGCTGGGCCGAGCCCATGCAGAGCGCGCTCGCCGAGCACGAGCAAGCCATGGCAAAGCAGCGCCGACAGGCGCAAGCGTTCCGTATCGACGAGGTCCGCAAGCCCGGCCGCTCCCTCATCGGATGGCTCGATGCAGGCGTCGGTGACGCGGACGACACACGCTCCGGCCGCGCCCAGGTCAGGGACGGCGAAGAATCCCTCGAGGTCCTCGTCATCCAGCGTCGCAGGGACGGTACGTACGCCACGCTGCCCTGGCTGGACCGCGGACTTGGGAGTCTCGAACTCCCCGTCGACGCCGTTCCGGCTCCTCGCGCGGCCCGAGCCGTGGCCGCCAGTGCACTGCGGCTTCCGTACCACTTCAGCAAGCCCTGGCTCATCGACCGGGTGATCGCAGAGCTCGAACAGTTCTGCCCGGACGCGTGGCAGGCCAAGGAGAGTTACACGCTGGCCGGGGAGCTGTTCCTCGTACTCGACGAGGATTGTCAGACCCGCCTGGCAGGCTTCGAACTTCGCTACAGCGAGAGCGACGGCCTGGAGGTCACTCCGGTCGGCGCCAAGGACGTGAAGGTGGTGAAAGGCGTGCCCGGTTTTGACCTCATCTCTCGTCCGTGGCTGCCCGTCCAGTTATGCGACGGCTCAGATGCGGAGCTCTCCTTGAAGGAGGTCTTCGCCCGTGCCGCCGGCATCCGGCGGCTGGTGGGCGACGTTCCCACCCAGGAATTCGCGCTGATGCGGCTTCTGCTGGCCATCCTCCACGATGCAGTGGACGGCCCCGAAGACGTCGATGCCTGGCAGGAGCTCAGCGAGAGCCCACAGCCGCTGGCCGCCGTCGGGCCGTATCTGGACCGGCATCGCGAGCGGTTCGACCTCCTCCACCCCACCCAGCCGTTCTTCCAGGTGGCTGATCTGCGGACGCAGAAGGACGAGGTTTTCTCCCTCAACCGGATCGTGGCCGATGTCCCGAACGGTGACCCCTTCTTCACGATGCGCCAGCCCGGCGTCGAGCGGCTCGGCTTCGCCGAGGCAGCGCGGTGGCTCGTACACGCCCAGGCCTTCGACACTTCCGGGATCAAGTCCGGTGCCGTGGGCGACCCCAGGGTCAAGGGAGGCAAGGGCTATCCGCAGGGTGTCGCATGGGCCGGCAACCTTGGGGGAGTGTTCGCCGAGGGAGACGACCTCCAGCAGACGCTCCTCCTCAACCTCGTCGCCACCGACACCACTGCACTCACCATCGACGAGGACGACCGGCCCGCGTGGCGCCGCGAACAGTGCGGCCCGAACGTTCAGAGCGATCTGGTAGCCCGGCCCAGCGGTCCCCGCGACCTCTACACCTGGCAGGCCCGCCGTATCCGCCTCCATCACGACGGTCATGCCGTGCACGGTGTGGTGCTCTCGTACGGCGACCCTCTTGCAGCATCGGACGGTCACCGCCGCGAGCCGATGAGCGGCTGGCGCCGTAGCATCCCGCAGGCAAAGAAACTCGGCCGCCCGCTGGTCTACATGCCTCGCCAGCACGATCCCGCCCGCTCCGCCTGGCGCAGCCTCGCCTCCCTCCTCGTGTCCGCCACGGAGGAACAATCCATTCAGCACGGCGAACCCGCCCCGTACCTGCGTGCCGGGGTGCTGAAGTGGATCGCCGAGCTCACGCACGAGCGCCTGCTGCCCCGGGACCTGCTGATCCGCCCTCGGCTGATCGGCGCGGAATACGGCACTCAGCAGTCGGTCATCGACGAGGTCGTCGACGACGGTTTCGCAATGTCCGTTGTGCTGCTGCACGAGCACGACCAGCGGTATGCGCGGGAGGCCATCGCTGCCGTGGAGGACAGCACCAAGGCCGTCAACGCTCTCGGAGACCTCGCGTCCGACCTGGCCAAGGCCGCCCGCCGGCTCACAGAGGCGCCCCGCGACACAGCACGTGACCTGGGCTTCGGACTGCTCGACGGGGCCTACCGGCAATGGCTGGCAGAACTGGGCAACTGGGAAGACCCCGCAGATGCCCGAACCGCCTGGCAGCGGACTACGTACCGGATCGTCCGCGACGCCGCAACAGGGCTCCTCAACGACGCCACCGAGCCCGGGTGGTTGGACAACGCCGCCTCCGAACGGACGTTCCGCTCACGGCTCAGCAAGGCGCTCCCGCTGCGTCACGGCGACGCTCACCGCAACGACGGCGCGGACGGTGAACAGAACGACCCCATCAAGGAGGCAGTCCGATGACCGAGACCGCGCCGCCGACGCCGGCGCCCACTCCGCCACCCCAACACGTTCCAGTACGAGGCACGCTGAAGGCCAAGGAACTCAAACCGCTGGGCCAAGCCGTCGCCCGGCGCATCCGGATCCTGCAGGACGACTACCGCAACGACAGCTCCCAGGCCGTCCAGGCGCTCGCACGCCTGCGCAGGGGAATCGGCCGACAGGCGACCGAGATGCCTGACCTGTGGGGCCTGGTGGGCATGGAGCAGTTCTACGCCGCCCAGCCCCACGACCGCCGGATGAACGAGGCAGAAGTACTGCGAGCCGAACGCGCCGCACATGTCGCCGTGACCCTGTGGGCCCTGCACCAGCAGTCCAATCGCACCAAGCCGATGCACGTACCGGACGGAGCCTCCCTGGGCACCGCCGTACGGCATCTCATGTCCGGCACAGACTCCGACGAGCCCATCCGCAAGCGGCTCTTACGTGCCGGAACCGCGACGACGTTCGACGTGCTCGCGCAACGTCTGCGTGAACTGGTCGTACTCCTGCGCACGGCCGAGATCCCGCTCGACTACGGCCTGCTGGCCGAGCAGCTCGAGCAGTGGCAGAAACCCGGAGGACCGAGCCTGGTCCGCCAGGCATGGGGACGCAGCTTCCACGCCTACCACTCCTCGGCCGACGCCGGCCGACAGCAGGGCGAAGCACCCGAACGTACCGAAGCCGACGCAGGCACGAACGAGACGAAGGACCAGACGTGAGCCGCACCATCCTCGACGTACACATCCTGCAGACCGTCCCCCCGAGCAACATCAACAGGGACGACACGGGAGCCCCCAAGAGCGCCGTCTACGGAGGGGTACGCCGCTCCAGGGTCTCCAGCCAGGCATGGAAGAAGGCCACCCGCAAGGCCTTCGAGGAGCTGCTGGACCCCGCCGAGCTCGGCGTCCGTACGAAAAAGGTGGTGGAGGCCCTCACCGAGCGCATCGTTGCGCGTGAGGAATCGCTGACCGCACAACAGGTTTGGCCGATGGCCGCCGAGATCATTCAGGCCGCCACCGGTGCCAAGATCGAGGCGACCACGCGCAAGACGACCGCGAAGGGCGGCAAGGCGGGCGCAGACGACGAGCCGGCCGAGCCGCAGGCCCCCCAGTCCTCGTACTTGCTCTTCCTCAGCGCTCACCAGCTCGACGCACTTGCGGAGCTGGCCATCGAAGGCATCGCCAAGAATGCCGAGCCCAAGGTGTTCCTGAAGGAAGCGGACATCAAAAAGCGGGCGAAGGAGGCCGCAGCCACCCGGCACTCCGTCGACATCGCGCTCTTCGGCCGGATGGTCGCAGACACCACCGACATCAACGTCGACGCTGCCGCCCAGGTTGCCCACGCTCTCAGCGTGCACCCCGTCGACCTGGAAACCGACTACTTCACCGCCGTCGACGACCAGAACAGCGATGCCGAACCAGGCGCAGGGATGATCGGCACCGTCGACTTCAACTCCGCCACCCTTTACCGCTACGCCGCCGTAGACATCGACCTGCTGGCCAAGAACCTGGATGCCGGCCTCAGCGACGCCGAACGCGCAGGAGAGCCCGTACGGCGCGCAGTGGAAGCCTTCATCGAAGGCTTCACGCTGTCCATGCCCACCGGCAAGCTCAACACCTTCGGCAACAACACGCTCCCGGACGCCGTGATCGTCAAGCTGCGTTCCGCCCGCCCCGTCAGTTTCGTAGGAGCCTTCGAGAACCCCGTTTCCCAAGGCGGCACGACGGAAGGCCACGTGGCAGCTGCCTGCCAAGCACTGGCAGAACACATCCCGGCCGTCGAAGACGCCTTCGGCGCACCGGCGGACCACACCTGGATCGTGCGTGTCGGCCAGCAGACCCAGCACCTCGCTCCGCTCGGAGAGCAGGTCAACCTGCGGGAGCTGGTCAGCCAGGTGGGCACGGCCGTGACGGACCGGCTGGGGAAGCTTGGATGAGCATCTTGGCCCTCCGTCTGGCAGGGCCCCTGCAATCGTGGGGGTCCTCCGCCCGGTTCGCTCGTCGCACCACCGAGACCGCGCCCACCAAGAGCGGCGTGCTCGGCATGCTCGCCGGCGCACTCGGCCGGGATCGCAGCGCAGACCTGTCCGACCTAGCAGCACTGACTTTCGCCGTACGGATCGACCAGGCGGGAACGCGCCTGCGCGACTTCCAGACCGCCCATCACGCCGACACCGGGAAGGCGATGCCCATCTCGGAGCGCTTCTACCTGGCCGATGCAGTCTTCGTCGCAGCAGTCGCCGGCGACGACGACGTCATCCGCGCCCTCAACGAAGCCGTGAAGGCCCCCGTCTACCTCCCCTACCTGGGCCGACGGTCCTGCCCGCCGCAGGGTCCGGTCGACCTCGGGATCAGAGACGGCGACGACCCGGCGACAGCGCTGCGCGAAGAACCCTGGCACGCCGCTGAATGGCATCAGAAACGGCAATGGAGGAAGGCGGCAGTTTCCCTGCCGCTCCTGTCCGAAGCCGTCGCCGGAGGCACCCTCGGATCCACCCTCCGCGACCAGCCCATCAGCTTCGACCCCTCCCACCGTCGATACGCCCTGCGCGGAGTCGTATCGACCTCGGTCGACGTACCGAACCCCTACCACCGGCCCGACAAGCAGCCCACGCGCGCGGCCCGACGCCCGCTGCCCGTCCCCCGCCACACCCCGGAAGCACTTCTCACCCCGCTGCCGACGCAGTTCCCGCTGGACGGCCACTGATGTACCTGACCCGATTCCGCATCAACACCGCGCGCCTCGGCGCCCGCCACCTCCTCGCCTCACCGCAGCACATGCACGCAGCAGTCATGTCCTCCTTCGCCGGCGCCCTGCCCAGCGAGGGCAACACCTCGCGGGTCCTGTGGCGCCTCGACCGCAACGCCCGCGCCGAAGTACTGCTCTTCATCGTCAGCGAAGACCGCCCCGACCTCACCCACCTCGTCGAACAGGCCGGCTGGCCCACCACCGCCTCCTGGCAGACCTACGACTACAAGACCTTCCTCGACGGACTCACCCCCGGGAGCGTCTGGGACTTCCGCCTCACGGCCAATCCGGTCCATCACATACGACGCACACCAGACGAGCCCCGCAAGAGGACCGCGCACCGCACACCTCGCCACCAGATGGACTGGCTCCTCGCCCACCAGGAGCACGCCGGTTTCCGCGTCCTGGAAACCCCCGCAGACAAGCGCCGGCTGGCACAGGGAGACGAGCACCAGCTGACGGTCCGCGACGAGCAGCGGCACCGGTTCGGCAAGACCGAAGCGGCGACCGGCCACGCCAACCGGGTACCGCTGGTGACGGTCACGTTCGACGGCCGTCTCCAAGTCACCGATCCGGCTGCCTTACGTCGCACCCTCACCCTGGGTCTGGGCAAGGCGAAGGCGTACGGCTGCGGCCTGATGACGCTCGCCCGAGGCGGGGGACAGTGACCACCGTCGCCCAACGCCGCACATCCTCCCCACGGGAACTCACCCGCGTTGCCGAAAGGATCTCCTTCCTCTACCTGGAGCGGTGCACCATCCACCGCGACGCCAACGCCATCACCGCAGAGGACGCCGACGGAACCACGCACATCCCGTCCGCCACCATCGGCACACTGCTCCTCGGCCCGGGGACCCGCATCACCCACCAGGCGATGACCGTCCTCGCCGAAAGTGGCGCGGCGGTTGCCTGGGTGGGCGAACAGGGCGTGCGCTACTACGCCGGAGGACGAGCGCTCAGCCGGTCCTCGGCCCTCGTAGAGGCCCAGGCCACGCGCTGGGCCAACCGCCGCACACGGCTCGAGGTCGCTCGCGCGATGTACCGGCTCCGGTTCCCTGACGAAGACCCCTCCGGCCTGACCCGCCATGAACTCCTGGGCCGCGAGGGACAACGCCTCAAGGAGTGCTACCGCCGCCAAGCCGAACGCACCGGCGTCCCCTGGCGCGGACGCCACTACGTCCCCGGGGATTTCACGGCGGGTGACGCGCCCAACCAGGCCGTCACCGCCGCCGCCCAGTGCATGTACGGAGTAGCCCACGCGGTCGTGGCGGCACTGGGCTGCACCACCGGCCTCGGATTCGTCCACTCCGGACACGAACTGTCGTTCGTGCTGGATATCGCAGACCTGTACAAGACCGAAATCGGCATCCCCGTCGCCTTCGACGTGGCAGCCGAGAGCGACCAGGACGTCGGCTCCCGCACACGCCGTGCACTGCGCGACGCAATCAACAAGACCCGCCTGCTCGACCGCTGCGTGGACGACATCAAACTGCTACTGCTCCCCGACGGCCCCACCGTGGCCGTACCGGCGGGGGATGACCTCGTCACGCTCCAGTCGGACCGCGACGTCCCTGTTCCGGCCGGCCGCAACTACGCCGACGAGGTGACCTGGTGACGGTCATCGTCCTGACCCAATGCCCGGTCGGCCTCAGGGGCTTCCTGACCCGCTGGCTCCTCGAGATCTCGCCCGGAGTCTTCATCGGAGGTCCGTCTGCGCGGATCAGGGCGACGCTGTGGGACGAGGTGAAGCAGTACGCGGGCAATGGGCGCGCCCTTCTCGCTTACAGCACCGACAACGAGCAGGGATTCGCCTTCGAGACCCATGACCACAGGTGGCACCCGGTCGATCTGGAGGGCGTCACCTTGATCCACCGCCCGAACGACCGCGCTGCCCCACCTCCGCGGACCACCGAAGGCTGGAGCAAGGCAGCCCAACGCCGCCGCTTCGGAAACCGGTAAGGGCGGATTGAATCCTGATGCCGGATTCTCAACAACTGCTTGAAAATGGCCCACACTCCCCATAGACCCGCAGGTCAGGAAGTCTGCTCCCCGCACCCGCGGGGGATGACCCTTCTCCACGTACTGGTTGGAACCGTAGAAGAACTGCTCCCCGCACCCGCGGGGGATGACCCAAGGAGATCTGAGATGCGCGATTTCATCCTGGCTGCTCCCCGCACCCGCGGGGGATGACCCCTAGTTGTTTCTTCGACTACCGGTAGTACGTGGCTGCTCCCCGCACCCGCGGGGATGACCCCGAGTGGCAGCCGATGCGGCGCGCATGGGAGGACTGCTCCCCGCACCCGCGGGGATGACCCCTGGGCGCGGTCGCACCGGTTCGTGGTCGTGACCTGCTCCCCGCACCCGCGGGGATGACCCCATCAACCCCGGCGGTTTCCTGCGGGGCGTGAGCTGCTCCCCGCACCCGCGGGGATGACCCCGAGGCTGCCGCGTTCATCGAGGCGAGTGGCGGCCTGCTCCCCGCACCCGCGGGGATGACCCCGTGTTGACGACGGTGTCGACGCCGCGGAAGTTCTGCTCCCCGCACCCGCGGGGATGACCCCTTGTAGTGCTTGGCGGTGCCGCCGCCGGACGGCTGCTCCCCGCACCCGCGGGGATGACCCCGGCTCCCAGAGCGGCCCCAACTTGAGCGTCGCCTGCTCCCCGCACCCGCGGGGATGACCCCAGCGGAGGCGCTTTACTCGACCCTGTAAGGAGCTGCTCCCCGCACCCGCGGGGATGACCCCATGAGCGGTTTCAGAGACATGTCACCCCTTCTCTGCTCCCCGCACCCGTGGGGATGACCCCGGAGAGGCCAGGCTGTCTCCACGAGCGACCCCCTGCTCCCCGCACCCGCGAGGATGACCCCGAACGTGACGGGTACCAGGCCGGGCCGAAGTTCTGCTCCCCGCACCCGCGGGGAGGACCTTCAGTTTTTCGGCCACCGCGACCTAGAACACCCCTTGCTCCCCGCACCTGCGGGGATTGCCCCTGCCCAAGCGCACCGGTGTATGGGGGTACGGCCGCTTCCTTACCCGCGCAGCGACTTTTGTCCGCGGACAAAAGTCAGGCATCCCAATCTCGATGTTCAACTGCTGTCGGGCGACATGGATATGTCAGCGGTTGGCGACACGTTAGGTGTCAGCGACTCTGGATCGCCGGGCTGTCTGGTCTCATCCCTGGCGAGCGAATTGGTCGAGGGCCTTGAGTACATGGGCGCGGGTCGTATCGCTACCCAGATGGCCTGCGTTGCCGACGATGGTCAGCTGGGCATCGGGCCAGGCGCGGGCGAGTTCCCATGCGGTATCGAGCGGGCCGGCCAGGTCGAGCCTGCCGTGGACCAGCACGCCCGGGATACCGGCCAGGCGGTGCGCATCGCGCAGGAGTGCGCCTTCCTCCAGCCAAGCGCCGTGGGAGAAGTAGTGCGAGCAGATGCGGACCAGGGCCAGTTGCGCGGCTGGCGGGCGGTCGCCGTACGGGTTGGAGGCGCCGTTCGTTTCCCCGGACAGGACCGCGTCCTCCCAGGCGCACCAGTCGGCTGTGGCCTTCTCCCGTACCGCGGGGTCCGGATGTTCCATCAGGTGTGCGTAGGCCGCGACGATGTCACCGTCCCGCGGTGTGCCGCCGGCTCCTTCGAGGAAGTGGTCCCACTGCTCGGGGAAGAACCGGCCTGCACCTCGGTAGAGCCAGTCGATCTCGGAGCGCCGAGTAGTGGTGACGGCGGCGATGACGATCTGCGACACCCGCTCCGGGTAGGTCTCGGCGTAGGCCAGGATCAGCGTGGAGCCCCACGAGCCTCCGTAGAGCAGCCAGCGGTCGATACCCAGGTGATTCCGAAGCCGCTCCATGTCGGCGATCAGGTGTCGGGTGGTGTTGTGGCGCATGTCGGTCGTGGGTTCGCTTGCGTGGGGGGTGCTGCGGCCACAGCCGCGCTGGTCGAACAGGACGAGTCGGTAGCGGTCCGGATCGAAGTACTGGCGTGCCCCTGGTCCGCATCCTGATCCCGGTCCGCCGTGGACGACGAGTGCCGGCTTGCCGTCCGGGTTTCCGCAGACCTCCCAGTACACGAGGTTGCCGTCGCCGACGTCGAGCATCCCCTTCTCGTACGGCTCGACCGGCGGGTACAGCTCGCCCATCTTCCAAACCTCCTGGCAACCAAATGCAACATGAACAAGGCCTTGTAGTAGACAACATGGCTGAGGTGACACCGTCGGCTACTCCGGCCCCTGCCCGATCGGCTGGCTGGGTTCTCGGCTGGTCACCGACGGTTGTCAGGCGGCCCAGCGCGGAGGGCGGTGATCCTTGGCACGTCTGTGGTGGCCGCGGCTTCGTCGTACGCGGCGAGGGTGCGGTAGAGGTGGAACGGCCGACGCCGAGGTGCTTGGCGATGGCGGTGACCGACTCCTTGCCGTCGCGGCGGCGGAGGGCGACGGCGAGCATGTCGCCGTCGATGGCGGGCGGGCGGCCGCCGTGGGTGCCGTTGGCCGCGGCGGTGTGTCCAGGCCGATCAGGATTCGTTCGTGGATGAACTCCCGCTCGACCTCGGCCATCGCGGCGAAGACGACGCACAGCACCTTCCCGGCGCCCTGCGGGTCGTACATCCCGGACAACGGGCTGCCGAGGATTTCCAGGTGATGGTCGCGTTCGGCGAGGTCCTGCGCGGAGGTGATCAGCTCGATCATGTTGCGGTCGAGCCGGTCGAGCCGGTCGAGCCGGTCGAGCCGGTCGAGCATGGTGACGGTGAGGGTGTCGGCCGGACGGAGGTCGGCGAGGGCGGCGTTGTACTCGGGCCGGATCTTCTCCCGGGTGCCGATCTTCTCGACGTAGATGCGTACGCACCCGGCCCCTCTGAGGAGGCGGACCTGTCCGGCGAGGTCCTGGCCTTTGCTGGAGACGCGGGCGTAGCCGATGCGGTCGCCGGACCGCGCAAGCGCGTCGCCGATGGCGAGGTGGGGTTCGAGGCCGGGCTGCCACGGCCGGCCCGGACTGCGCGCGGCGCGGATGCGGATCGCGGGCCCGGACTCCAGCGCGGGGATCTTGCCGTAGCGGCCGGTGTGGTAGTCGACGGCGACGTCGGAGTTCGCCCTCGAACACGCCTGGGCCGACCCCGGCCTCGGCGGCCCGTACGCCCTGCGCCGAGTCGCCCCCGCCCACTTCACCCTCGCCCCACGCCTGGACGTCCTCACCGACGAGCAGATGAACGCGATCCACCCCGGCAACCACAGCGCGACCTGGCGCAACCCCAACGGCACACACCGCCGGCCCCTCCAGCGCGACGTCCTCAGCGACCTCGACGCCAGCGTCCTCTACCAGGCCTGGCACGACGGCTCCGTGCCCAGCCGGCGAGGACGGGCCATGGGCCCACGCCGTCGCCGGACTCATCAACGCCGGACTCCTCACCGTCACCACCGTGGTGACGCCGTCCTGGCCGACGACGTCCAGTACAGCCTCCGCGCCATCGACACCGACGACGTCAATCCCTACTGACACACCTCATGTCGCCGACCACTGACACTTTCTGTCGCCGGCCACTGGCATCCGTCTGTCGTCCGACACACGTCATCTTGCCGACTACCGACACGTCGTGGCGTCTCCCACTGACGTTCCGACGTCGTCCGATACCCCTGGGGCGCGTCACAGCGGCTCCGGGATAAGGCATAGGCGAAGGATGTTTAGCACTCCAGGTATCTTTGATACACGATCATGAGTTGGGAAGCGGCGCGGCCGGGTGAGGGGGTGGACGGGTGGGGTATGCCACGCCCATCTACGCCCCCGAGCAGGTCGACTACCGGCTGAGCGAGGACTGCGGGTGCGACCGGGCCGAGGATGCTCAGGTCGAGTACCGGCTCGCCGGCGAGAGCACGCTGCGGTGGATCGGCGGGGGACTGGGCGATCTGGATCTCGTCGCCGGGGAGCGCGTCGATCCGGATGCCGCCCGTGCGCTGATGGACGGTCGGGACTGGCGTAGCGGCGAGCAGCTGGTGGCCCGTAAGAAGGCCCTCGACCCGCGGGGGAAGGTCACCGCGCGCGTGCTCGTGGACGCCGTCTCCGAGGCCGCGGCCGATGCGGGGCTGACGGTCTCGGCGTACCTGGGGCGGCCCGCATTGGCGACGCGGTTCGCTCGGGCCGAGCGCGGGGTCATGCGCGCGGGGGAGATGCACCTGCTGCCCCTGGCCGACGCCGAGCAGCTGGCCGCGGCCGCCGGGCTCGACCTGGACGGGTTGTACGGCGCCGAGGTCGTGGCCGAGGCCCGGAAGTGGATGCGCCGCCGGGTGGACGTCGGTCTGCGCGGCGTGGACATCACCCTCGATCTACCGAAGAGCATCTCGGCCGCGTACGGGCTGGCCGGCGCCGAGCTCGCCGGACTGCTCGAGGAGGAGTGGCTGGCATCAGTCACCGAGGCCGTCGACGCGCTGGAGGGCTGGGCGGCGTACGGGATGGCCGGGCACCACGGGGACGGACGCAAGGCCGAGCGGGTGGAGACGTCCGGCCTGATCGGCTGGACAACCCTGCACCGCTCCGCGCGCCCGGTCGACGGCGCGCCCGGCGACCCGCACCTGCACGTCCACGTGAACATCGCGCACATGGCGAAGTGCGCGGACGGCAAGTGGCGCACGATCGCGGGCGGCGGCGAGGACCTGCACCGTTATGCCCACCTCGTCAACGAGATCGCCGAGGGCCGGCTCCGGGCCCGCCTCATCCAGTCGTACGGGGCCCGCTTCGAGCGGTCCGCGACCACCGGGGCGTGGGAGCTCGCCGGAGTCGACGCAGGGCTGCGGGACGCTTTCTCGCGGCGCCACCGGCAGGTTCTCGAGCTGGTCGGCGAGGGCGCCTCACGCGAGCAGCAGAAGACGGCGGCCCGCAGGAGCGCGGAGGCCAAGGAGGACGCAGGTCCGGGTGCGCCGAGGCAAGCTTGGCGCACGCGGGCGGCCGCCGTGCTCGGCGGCGAGGCCGCGGTCGACGCGATGGTCGCGGCCGCGCTGCCCGGACCGGACGGGCCCATCCCACCACTGTCTGCCGGCAACGGCGGCGGGCCGCGGATGCCGGGTCCGGCCGAAATCGCGGCCCTGGTCTGGGACGCCGAACACGGGCTGACGGCGGCGCGGAAGGCCGTGGCCCACACGCACGTCATGGCGGCCGTCGCCAAGACGCTGCCCTACCTCCTTTCGGTGCAGCAGCTTGCGGCGCTGACGGACGAAGTCCTCGCAGTCGGCGGCCACGCGGTCCGCCTGGCCGACTCCAACCGCGGCCACCACACGCACCGGCAGCGCTACACGCACACCACGGTCGTGGCCGCCGAGCAGGCCGTCATCGAGTGCGCCGCGGCGGGGCTCGAGCAGCAGCTGGCCCGGCTGACGGCCCAAGCCGCCGAGTTGACGCTCGCATCCGTCGAGGTCGCCCACTCCGCTGCCGACCGGCCGTTCCGGTTCAGCGCCGAACAGCGCGCCGTCGTGATCCGGCTGCTGACCGCCGGACACGCAGTCGACGCGGTCATCGGCGTCGCCGGCGCGGGCAAGACCACGCTCATGGAGGCCGCCCGCACCGGATGGGAGGCCGCGGGCCAGCGCGTGGCCGGCGCCTCCACCGCGGCCGTCGCCGCCGCCAACCTGGCCGCCGAGGCGGGCATCGCCTCCCGGACCGTCGCCGCATGGACCCGCGAGATCAGCGGCGGCCGCGGCCTGCACGGGGTCGGCGTCCTCGTCATCGACGAGGCGGCCATGGTCGACGACCGCGCCCTCGCCGCGCTGCTGCAGCATGCGGCCACCACCGGCACCAAGGTCGTCGCCGTCGGCGACCCGCTCCAGCTGCGCGCGGTCGGCATCGGCGGCAGCTTCGCCCGTATCCATCGCATCGTCGGCGGACTGGAACTCACCGAGAACCGCCGTCAGCGCGACATCGTGGAGAGAGCCGCCCTGCAGGACTGGCGCACCGGAGCGCGCACCGGCGCACTCGCCTCCTTCGCCGCCCACGGGCGCGTGCACGCCGAGGACACCGCCACCCAGGCCCTCACCTCCCTGCTCGGGCACTGGAACGAAACCCGCGCCCGCTGGGCCGGCGACCCCCACCGGCAGGTCGGCGACCTCCTGCTGCTCGCCGCCCGCCGCGCGGACGTTGCTGCCCTCAACGCCGGTGCCCGCGCTGTGCTCGTCGCCTCCGGCGAGCTGGGCGAGGGCCGTACGTACGCGCTCGCGAGCAGCAGCGGCGGCGGACGGATCGCGTTCGCCGCCGGCGACCTGGTCCACATCCGCCGCAACGACTACCGCAGCCGACGCGACGCATCCGCGGTCGACGTCCTCAACGGCTTCCGCGGAGTCGTCCTCGAGGTGCACGCGCAGCGGGGCGCCCTCGTCGAGTGGCGCCGCCCGCGGCCGGACGGCGGATTCGCGATGCACGAAGCCTGGATGTCCCCCCGCGACATCGCGGAGGGCCGCCTCACCCACGCGTACGCCATGACGATCGGCTCCGCACAGGGCCTGACCGCCGAAGTCGCCCTCGCCTACGGCCTGCACGCCGACTCCCACACCCTCTACCCGGCCATGTCCCGGGCCCGGCAGGAAAGCCACCTCTACCTCCCCCTGAACGAGCTCGAGGACCACCCCACCCGGGCCGACCTCGGCCCGGTCCGCAGCGACGCCGAGCGTTTGGCCCGCGCCGTCGCCGCGTACGGCCGCCGGCTGCAGGGCAACGGCCACGACTTCATGGTCACCGACGAGCTCACCCGCGTCGGGACCGCGGAGGAGCCGGCCCACACCCCGTGGCGGCAGCGCCCGTACGGTGATCTGCCCGCGCACGACTTGTACGCCCGGGCCGACGAGGAGAGCACCGCCGTACAGCGCGCCGCGCAGCAGGCCACCGAGTACGAGCGACGGGCCGCCGAACACCAGCGCCGGCTCGAGGCACCCGTCACACCGGGAGCGGCTTTGGCGGCCGAGGCGTACGAGGTCCTTGCCCGTGCCGATGCCTGGACGCAGCGTGCGCGGGAGGAAGCGGAACACCACGTGGCGGCAGAGCAGCACGCCGAAGCGATGCACCGGATCAGGGACGGGATCGCGCAGTCCGCGAAGAAGAGCCGCACGGCACTCCGCCTGGCTGGCACCAGCCGGAAGGAAGCGCTGGCGCTCACCGCCCACTACCAGCAGCAGTACGAGACCGCGACGACCGAGGCCCAACGGGCCGCGCACGCCTCCGCGCAGGCACTGCGGGAGGCGTGGCAGACCCTCACGGCCTACCCCCACACCGCCCTGCTCGCGCAGGCCGGGACCTCGATCCCGCCCAGGGACGCCCAGTCGATGCAGGCGACCCTGGAGACGATGCGGCAGCGCGTCCCGGTCCTCGCCGGTCGCCTGGACGCACGCGTAGCAGAGGACGTACGGGAACTGCGCGGCAACGCGGCGGCCCAGCGCGCCGCGGCCGACCGCCATCGCGCGAGCCTGAGCGAGATCCAGCGCGAGGCTGCGCTGCGCCAGGAGATGCAGTCCGCATCCCCCCTTAGCCACGCCCGCGAAGCCGCCGAACGCGCCGCGGCCCTGCGTGAACAGCAGCACCGCCCCCCGCCGCAGGCGCCTGCCCCTGCCGGGCAGCCGCGCCCTCCGCACGTACCCCTCCCGGACCACGCCCCCGGCCCCCGCCCTCCGAGGGCATAGCCCGCACGACTGTGGCGCCGCCCCAGGCCGGGGCGGTCGCCCCTCACGTAGAACCTGGAGCAGGGGACCGGGCCCTCTCCGGCTTCGGACGGCCTGATCCGGAGAGCGCGCAGAGAATGTCGCGTGCTTGGGCCTCGAATCCACCAGTCAGGCACCACGGGTTGGCTGCGCCCTGCGCTGCGCTCCGGTACTCGCCTCGCCAACTGAGTTGTGAGAGACGGTGGCGAGCGCGTTGTGGCCGTGCATCGTGAAGGGCAGCACAGTGGCTGGGGCTGTCTGTGGTGCGGAGTAGCGCCCGTGCACCGGATACCGCGTGCGGCTATCGGCTGGGCGCACCTTCTGTGGCTGAGGCTTCACCGGGCAGAGACGGCCGTCCGCTCGCACCATTCCCGGCCCGCAGGACGGGTCCGGCCCTACAGACGTGATGGCATACAGGTAGATGCGCCGGGTTTGCCGGTTCCGGTGAAAGTGCTTCAGAACGCCCTCCGGCCGACCTAAAGTGGCAGGTCAGCAAGACTGCTCCCCGCACCCGCGGGGATGACCCCCCCCGAGACTGCCGACAAGGAGATGGAAGCGGTCTGCTCCCCGCACCCGCGGGGATGACCCCTGCGCGCGGACCTTGACCGGAATGGCATCCTTCTGCTCCCCGCACCCGCGGGGATGACCCCGGCGCCACCGCCTGCGTTTCCCTCAGCGGCGACTGCTCCCCGCACCCGCGGGGATGACCTCGGGACAGTTCCACCACCCCCGCCGCCCTGAGGCTGCTCCCCGCACCCGCGGGGATGAACCCACCCAAGGGTTGGCCGCGCCGCCGCCTACCCACTGCTCCCCGCAGCCGCGGGGATGACCCCGTGTAGGTCTTCGATCCGGTCGGTGGTGTCGGTCATGGTGTCCCGATCGTCAGGGGCCGCGGGTGGTCCACTGGCCAGGCTAGTGACGGGGCTGGGGTGGTGCCGGCTGCGCCGCGGGGTGTCAGACGAGCCTGGCGCGGATGGGGAAGCGGGCGGCGCTGGTGCGGCGGCTGAGCGGAGCACCTCGAGGAGGCCAGGCGTGGTGCGCCGGAGGTTGAGGTCATGTGCCGCGGTGGGGGCGTGGTGAAGTTGGTGGCCATCCTGGTGCCGGAGAGGGCCTCGTTGCGATCGAAGACCCCGGAGCCAGTTACGCGAGCGACAGGACAGTTCAGGTTATGGCAGTTCGAGTTCAGGTAGGGAGAGGCAACCTGTGATCGTCTGCACGATCCGTTCCTCGAAGTCCTCTTCGCCGCGTTCCGCGCGCGGGCCGACCAGGTCGGCCGCCTTGAGGGCGGGCAACAGCAAGTTGGGTTCCTCACCCACCCCGGAGGCCAGCGTCTCGAAGCTGAAGCCGGTGTGCAGGCGACCGTCACGGTAATACTGGAACCAGGGGCGGTGGGCCTTCGCACTGCATGGTTCGGTGATGAACACGGCGAGTTCGCCGCCGGGTGGGCACACCTTGCCGTAGTCGGTGTCGTCGTAGTCGCCCTCATCCCAGCTGAGCATGTCGTGCATCATCAGGCCCCAGTCGGTGCCCTTGCCGTAGGCAAGCGGCCGACGGTGCACGCCGAGGAGTCCCTGCGTGAGCGTGTCCAGGGACATGCCCCGAAAGAAGACGACATTGGTCTCTTCTTCGTGCGGGAGTGGACCGTGTATCCATGCGAGCGGACCGTGTATCCAGTGCTTCATACCGGCAAAGTAGAGGACCGCACTGACACCGCTACCCCAAACTGCGGCGATCACCAGACCACACAGGCCACCGAGCCCCCAGGAGCCAGTGGGAGAGGGGGCGCCCTCTTCGTACCTGGGATCAGGACTTCTCACCAAGAGCAGCCCGCAGCCAGTCGAGTGAGCCCTGCCCGAGCAGCTCATCAGCCAGACGCTGCCCGGTTTCTGTCGTGAGCCGAGCCCGGCTGTTGTCGATCCACCTCTGCGCACTCGCATAGCCCTGCGCCTTGTATTCGATGCCCTGGAGCATGCACTCCAGTTTGTCTGCATCCCGTGCGCAGACGGCCTCCGGCGAGTCCTTGCCTTCGTACTCGGCGACGAGGTCCTGGATCGCTGACGCGAGCAGCTCGGGCATGCCGGCTGTCTGGTCGGCCGTGACCGCCACAGGGTCGGCGCCGGCCGCGTACTTCTTTCCGAGGTGGTTCACGTCACCGGTGCGGGTCTCTTGGGTGTCGTGCCAGACCGCGAGGAATGCTGCCCGGGCAGGGTCGGCGCCCTCCAGCTTTGCGATGATCGACGCGATGAGAGAAGTACGCCAAGAGTGTTCGGCGACGCTCTCCGGGTTGTTGATGCCGGCCATCCACCAGCCCGTGCGGCGCGTGTGCTTCAGCGTGCCCGCTTCGTAGAGGAAGCGGGCCACCGCGGACAGGTCGTCAGCCACTGTGTCTCTCCTTTACGCCTCGGCGAGGCGGATCGCGTACCGGATGCCTTCCAGCTCTCGGCGCGCACGCGTCGAGGCCGTGGTGCTATCCAACAGCACGGGTAGCTGCGCTCGCAGCGCGCGTCCGGTGTCCGAGCTCGCGCGGAGAAGTCCCGGCCGAGCGGCGAGAAGCGCCCACAGCGTGTGCACGTTCAGATCGAAGAACCCGTGGTGGGGGGCAAGACCGGCCACGAGGTGTTGGAGCAGCCGGTGACCGTGCCAGGTCATCGTGCGGGGGGCGGCAATGAAGTCGTCGGACAGCTCGGGGTGCGTTGACTCCCCGATCCAGTAGGCCCAGTAGCTGAGGTTGGCCGCCTCCCCTGCGTCGTCATCGTCCAGTGCCGTGGAGATGAAGTGCTGCATTCGGTCACGGTCGCCCTGGCGGGCGGCTACGGCAGCGACGGAGCGGGAGGTAAGCCACTGACTGAGCCAGTCGGAGGGCCGCTGGGTTTCGCGCTGCTGGGCGAGCCAGTCAGCTGCGTCGGCCGCGTCGTCGTAGCCCGCGAGGTAGAGGGCCTGGCGACGGAGGAGGAACTGCCATCCGTGGTGGGCCTGCTCGGCCATGCGCCGCATGTGCCCGAAGAAGCGGCGGCGCTCCTCCCGGGTGAGCTCGGGCTGGCTGGCGGCAGGCCCGCGTCGGGAACGCGGCGGCACCGGAAGAGCCCGCATGGGCTCCGGAGTGACGCCGTTCACCGGCCAGGCGAGCACCTCAACGAGGTCTCGCTGCATGACCCAGGCGCCGAGCGGACTGTCGCTAGGGGTGCACTCGTCGTCGAGCGCGCTGGCTAGCAGTACATCTGCTTCCAGCGCCTTTTCCAGGGCGAGGAGCAGAGGGGGGCTGGCGCCCATCCGCATCAGCCGGTGTCGGTGCACCAGCATGTGGCCGACGGCGAGGGCGGTCAGCGGGCGGCGTCCGGTTTCCCATCCGGCGATCGTGTCCGCCGATACCGCGAACGCCTCCGCCAAGGTTTCTTGCGTATGGCCGAGCTGCTCGCGGATGACGCGGAACACGTAGCCGGACACGATGCCGCCGCGGCCTCGCCACTGCTCTCCCTGACCGCTGGTCAGGGTGGAAGTCGGGTTGTTACCCATGACGCTCCACCTCCCCGCGCGCGCCGCCAAGTAACCCGTACTGGGGGTCACTTCGACCGGCGCGGCACGAATTCTACGCTCGTGTCACCACCCGCTGACGACGATAGGGAGCGCAGCCGTGAGCCGTTCAACATTGGCCGATTGGCTCGCAGACAGCCATCCCGACCCCAAGGAGGCACGGGCCGAATGGACGGATCGCGGCGTCGCGGTGATCCCCGTAGGCACGCTTTTCGGGGCGGTGCGGATCCCCGAGGCGATCGTCCACGCAGCCGTGCAGTCCCAGGACCCCGGGGAGATCGAGACCGTCCTCTCCGACCGCCTCGACGGGCCCGTCATCCACGACGGCCGCGGCCGCAACTACTACATGCTGATCAATTCCGAAGCGACCCTCGACTGGGGCACCTCGGCCCCCGGCGTCGAGTGCCTGCCCCCAGGAACATACCTAGGCGTCCCCGCAGTCGGGGTCTCCCACTACACGCCTGGGACACCCGTCTACTGGGCCGTCCTCGGCGTCACGCCAAGGCATTGCGACTCGGCCGCGATCGCGCTCCTCGTCCGCGTCGGGGCTGCTCGGCTCAGCGAGGCTGCGGCCTGATGGCCGCAAGCTTGGGGCGTATGCAGCGCCAGGCGTACGACCTGACACGGCTGACGCGGCGGGTCGAGGCGTCCGAGGCTCATCCCGATGGGGTGTGCGCGCGAGAGATCATGCGATGTCTTTCATGTGTGCAGCCGGTTCCGATCGCACCCAAGTACGGCGGCCCGATGGCTGACTGCCGGGTCTGCCGGCACGCCTGGTCCGTATGGCATGACGCGGTGTACTGCTGGCAGCGCACAGACCCATTGGGGCGGCGCCCGTCGTGGGCGAGCACGTGAGCCGGCGCGGGCAGCTGGCCTGGGCAGCAGGTGGGCGATGGCGTAGGAGATGACGACGGTCATGCGGGGTGCGAGGCCCTCGACGAGAGCCCGCCCCAGGCCCTGGCCGCCGGTGCCGGTGCCGAGGGCGGTCGAATCGCAGGCCGAACGGCCCGACGAGTTCACCGACGTGTCTAGCGCCGCAAGCCTTGCGGTCATGCGCTCTTACGGCCCCGTGATGCGCCACGGCGGCTTGCTTCTCGTGGTGGTCAGCAGCCTGGGCACTCCCGGCCGCCTCGACCTCGGAATCCACCACCGTTTCGACGGCGCGAGCCTGGACCAGGTCGAGTGTCTTCGGTGACCACTTTGACCACCTACTCGGTCAGCCACGGCGATGGCGGGCAGCCCGGCGGAAACGGTCGATGACTCCTTTGGGGGTGAGCTCTTCGCGCAGCCCGAGCAGGTAGCCGGGCGCGGTGTGCCGTTGCGTCCTTGCTTCGACGACTGCGGCGCGCGCGGCGGAGGTGAACATGATGGCCGCCCCCGCTGCCGTGGTTACTACGGTCGAGGCTCCAGCGGTGTGCATGAGGGCTGCGGCGCTGGCCGGGAGGGCGAGTTCGCGAGCGCCGAGGACGGCGGAGACGGGTCGCAGTCCAAGGCGGGTGAGGCCGGTTTCCAGTTCCTGGCGGACGCTGTCCAATTGAGTGTCGAACAGTTCGCGGAGGTCGGCGTCCAAGTGGGCGGGGTCGCTGGAGCGTGCGATTTGCTCGAAGCGCTGCATGGCGTCGTCGAGGTGGGCGGTGAAAGCGTCGAACTCGGTGCGCAGGGTCTTGCGTGCGCGGACGATGGCCAGGGCCGGCACGCGATCGAGGTCTGCCGGAAGGACGGCCTGGACGGCGAGGGCGGCGTAGGCGTGCCTGACGTCGTCGGCGCGGACCGGATGAATGGGCCGGTCCGAGCCGCCACTGGCGTCGGGTAGGAGCGCTGCTGTGAGGCCAGCCTCCTCCGCGGTGTGGAGGTGGGAGAACGCAGTCGACCTGTCGGTGATCGTCCTGACGCCGCGGTGCTGGGCGACAGCGTGGGTGATGACGGTCAGGACTGCCTCGGCCAGTCTGCCGTCCATCGCGAGCCACGCCTGACTGACCTGCCTACCCGTACCGGGAATGGTGACGCGTTGTGCCAGGCCGGCGTGTTCCAGGAGGCTGGCCAGGTAATTCCCGCTCTTTCCGCTGTCCAGGAACCCGATCCCCACGGCTTGTGGTGTCGACCCGGGTTGGTGAGGAAAAAGGTTGCTGGACAGCTCTTCGAACGGCGGAACCGGATAGCGGGCAGCCAGTTCGGTGGCATGCTGCCGGACGAATTCGTTCAGCGTTCTGCCAGGCTCCCGCAGCACCAGGTCGAGGTCGTAGCCGTCGTATGGAACGGTCCTGAAGAAATCGAGTTCTGCCCGGAGGACTTTGACCGTTCGCGAGTCCTGTCTGGTGCCCACCTCTCCCGCGCCCAGGCCGGCGATGCGGGGGAGGTACAGGGCAGCGGCCTTCAGCCAGGCGTCGTCCCGGATCCGCGGATACGGGTAGTGCAGCACGTAGTCCATGGGTTCCCCGCATGTCGCATGGTGCCAGCCGCCCCGGCGCGGCAGCGCTGGGACAAACGTACTCGTCGTCCTTCTGTAGGACGGGGAATAGCGAGAAGTTCCCTGCCGTGCGCGCAGACACCACCTTGCTGCTCCCTGCGGCGATGGCCCCACCGCCCAAGCGGACTGGCGTCAGCGACGTAGGCCCGGGCGGCGGCCTGCCATCAGTTCCTGCGGGACCGATGCTCTGGGCAGAGGGCGTTGTGTCGGCGGGACTTGGTGGGGTGGGGCCCAGCGTTGGTCCGCGGCGATGGTCTGGTGGGCGGACGCATCGAGTACGGCGCGGGGAACGGCGGTGCCGGCTCGGCGGGCCGCGTCGAGGAGCGTTCCCGCGGTCCGCTGTTCTGCGGCCATCACTGCGGAGTAGGCGCCTGTCAGGGCTTCGACCTCGCGCAGGTGTACGGGGTAGAAGCGGTGCCTCTTGTCGACGTTTTGTGGTCCGTGTCCGATGACGCTGGATACGAGGGTGGCTCCGGCCCGCTTGATCGTCCAAGGGGCCGCGGCCGCCATCTGCCAGCCAGCCGAGGGCAGCCGGTACAGCGAGGCTGCGAGCGGGCCCGGTCCGCCGGCGTCCGCGAGGATGTCGGCGGCTGGCCGTTCGGGCCCCGGACCCGTGTATGGAGTCCACTCTGGGCCGAACAGTAGTTGCCCCAGCCGCGTCGCCGCCGTCCGTGAGATCACCGTGGCGGGGTGCGGGTCGGGCGAGGGCATCCTTACGGCTTGACCGCGGCGGACCATCTCATAGGCGGGAGGCGCAAGGGCGGGGTGCTCGCGAGGATCAGCGGTGTCGACCACCTGCCGCCACGCACTCGCCGTTTCCTTCCATGCCCCGGAGGACTCCCTCAGCGCGCCGGCCGCGGCTCGGAGGCTGCTGCTGACCTCTCCGTCCGTCACGCCTTCTGCAGCCCGAAGCAGGACCCGGCCCGCCAGAAGACGAGCCGCCGAAGTCCAGCGGGCCATCTGGTGGAGGTCCGAGCCGCTCAGCCGCCGCTCATCACGGTCGTGCAGTGCTGCGTAGGCAGCCCGGGAGAGGCGCTCGCTGTCCTCCGTCAGGCGTGTGACGACCGCGCTCGTCGGGTCGCTCGGCGTGGATTGGACGGGCACGACCGGTAGGGCAAGGGGGAATGCCGCCCAGTGTGCTCCGGAGTCGCGGGTCGCGGCGCGGGTGAGTACCGAGGCCTTGTCGAGGGAGGTTCGGGCTGCCTGGAAAGCCTCGGCAGCGCCCGGGTGTTCGCTGTTCTGGGCGATTCGGTGCACGACCTGCCCGGCTGCCCGTGTCACTTCGGCGTACCGAGTAGAGAGGTAGTCGAAGGCGCTCTGGTGCCGTAACAGGTAGGCGTACGGGGTCAGCGGCGCCCGGTCCGGGCCGAGGTGGCTGCCGATGGTGTCGCGCACCGCGCCTACGGCCTGCGCGGCAGCCTCGATTCGAGCACCGGCCAGTCCGGCATCCTGGGCTCCCGGAGATTGCAGGAACTGCTGGGCCCTGCCCAGCCAACCGGAGGCCTGCGTCAGCCATCCCTCGAGGTCCTTCTCGGCCGAGGTAAGGAATCGCTCCTCCGTCGTTGGTACCGGCGTGTAGGCGCCCGGCCCCAGCCCCCGCCTGATTTGGTGCAGGACCTCGTCTACGCGGCCGGCCAGTGCTGCCCGCTCGTGTGGGCCGGTTCCCGTGAACGGCTCCCGGGCCGCGTGGTGGAGCTGGGTGACCGCGACGTCGAACAGCTCGCCTAACGTCGTCACCTCACTGCCCCCGTACGGCGGCCAGTGCCGCGGCAGCGCCTGCGGCCAGCTCCGAGGTGATAGCCAGCGACTGCTTCCCTTCCTCACTGCCTTCTGCAGTTGCTGCGAGGCGAGTGAGGGATTTTCCTGTGTGCTTGAGCAGCTGCACGTACGGGGTCAGGCCTGCGGCGCCTGGCGCCGGATCTGGGGGAGAGAGGGGCTGACCGTTGGTGGGAAGCGGTAGCCGGCTACGGCCCTCGATGCACTGCTGCGCAGCGATCATGGCCTGTAGCTCATCGCTGCCCTCCTCGAACGTGATTCTGTCGGCCAGCTCGGCAGTCATCGTGAACGCGTCCCAGGCCGCCGACAGCACCGTCAGAGTGTCGTCGGAGTTGAGCTGTTCAGTGAGGCCCGTCAGGGCAGACGAGGGCATCAGTGTCCCCTCCTTCGTGTCGAGGTCGGATTGCCGTGATCGTCCCACCCCGGGCCGGGTCGCCTGTGAGCGCTGTGGACAACGGACCGGTTGTGGAGAACCGGATCACCTGGCCGGGCATGGGCGGTCATGCAGGAGGCTCGAGTGCAGGTCTCGCCAGGACCTGGCGGATCCGTATCGCGGCCGCCCCATGTGGCCCCTGGACGTCGATGACCGTGGTCAGGAGTTCCTGGCCGAGGTGGTGGCTGAGCACCGGGTTCCTGATTTCCCGCCAGAGGCTGTACGCGCGGCGTACAGCCGCGTCGGTGTCGGGGTGCGCGGGCCCCTGCAGGCCGGCGCGGAGGCGGACCATGTGCAGGTACCAGCCCACGGCCGCCCGATGGTCGCCGCCCAGGCTGGCCAGGTAGCCGCGGACCTCACGGATATCGGCGGTGGCCGCGGTGAGCGTGCCACCGCAGGCTGCGGTGTGCTCCTCGTCGAGCTGTTCGGCCAGCAAGGTGGCCTTCTCGAGAGCTCCTTCCGTGGCGAGGGCGGCAATCTCCGCGATCCGCTCGGGTACGGGCACCAGGGTGGGGGCTGAAGCGGCCAGCCCCGGGACGGACTCGGGCGCCGTCCAGAAGTCCGGGGTGACCACGCCCCACGGCAGGAAGACCTCGCTGCTCACCAGCTCACCACCCGTCGTACCGCCGTCACCCGCGTCATGTAGTTCGAGGAGTTGCGCCAGCTGCTGTACGGGACGATGCGGGTACGGACCCCGGTCCGGGGCGACTCGATCAGCAGGCCTGAGCCGAGGTACATGCCGACGTGACCGGGGCTGGAGGCGGAGCCGTCGGATCCGGCGTTGAAGACCAGGTCTCCGGGCTTGGGGTTGTCCAGGCCGACGTGGATCGGCAGGTCCACCTGGTCGTAGGTGACGCGGGGGATGGAGATGCCCGCCGCCTTGTACGCCTGCTGCATGAGCGAGGAGCAGTCGCACCAGTGCTGGGGGTTGCTGCCGAGTGCGTCGGTGCAGTCGCCGCCGAGCTGGTACCAGCCGTCCTTCTGGGCGAGGGCCCAGGCCACGGCGGTGCGGACCTGCGGCGGGGTGTCCGGGGACAGGGTGAATCCCTTGGGGAGTTCCACTGGTCCACCTCCGCCGGCGGGCGCCGTGTACTGCGCTGAGCGCGCCATGATCGCCTTTACGTAGTCGTAGGTCTGGCCCTCGGCGAAGCTTGCCGGGGGGACTCCGCGGAATTCGTCGACGCGTCCCCAGCCGGCGTTGTAGCCGGCCAGTGCCAGCTCGATGGGCGACCCGCGGTATTCGGGATGCTTCTTCGCCGTCTTCAGCAGGCCGCACATCATCCGGCCCTGCGCAGGAATGGCGTCGGCCGGGTCCATGACGTCCTTGTCTCCGTCTCCGTCCCCGTCGACGCCCTGAGTCGCCCATGTGTCCGGGATGAACTGCGAAATCCCGAAGGCGATCGGATTTCCGGACCGGTCCCTTGAGACGGCGGAGGGATTGAATTCGGACTCGGCCCACAGCTGGGCGGCGAGGATGGCCGGGGGCAACCCCTGGTCACAGGCGGCTGCCGCCGCCAGGATGAGCGGTGCGTACTGGGCGGGCACGCCGTTGGCACCGCCGATTTTCAACGCCCCCGCCGTGGGCCAGGTGCCGACGCGGCCGCCCTTGTCGTCGTCCTCCGCGAGCGCGGCGATCAACATGACGAAGCCGATCCCGAGAGCCACAGGGGTGGCCACCACCCCCGCGGCGGCCACCCCTAACCAGCGCTTCGCCCGCATTCAATCCCCCCGAACCGACAGTCTGTTTGCGTCCACGAAGAAGCAATTCGGCCACTGTGGCCTGTACTTGATCTCGCTTTGGTCGCGCAGCAGATCGTGACACTATGCCATTTCTGCTCACGGGAGGGTCGCTGAATATCCCTCAGTCGGTCGCGAACGGCCGGTGTAGGGTGCCGATGCGTTCCGTCTTCGAGCCGACAGATGTGTGAAATTCACACTAGTAATGGCTTTGGGTCGCGTGTTCGGGGGGATTCATGGGTAAAAGGGACGGCTCGGGGTTAGCCAGCCTGCCGGAGCGTGCCCGTCTGGTGGTGCCGCTGATGGCTGCCGCCGGAGGCAGTGCACGCTCAACCGTGGCGCACCTGCTCGCCGACGAACTGGCACGTGCCGCCGACACCGTGGTCGCGGACTTATCACCGCGCCTCGCCTCACCCTGGCCCTCTTGGACCGCCGGGGCGGCGGCCGAGGTGCCAACCCCCGGGCTCGCCGCCCTCCCGCCGGATCGGCCCCTGTCCCGCGATGACATTCGCCGAGCTGCAGCCGTACGGCACACTGCCGACGGCGCATGGGCCGTGCTGACCGACGCCCGCGAGTGGCACGCTGCCCCTCTGGAACTGCCGCCCGAGCCCGCCGCCTGGTACCAGCTCACCGCGGCCGGCGGCTGGCAGGCCCTCCTCGCGGACACCGCGCACCCGGCGGCCCACGACCTGATCGAGTCCCGGTGTTCAGGAGCCCCGAGCCTGACCCGCGCCTGGTGCGCGCTCCCGTTCGCCGTACCCGTCCTGTGCGCCCAGTCGACCGCGGCCGGCGTCCAGGCCCTGCAGCAGGCCGTGATGGTGCTGAACGCCGAAGGCCTGCCCCTGCAACGCACCGTGGTCGTCCTGGCCGCCACAGGAGACGGGCGGCCGCCGGCCGTCGTCCGGGCCGCCGCCACCATGCTCTCCGCCCGTACGGCGGCTGTGATCCACCTGCCGTACGACGCAGACATCCGCGCCAACGGACTCCAGGCCCAGCCCGCCCGGATCCGCACGCGTACTCGGCAGGCGGCGCAGGAGCTGGCCACCGCCGTGCTCACCGCCGCCCGCGAATCCTTCGGTGATCCGCTGCCCGATGCTCCGCAGCCCGCGCCGCTCTCCGCCGTTGCCGTCTCCGCCGTCTGACGAGGAAACCCCGAACATGAGCCTCCTGATGAACCTGCACACCCTCGCCACGGACCCCGGTGTCGCCGTGCTCGCCGACGGTCCCGTGCCGGCCTTCGATCCGTCGCTTCCCAGCGAGGTCAACAACTCGGTCAAGAACATCCTGGCCTGGACCGCAGGCGGTGGCCTCTCGCTCGCCGTACTCGGTGGTCTCAGCGGCTGGGCCTTGGTTGCGGTCGGTCACAACACCGAGCGTGCCGCCTTGGCCGCGCGGGGCAAGCAGAGCGTGCTGTGGAGCCTGATCGGCGCAGGCGGCATCGGACTGACGTCCTCGCTGGTCCTGGCCGTCTTCACCATGACCAAGAGCGGCTGAACGTGGACTCGTCGAACGGGCTTAAGGCCCGCAGAGCCCGACTGGTCCTCGCCGCGATCGTCGTGGCGGTGGCCGCGCTCCTGGTCGCGGGTGGGTTCACGGCCGCCACCCTGATGCGGGACGACGCGAAGGGGCAGCCGCAGGCCGGCGGCGCCAGCCCTTCCGCCAGTGCCCCCGCGTCGGCGAGCACCGGTGCCGCCGGCCCGGTGACCCCGGAGACGGGGAAGAAGACCACACTCTCCAAGCCCACGGGCCACACAGACGGGGTGTCCACCGGCTTCCCTGCTTCGCCCAGCGGGGGGATTTCTGCCGTCGTCTACTTCTGGGAGGAGTTCGACTGGCTCGACGACGAGAAGGCCCGCCAGCAGCTCAATGCAGTGGCCTCCAAAGACTCACCCGAGTACGTCGACAAGCGTGTCTCCGAGATCCGCAAGATGCGTGAGGCTCTCGGCCTGGCTCCCTCAGGGGGTATTCCGGCCGATATCACCTTCACCACCTCCGTCAACGCCACGCGAGCCACTACCGTCCACGCGCCCGGCCTCCCGGTCGGCCACGTCATGCAGGTCTGGGTCTCCTATGACCGCTTCGCCACTGGCCCGAAGGGCGGCCGCGATGAGAATCCGCTGCGCGGAGACATGGTCGACTTCATCGTGAAGTGGCAGGAAGGAGCCTGGAAGTTCACCGACGAGTTCAATTCTCTGCGCTCGTTCCCCGTCGCCTACGAACCCACCAGCCGGTTCGCCTGGAATGACGGATGGGTCCAGGTTCGCCGTGCCGACTGACCGCTGCCATCGTGTCTCCCGTGCCTTAGTCCTGCTCTGCGCCCTGTTCTCATTCCTGGGCGCTGGCGCCACCTTGTCCGTCGCTGTCGCGGCCGACGACCCGAAATACCACTCGTCCGTCGGACCGCCCGACCCCATCCCCAAGGAGTGGGAACTGGACATCGTCGGTCTCGACTCGAAGGGGAAGTACTGCCTGGCCGACCAGATCGGTGACATCAACCTGTGCCATAGGCCCGGCCCAGGCGACCCGCCCATCCCCGGCCGAACGATTCCCTGTGAGGGCGCGGACGGCAACGGGGCCAGGGACTGCACTCCGGAGGACCAGACGGAGGCTGAGCTCCGCCGCGTGGAGAGGTGGCGTAAGGACTTCCCTGACAAGCAGTGGAAGAACTACGAGCCCCTCAACCAGTACATCACCGACTGCGTGGTGAAGGAGAAGAAGCCGTTCACCGTGTGCCGGGACGCGGGGGAGGGAAGGTTCGGCACGCCTGCCAAGGGGCCGCTGGAGTGGGTCGCCGGCAAGTTCTCAGAGTTCGCCTCCAACGCGTTGAAGGAGGCTGCGTCCTACATCGGCAAGTCGGTGGTCTGGCTGCTGTCGGAGTTCGCGAAGCTCTTCAACCAGAACTCCTCGATCGACCTGGGCAAGACCGGCATGGCGAAGTTCACCATGATGATGACCTCGCTGTCTGCGGTCCTGGCCGCCTTCCTCCTGCTGATCCAGTTCGGGAAGGTCGCGGTCAGCCACGAGGGCGGGCCGGCGGCGACCGCGCTGACCGGTCTGGCCAAGTGGGCCGTCATCTCCTCCGTCTACTGGGTCGTGGCACAGACCGCACTGACGTGGTCCGACGAAGTCTCGACCTGGATCATCAACAAGACCTTTGAGGGTGGCGGCAGCGGGCCGGACTCCGCGACGGCGGCGATGCAGAAGCAGCTCGGAACGCTCTTCGGCGGCCTGATCACCGGAGGGGGCGGGACCGCCACCATCGGCGGGGCGATCATTTCCGGCGAAGGCGTGGCTGCTTCCGCGGTCGGCGTTGTCATCGTCGTAGGGATCGTCTGCATCCTGGCGATCGCCGCCCTGTGGGTGGAGATCCTCATGCGCCAGGTCGGCATCATGATCATCATCGCGACGATGCCCATCACCCTTGCGGGGCAGCTCTCGGATGCCACCGCCGAGTGGTGGCCCAAGGCGCGCAACGCATTCATCTCTCTGGTTCTGATGAAGCCTGCGATCGTCGCCTGCTTCTCCATCGGCTTCTTCGCCATGTCGACCGGCGAGGGCGTGCAGAACATGATCGTCGGCTTCGTCATGTTCCTGGCCGCGAGCCTGTGCTGGCCGGCCCTGGCCAAGTTCATGGTGTTCACGACCAACGGGGCGGGCTCCTCCATGGTCTCCGGCTGGCTCAGTTCCGTCGGCTCCTCCGCCTCCTCGTCCTCCGGCGGATACCGGCCCGATCCCAGTGGCGCCGGATCGGTCGGCGGTGGCCCCGGCTACACCAAGGCACTGGAGTCGGAGAACTCCGTGCCCGCCGCTGGTCCCAGCGAAGGCGGCGTTGCGGGGGCCGCCAAGTCGGCTGCCCGCTTCGGCGGGAAGGCGCTGGGCGTGGCCGCCTTCGGGCTGCAGGTCGTGGCCGTCGGCAAGGACAGTCTCGAGTCCGGGCTGGCCAATACGGCCGCCCACGCGGGCCTGGACCAGGGAGCAGCCGGCGGTCGGCACGTGGTCATCCCGCCGCCTCGAGGGGGTCCCGCGCCCGTGCCGATCGGGGCGCCGGTCGAGGTGCCGCCCGATCCGCAGCCCGATGAGCAGCCCGAACCGCAGCCCGCACCGGCTTCCTCAAGCGAGGGATGAGATGTCACAGCCTGTTTCGTACGGAGGCTGGCAGTCCGAGACGACCGGCTTCATGGGCCGACTGTCCGGTCCCGGCTTCGCGATGGTCGCTGCCGCCTCCCTCCTCGCGCTCCTGCCGTTCAACGTCGGCTGGCAGGCCGCGTTCGTGTGCGTGCCGATCTCGCTGGTCCTGCTCGGCCTTGCCTTCGGGCGGGTCATGGGGCTCAGCGCCGACGAATGGATCTCTCTCGCAGTAAGGCATCAGATCTCCGTGGCCACCCGACGCAATCTCTTCTTCTCCGGCGCCTTCGCGCCGCGCTCCGCCAAGACCGGGCGCCAGCCGATGGACCTGCCCGGGATCCTGGCCCGCCTGCGGATCCTCGACGCCCCCGACGGACTCGGCGGGCAGCTCGGCGTCGTCCACGACCCCGTGGCCGGCACCTACAGCGCCATCGCACGCATCACGTTCCCCGGCCTCGCCCTGGTGGACACCGACAAGCAGAACGCCCGTGTGGCCGCCTGGGCGCAGCTCTTGCGTGGCTACTGCACCGAGGACTCCCCGGTCACCCGGATCGCCGTGCACCAGCGGTGCCTTCCGGACGACGGTGCGGCCCTGGCCTCCTGGACCGCGCGCCACGTCACTCCGGATGCGCCGGCCGCCGCGGTGACCGCACTGACGGAGCTGATGGACGGCGCCGGGCCGGCCGCCGCGTCCCGTGAGACGTACCTGACGGTCACCCTCTCCAGTGCCCGGGCCCGTCTGGCGATCAAGGGCGCGGGAGGCGGTCAGGTCGGGGCCGCGGCGGTCCTCGTACGGGAACTGCACGCGATGGGTCAGGCGCTGTCGACCGCGAGCCTTCAGGTCGTGGAGTGGCTGCCGCCGCGCAAGGTGGCGCAGGCCGTGCGCACCGCGTACGACCCCGAGTCCCAGCAGGTCCTCGCCACGCGCAACGCGGCGGCACAGGCGCCGGGCTGGTCCGGTACCGCTCCGGGTGTCGACGTGGATCTCGCCGGTCCCGCCGCGACCGAGACGGCGTGGGGCGTCTACCGGCACGATGGCGCGTGGTCGGTGTCGTACCAGGTCCGCACCTGGCCCCAGGCCGCCGTGTACGCCACGATCCTGCAGCCGCTGCTGCGGCCGCGGCAGAACGCCCGCCGGGCGATGACCCTGCTGTACGAGCCGATCGGCCCTCGCCGCGCCCGACAGGAACTCGCCCGGGACAAGGCGAAAAGGTCCTCCGCCCGGCACTTGCGCAAGAAGTCGGGGCGGGACGAGAGCGAGGACGAGCGCCGCGAGGAGGCGATCTCCCGCGCCCAGGACGTGGCCCGCGCCTCCGGGCAGGGCGTCATGCGGATGACCGCCGTCCTGACCGTCACGGTCACCGATCTCGACGAGCTGGAGACGGCCTGCGCCGAACTGCAGGCCGACGCCGCCGCCTCCGGGCTCGAGGTACGCCGTATGTGGGGTGCCCAGGACACCGGGTTCGCCACCGGCGCCCTGCCGCTCGGCCAGGGACTGCCCTACCGCAGGATGGGATTCTGATGGGCCTCTTCTCCCGCCGCCCCGCAGGCGACACCCTCCTCGAGGCCATCGGCATGGACGAGGCCGCCGGCGTCGCCGACCGCGCACCCGTACCACTCCCGCCGCAGCGCAGCGCCCGCGAACTGCGCCGCTCCCGCCTCCTCGAGGACCCCGAGACCTCCATGCGCGTGGCCCCGAAGAAGGGGTGGACCCATCCCTTCGCGGGCCGGGCCGCGTCCATGCCGCGTACCGAGGTCGTACGGGCCGACACCGCGAACGCCGCCGGGATGTACCCGTACCTCCATGCCGCGAGCCTGCCGCCGATCGGCGCGTACATGGGCCGCAACGTACTGACCACGGAGGCCTTCAGCGCGCACCCCGCGGTCTGGGTGAAGGAGGGCCTGTGCACCAACCCGAACGTCATCTACACCGGGATCCCCGGGTCGGGTAAGTCCGCGCACGTCAAAGCCCTCGCCTTCCGGCTGATGGCGTTCGGGCACCGCACGCTGATCGCCGGGGACGTCAAGGGCGAGTACCAGGCCCTGTGCCGCCACCTGGGCGTCGAGCCCGTACGCCTCGGCCCCGGCCTGCCCGGACGCCTGAACCCCCTGGACGCGGGCCCGCTCGGCCACGGACTTGAGCTCATCAAGGACCCCGCCGAGCTCAAGGGCCGCCTCACCGAGATCCACCGCCGCCGCCTGACGCTCCTCAAGGCCCTGCTCGAGCTCCAGCTGCGCCGAACCCTGCAGCCGCAGGAGGAGGAAGCCCTCGACGTCGCGGTGCGCGAGGTCACCGGCGAACTCCACGGCGCCGGCGCCACCCGCTTCGCGGTGCCCACCCTCCCGCTCGTCTACGACCGGCTGCGCGACCCCACCGACGCGATGGCCCGCGAGCTGCGCATCCGCGATGGGGAGGTGCAGCGGGCCCGCGAGCAGATGGCCTCCATCCGCTCTGCCCTTGGCGGCATGGTCACCGGCCACCTCGGCGGCCTCTTCGACGAAGCGACCTCCATCGACCTGGACTGGGACGCCCCCATCCAGTCCGTCGACATCTCCGCCCTGCAGGAGTACGGCGACGAGACAGTCGCCATGGTGCTGTCCTGCGTCTCGACGTGGGCGCAGTCGGCCATCGACCAGCCTGGGCAGAAGCCGTGGATCGTCGTACGGGACGAGCTGTGGCGGCAGATGCGCTCCGGTGGGGCGACGATGGTCAAGAAGATCGACGCCGATCTCAGGCTCTCCCGCGCCACCGGCACGATCCAGGTCCTGGCCACCCACCGCCTGTCCGACTTCGAGTCGGTCGGCGCGGCAGGCTCCGAGGCCGTGGCCATCGCCCGCGACCTCATCGCCTCCTGCGAGACGCGCGTCCAGCTCGCCCAGGACACCCGCCCCCTGCAGATCACCCGTGAGGCCATCGGACTCACCGATTCCGAATGCCGCCTCATCGGCTCCTGGGGCGCCGGGCAGCGCGGCCGCGCGCTGTGGAAGGTCGGCCGCGGAGGCGGCTCCCACGCCGTCCAGCTGATGCTGTCGCGCACCGAGCAACGGCTCTTCGAGACCGACGAGAAGATGGTGATCTGAGGTGTCCGAGCGCGGCTTCTCGGCAGGGCTGGACGACAACACCCTCCTCGCGGCCTACGGGGCAGGGCTCGCCGTCACCGTGTCAGGCGCCGTCCTGCTCGCCGGGCCGCTCGCCTCGCTCCTGTCCGGCGGAGGGTGGGCTCACAGCTCCCAAGGCGTCCCGGTCACCGTGGTCCTCGCGCTCGCGAAGGGGCCGGCCGCGGTGTACGAGCCGGCCCCGCCCGCCTGGCTCTTCTATGCCCTGACGGCCCTTCTGGTCCTCGCCCTCGGGCTGACCGTCGTCAAGGTGGCTGGCCGGGTCTCTTTCGGCGGGCGTGGCAGCGGTGCGCAGTGGGGCGGGGCCAAGGTCGAGAAGAAGATGGCCGCGCACGACGACCCTCGGCGCCGGGTCAACCGCATCACGGCCGGACGCGGGCGTCAGACCAGGAAGGTGGTCGCCGCCCAGCCCAACATCTCCGCGACCGTGTTCGGCGTGCCCGGCTCCTCCAAGACCACCGGCCTGGTCCTGCCGAACGCCGCCGAATGGGAGGGGCCGCTGGTGGTGACCACCACCAAGGCCGCCGACCTGGACGTCATCTACGCCCGCCGGCGCTGGTTCGGACCCGTCTGGGTCATCGCCCCCGCGGGCATCCCGGGACGGGCCAGCGACCACTGGTCGCCCGTCGAGTACTGCACCGACGCCAAAGCCGCCGACCGCATGGCCGCCTGGCTGGCCGAGGCCTCCGCCTCCGGCGGCGACAAGCGCGGCGCCCCGTGGGTCGACCAGGCCAAGAGCGTCCTCAAGGGCATCCTGCTCGCCGCCCACCTCTCCGGCGGCGGCCTCTCCGACATGCGCCGCTGGATCTCCCTGGGCAAGGACGCCGTCGACCACGTCCGCGCCGTCCTCCTCGCCCACGGATTCACCGACGTCGCCGACGACTACGCCTCCCCGTGGCTGCGCCTGCACGAGGACGGCGTCGGCTCCATCCAGTTCAGCCTCAACGTCCTCGCCCGAGTCTTCGCCGACGAGGAGGTCCGCGAGACGTGCGCCCGCTCCGACTTCGCCTTCGAGGACTGGCTCGACCAGCACGGCACGATCTGCATCATCGCCTCCGAGGCCGACGCCGACCGTTTCGCACCGCTGATCAGTTCCCTGATCGCCGGAGCCATCCACGCCGCCGAGACCCGCTACAACACGTACGGCAAACCCATCGACCCGAGCGTCGGCATCCTCGTCGACGAAGCCGGCAACATGCTGCGCTACCCGCGCCTGCCCAACATCCTCACCACCGGCCGCGGCATGGGCATCACCCTGCTCACCGTCTGGCACGACCTGTCCCAGCTCCGCGAATCGCTCGGCACCCAGAAGGCCAACACCGTCCTGTCCGCGAGCGGCCTGCGCATGCTGCTGCCGGGCTGCGGCGACCTCGAGACCCTGCGCTACTTCTCCGGGCTGTACGGGCGCACCGAGGTCATGAAGACCAGCCACGGCCGCTCCCGCGGAGAGCAGTCCACCAACACGCAGGCCGTCGAGACCGACCTCGCGCCCGTCCACTCCCTCCAGCAGCTGCCCGACTTCACCGCCATCGCGCAGTACACCAACCTGCCGCCGATCAAAGTAAAGATGCGCCTGACCTTCCGCGACAAGGACCTGAAGAAGCTGCTCACCGATCCCCGGACCACCACCGTCGTGAAGGGACCGTGACCATGAGCGCACTGAACCCGGCGGACCTGTGGCCAACGCCCCCCGGCAGCCCCCGTAACGAACCGCAGCGCTGGGTCTGGGCCGCCATGGAACCCCCCGAGCGCAGCATCCGCATGCGTGAGCTGGCCGCATGGGTCGAGTGGCTCCGCGAGACCTTCGAACTCCACAACGTGCTCTCCCACTGCTGGTACCGCCACTCCGCCGTCGTCGAGCACCTCACCGCCCTGTACGCCGGCTGGATGCGCACGTACGCCGGAGAGGAGCCACCCGGACGCGAGCTCGCCGAAGCCGACTGGATCAACACCCTCCACGCCTTCACCCCGCGCCTGCAGCTCGCCGCCTGCGCCACCGGCACCCACCAGCAGCCGCCGCCCCGCATCCCCCGCCCCGCCGGCGCCGACGAGGACTTCGAGCTCTACCTCGCCGTCTCCGACGCCGCGACCGATGCTGCAGCCCATCCGGCCGCCGCCGAACTGCTCCGCCGCGAGACCGAACTGAACGCCCCGCTGTAACGATCCCCGCCGCCTGCCCTGGAGGTACGAGGTGTCCACACCCATCGACCCGAACGACCCCGCCTACGACCGCCCCGGCCTGCGCCCGTTACCCCTGTGGCGCGGAAACCCTCCGCAGGCTGCCCCGACTCCGCAGCCGCCTGAGCCTCCGGCACCGACCGAGCCCGCCATCCCGGGGGACCCGGACTGGCCCGAGTACCGGGACGTCATCGCCGCCTACGCCGCGATCGGCCTCGACCCCGACGAAGTCCGCGAAGCACTCTCCGCCTACGTGGCCGAGATCCTCACCCCGCAGCCGGCCCCATCTGAGGACACCTTTGAGGAGGCGACCCCGCCAACCCTGGAGGACGCGGCGACCTCCACCGAAGCCGCCCTCGCCAAGGCGGAGAAGTACGCGCCCACCCTCAAGGACTTCCCCGAGTGGCAGCGCATCCAGACCGTCTCCGGCGCGCTGCGCCACGTCTGGGACGTCCTGACGGAGAGGGCAGGTCCGTACTGGGAGACCCTGCGCAACGACGTGCGCGTCCAGGGCTTCTGGAAGACGGCCTCCATCCGAGCCTGCGAAGCGATCGCCACGCACGCCGTTGCCCTCGCCCAGCGCGTCCAGGGCAACCTCCCGGCCGCCGAAGCCCTCCTCGCACTCTCGGCAGCCACCCTGACGTACAGCACCACCGCGACGGCCGGCCCCACTGCGCCGCCGTCCGTACAGCAGACTCCACCGCCGTACGCGGTCCGGGAAGACGCCGTCCGCGCGGCCGAGGAGATCACCTCCCGCTTCCAGGTCTGGTTCGCCAGCCCCATGGGCCAGGAGGCCAAGACCTCCGACCACCGCAGGGTGCTCGAGCTGCGGGCGGCCTGGAAGCAGGTCCCGCCCCACGACGCCGACCCCGCCAAGGCGGTCGCCCCGTACGGAGCGGTCGCGGAGAAGGCCCTCGCCTTGGCTGCCGCAGCGTCCCGCTCGGGCCGCTTCACCCCAGGCGACGTCCAAGCCCTGCAACTCCTCGCCCAGGCCGCAGACCACCACGCGGCCCGCCTCGCGGTCACCCTCCCTCCGGGTACGGCCAAGCAGCCAGCGAAGGCCGCAGCGCCCACCCCAAAGGTCGCCACTTCCACACCCCAGGCCGCCCGCAGCCCGAGGGCATCCATTTAGATGGCTTTTGTTACTGAATGAGCCGATTGTCGAATTCGATGAAAGTACTCAAAAACAGTGCCCGGCCCCCATAGAATCCCAGTTCAGAAAGCCTGCTCCCCGCACCCGCGGGGATGACCCCTCTCCGGAACCTTCGGATCGGCGGGAACCCTGCTGCTCCCCGCACCCGCGGGGATGACCCCCCCTCTCGGGGACGGGCGTTCTGTGGTGTCAGCTGCTCCCCGCACCCGCGGGGATGACCCCCACATGGAGGGGGGAAAGTTGAGATCCGCCGCCTGCTCCCCGCACCCGCGGGGATGACCCCGACAACGGCGGCAGCCAGCCGAGCATCAGTTCCTGCTCCCCGCACCCGCGGGGATGACCCCTCGACACACAGCCTCGACCGATGGGGAAAGTCCTGCTCCCCGCACCCGCGGGGATGACCCCTCCTCGACGCCAACCTGACCATCCCGCTCGCCCTGCTCCCCGCACCCGCGGGGATGACCCCAGGTCGGGGTTCATCAGCGGCGCGATCACGTTCTGCTCCCCGCACCCGCGGGGATGACCCCTGCTTGACCCGGGCATTGCCAGGGCAATCGGTCTGCTCCCCGCACCCGCGGGGATGACCCCGCCCAGCTCATGAAGCAACTAGCGGCCGTGACCTGCTCCCCGCACCCGCGGGGATGACCCCGAAGACCTCAGCAGCGAGCGCGAGGCGCGGAACTGCTCCCCGCACCCGCGGGGATGACCCCGAGCAACCACCCATCACCCCGCTCGGGAGAGCCTGCTCCCCGCACCCGCGGGGATGACCCCCCGTTCGCTGGCCCCAAAGCGCACAGCGAACTCTGCTCCCCGCACCCGCGGGGATGACCCCATGCGCATCGAGCCGAAGCACCACATGCTGCTCTGCTCCCCGCACCCGCGGGGATGACCCCCGCGCCGGTCCGCTGCGCCACCTCAGATCACCACTGCTCCCCGCACCCGCGGGGATGACCCCTTCTCGGTGCTCTCCATCGCTTCGGCCGCGTCCTGCTCCCCGCACCCGCGGGGATGACCCCGGGAGTCGACGTCGACGGCTACGCGGTGAGCCCTGCTCCCCGCGCCCGCGGGGATGACCCCTTCTCGACCGGCTTGGCGATGGCCAGTGCCATCTGCTCCCCGCACCCGCGGGGATGACCCCGCGCGCGCAGCCGGAGACAATTTCTTGAGGGCCTGCTCCCCGCACCCGCAGGGATGACCCCGAACCCCATTAAGCTGAGCGACGTCAACGCGACTGCTCCCCGCACCCGCGGGGATGACCCCACCACCTTGCTGGTGTCCATGGCATGCCGGACCTGCTCCCCGCACCCGCGGGGATGACCCCGGGTCCGTCTCCCGGCGCCCCTTCCTTTCCGCCTGCTCCCCGCACCCGCGGGGATGACCCCGACGACGCAACTCTCGTCATCGGCAGTGGTAACTGCTCCCTGCACCCGCGGGGATGACCCCGTGAGCGTTGCAGGTGCGCGGAAGACGAGCGCCCTGCTCCCCGCACCCGCGGGGATGACCCCGAGCCCAGCGGAGCGGCAGAGTGCGTGGGGCGCTGCTCCCCGCACCCGCGGGGATGACCCTCCCCGCACCCGCGGGGATGACCCTCCCCGCTCGCCGCTCTCCACGGCCATGGGGCGCTACTCCCCGCACCTGCGGGGATGAGCCCGCTCCATCGCCGAGGGCGGCTCCACCATCCATGGACTTCACCTACCTCGGCCGCGGGAATCGCCGCGGGCATAGATCATGTCGAACCTTAAGATGCCCGCATGCCCAATCCCCTTCGCCCCTGTGCCGTCTTACTCGCCGCGCTCGCCACACTGCTCGCGACGTCCGTGTCGGGGTGTACCGCAGATCGAGGAACCACGTCGACAACCAGCCCGACGGTCGCGGGCAAGGCTGGTGGAGGGCCTCCGGATGCGAAGCCTCGCGCTCCCAAGCAGGACGGAAGCCCTGGCGACATCCTGGTAGCTGGCCGTCCCGTCACGGGATCGGAGCGGTCGGGCATCCCCAAAGCCCCGTTCAAACGTACCTACACCGATGGTGAGCTGTATGCGTCGGTTACGGGGTACTGGTCTATGGCCTTTGGTTCTTCCGGGCTTGATGCTCTCCTGGCAGACGACATCAAGGCGGGCAAGGATGTGGCGACCACCATCGAGCCGGCTGTGCAGCGTGCCGCCTACGACGGGCTGCAAGGTCAGCGTGGAGCCGCGATCGTCCTCGACGCGGAGACGGGCGACATCCTCGGGCAGGTGAGTACCCCGTCGTTCGACCCCGGTTCATTCAGCGGCAACTCCATGGCGGATCAACGGGCATGGATGCAGGTGAAGGACCTCAACGACGGGCCCCTCACCAACCGGGTCCTGCGCCACGTGGACAACCCAGGGTCAGCGATCCACGTCCTGGTCGCGGCCGCAGCCCTGGAGAAGGGCCTCCTTCCGTCTGTGGACACGCCAACCCGGAGCCCGGCCGTCTACGTCGCCCCGAACAGCACTACCCAGTTCTCCGGGGATCCGGCCCACTGCACCGACGCAACCCTCCGTGACGCCCTGCGGTACACGTGCGCGAACGTTTTTGCCGGCATCGCTTCCGACCTCGGCGCCGACGCACTGGCATCGACGGCGCAGGCGTTCGGGTTCAACAACGACACGATGGACACGCCGCTACGCGCCTTCGCCAGCACCTGGCCGAAGAAGCCTGAGAATCCGACCCAGCTCGCCCTCATGGCCAACGGACTGCTCGAAGTAAAGGCCACCCCGGTACAGATGGCCATGGTGATGGCCCTGCTCGTGAACGGCGGGAGCCGAGTTCATCCCAATTTCGTCACCGGTTCAAAGACTGCCGTGCCTGCTCAACGGGTGGTCACCGAGCGCACTGCGAACCAGCTGAGGTCGGCCCTCGGGGATTCGTTCGGCACATGGGTGCCCTCCGCTTCGGCCGCCTGGACGTTGTCAGCCACCCGGACCGCGGCTGGCCGGCCCGTAGCCATCGCCGTTTACCTTTCCTCGCCCGCCGACTCCGCCCACCAGGCCAGCCAGGTCGCAGAACGGATCTCGGCAGCCACCCGAAAGTAGGCAGTGACGCAGGTTCAGTGCACACGACGTGTCCGCGCGGCTGATCGACGTAATGCGGTGGGCCGCCGCGCAGGCCGGGGGAGGCGGACATCGTGACCGCGGCTGCCTGCCTGCACACGGAGGCGTTCCGGGCGGCGCACGCCCACGGTATGGGGCAGACAGCCGTGGAGCGTGCCCTCAACGCGGGTTATGAACCTCAAGTCCGTTGCGGCTGGGGCACTTTCGTACGTTCTGGATCACACAGGACCGGCCTTGCCCCATACCCTGTCAGTGTCGAGCTGCAAGGTAGGAGGGCAAGGCCGCCATGTCACCTGATGCTACCCCCGACCCGTACGCCAACCCGCTGGTCTTCGGCCAGAGAATGCAGATTAACCGCCAGCGCCGCGGACTCACCCAGGAACAACTCGGCGGCCTCATCGGCCGGTCCGGGTCATGGGTCCGGGCTGTGGAATCGGGGCGGCTGAAGACTCCGAAACTGGAGATCATCCTACGAATCGCCGAGGTTCTCCGCGTTCGGGAGCTATCCGATCTCACGGGGGACCAGTCCACGCACACCGCCCTGTTCACCGGCCCCGGCCACCCGCGGTTCGCCGCGGTCCGCGAGGCCCTCAACGCCCTCCCGTTCGCCAGCGACGTCGAGACACCGCCCGCGGCCCACCTCACGGCGCGGCTGGCCCGCGCCTGGCAGGCCCGGCACCAGGCGCCGCGGCACCGTGACGTGGTGGGCGCGCTCCTGCCAGACCTGATCCGGGACGCGCAGGCTTCCGTGCGTCAAGCCGAGACGGTCGCCGACCGCAAGGCGGCGCAGGCGCGGTTGGCAGAGGTGTACTTCCTGGGGCAGTTCTTCTGCGCCTACCAGCCGGACCCTGCGCTCGTCTGGCGGGTCGCAGAACGCGGCATGATGGCCGCCCAGGACTCCGAGGATCCGCACGCCATCGGCCTCGCCGCGTGGCTTACGACGCAGGCCCACCGCGACAGCGCGCACTTGGACGCCGCGGACGCTGTCACCCTGGAGACCCTCCGTTACCTCGACCCCCTCCTGCCCGACGCCGGCGCGGACGTCCGCGCGGTGGCCGGCGCGCTCACCGTCGAGGCCGGGCTGACGGCGGCCCGCCGCGGGGAGACCGGGACGGCGTGGCGGTACTGGGACGAGGCCCGGCATCTTGCAGAGGGCCTGCCGGGCGAATACTTCCACCCGGTCACCTCGTTCTCCCGGGCGGTGATCGGCGCACACGCGGTCACCGTGGCGGTCGAGCTGCACGCAGGCCGGGAGTCCGCGAGGCAGGCGGCCCGGGCGGAGGCGGAATCGATCCCGTCCCGGCCGAGGCGTGCCCGGCACCGGATCGAGCAGGCTCGCGGCTATCACCTGGACGGGCAGCCTGACGTCGCGCTGGCAACGCTGGCGCAGGCGCACGAGGCGGCCCCGGAGACCGTCCAGTACAACGGGTACGCCCGCCGGATCCTTTTGGAGGAGTCCGAGGCCAAGAGTCCCGCGCGCCGCCGCCGTGCGTCTGAACTGACCGCACGTCTGGGCCTGCTGACGGCCTGATACGGGACCGCACGTTCTGTGCGGTCGTACGCTCGCGCCGCCCCTACCGTCGTCTCAACACCCGCTGACGACGGTAGGGAAGCGTCCGGCATGCAGCAGCAGACTCACGTAGCGTTAGCCGCCCTGACGGCCCGGGCGCTTGCCCCGTACGCCACCCGCCCCGACCCGGAGGATGTGGCTCACCTCGTCGATGACCTGATCACCTGCGGTCAGCGCCTTCACGACGAGGTGGCAGACATCCCGGCTGCCGAACAGACGCCGGGGGCGGGAGACGCTCTGGCCGAGTGGGCGTACTGCGTGGCGGCCGGACCTCTCGGGGCCGGTCCGCACGCGAACTGGAACTACGCCCGCGGTCTCGCGCGCACGGTGCGGAAGCTCGCTCGCGGGCTGGAGCAGCACCGCGCGGCGGGCCTCCTGTGACTGAGCTCGGCCGCCAGGTCGCGTACGTCGCGGTCGTGCTCGGGATCCTCGCCGCGATCATCATCGGCACTCACTGACTCCCGCGTCGGGCGCCCGCAGGCCTCCGCCCGACGCCTCGTGACCGACAGCCCGGGCGGCCGACTACCAACCGTGGATCGCGAGGCATACAAGAGGCGCAACGCCGTCGAGATCCCCCCGGTCACCTTCCACCCCGACGCGAAGGCCCTGGTCGTGATCGGGCTGCACGCCGACCGGCGGTGGGTGGCCAAGCGGGGCCGCGCGGCCGGACTCAAGGTGTTCATCGTCGACCCGGAGGGATTCCCCCGTCCGGACGGCTCCTGGTTCGACTACCCGCTCGAGGCGCCGCAGACCGGTGACGTCGTCGTACGTCAAACGGCCGCCGACGCGATCAGCGATCTGGAGCGCCTGCTGCACCTCGACATCGACAACGCCTGAACCCGTGGGCCGGAGAACGGCGCTAGCCTCTGACGCCTGTTCCCCGGCCCCGCAGACGGGCCCTCCCAGAGTGAGAGTCAAGGAATGCGTACTTCAGTAATCGGCTGTGGGCACCTCGGCATCCCGCACGCGGCGGCGATGGCCGAACTCGGCCACGAGGTCATCGGTGTGGACGTCGACCAGGCCAAGGTCGACCGGCTCAACGCCGGGGAATGCCCCATCTACGAGACCGGTCTACCCGAGCTCCTCGCCCGTCACACCGCGAGCGGGCGCCTGCGGTTCACCACCGACATCCGCGAGGCCGCCGACTTCGCCGACCTTCACTTCATCGGCGTCGGCACCCCCATCGACGCCGACGGCCGCTCCTACGACACCGCACAGGTCTACGGGGCGATCCGCCAGCTCGCCCCCCACCTCGACCGGCCTTGCACGATCGTCGGGAAGAGCACGGTCACGGTCGGTACCACCGTCCAGGTCACCGCACTCGCTCAGCGCCTGGCCCCCGCAGGCGAGCGGGTCGACGTGGTGTGGAACCCCGAGTTCCTCCGCGAGGGGCACGCTGTGGAGGACACTCTGCGCCCGGATCGCCTCATCGCCGGCCTCACCACGGCCGACGGCGAGAAGGCTATCCGCGCCGTCTACGCCCCCATCCTGGATGCGGGGGTGCCCCTGTTCGTCACCGACCCGGCCACCGCCGAACTTGCAAAGGGCGCCGCGAACACCTTCCTCGGCCTGAAGATCAGCTACATCAACGCTGTCGCGGACATGTGCGAGGCCGCCGGCGGCGACATCTCCCAGATCGTGGACATCCTCGGCATCGACCCCCGCATCGGGGCCGGCGGGATGAGGCCCGGCATCGGCTACGGCGGCGGCTGCCTCCCCAAGGACGTCCGCGCCTTCACCGCCTCCGCCCGCCAGCTCGGCGCAGACCAGGCCGCCACCCTCCTGCGCGCCGCCGAAGAGATCAACGAGAGCCGCACCGACGTCGCGATGGGTCTCATCGCTCGTGCCATGGCCGACCGGCCGGTCAAGGGCACCCGGGTCACCGTGTGGGGCGCGGCGTTCAAGCCGGGCACCAATGACGTCCGCGAATCCCCGGCCCTCGCCCTGGCCCATTCCCTCCAGCAGGCCGGCGCCACCGTCACCGTTCATGACCCGCAGGCCGTGGCCACAGCCGTGATCCGCAACCCCGAACTCGACTACGCCGACGACCTGCCGACCTCCGTCGACGGCGCCGGTCTCGTCGTCCTGGCCACCGAATGGCCCGAGTACCAGCAGGCCGACGCCCAAGCCCTCGTGGACCGCCCCGCCAACCCTCTGCTCATCGACTGCCGCACCACCCTCGACCCCGAGCCCTGGCGCACGGCGGGCTGGACCGTCCACCAGCTCGGACGACCCAGTAAGTAGAACCGGGCCCCACTGGCCGGGCCCCGCAAGACGTCATCAATCCCTGCAAGGTCATGGAGGTATCGCGCTGTGAACAGTGATGACGTTGTTCTCCGCCGTGCAGGCGACGCCGACGCGCTCGCCGCGGCCGAAGCTGCGTCCTTCGCCGACGCGCTGCCGTCGCTGCTCTGTGCGCTGTGCGCACGACGATGTCGACGTGCGGTCGTGGTTCTCACGCAAACTTGTGCCGCTGTACGCCGCGGACTTGCGCCACGACTGACCGCTGTGTCCTGCCTGCAGCGGCGTCCAAGGCGTCATTCGCGATCGCCGGGCCGGGACGGATGCTCCGGGAATCCATTGACGCAAAGGTGCCCCGTCGGGAACTGGTCCCGGCGGGGCACCTTTACGGGGTTGCGCCGTGGTCTCGCGTCAGGTCAGCCGATCGTGAGGAATCTTCCCCAGGCGTCTTCGTCACGGCCGCTGACATCGCCTACCTGGCGAGTGCCGCCCTTGACGAGGTACTCGAATCCGTCGCCGGCCTGTACCGCCCAGATGTCGGGGATTCCGTCGCCGTTGGTGTCGGGTGTCCCGAGGATCTGGGGGAAAGCCGTCCTGCCCCAGCCCTTGGTGGCGTAGGTGATGTCTGTGCCTTCCTTGGAGTTGGCCGCCGCTTGCAGGGAGGTGATGTCCGCTCCGCCGTTGGCGCCCGGCTTGCCCAGGCGTAGGGCGAGGGTGCGGTCCGCGTTGGAGTTGTCGCGGAAGAGCAGGTCGGGGACCTTGTCACCGTCGGTGTCTCGAACGCCGACGATGTCGCGCGCTGCCCATCCGGACGCCAGCTTGCGGTAGGAGGAGAAGCTGGATCCCGTATAGCCGGAGAAGAACCAGAACCCGTCGCCGTCCAGGGCGAACATGTCCGGCAGGCCGTCTCCGTCGACGTCCTCGGTGACGACGATCTGCCGGAGAGTGGCGGGGTTGGGAGCGCTGAGCGGCAGGATCATCTCCATGCGGCGTCCCACATCGAACTGACCGGTCCCGGTGCCCGGGTAGACGTACATCTTCCCATCGGGCATCCGGGCGATCAGGTCGGTGATGCCGTCGCCGGGGTACCAGTCGGTGGAGTGCCCGATGAGTGCGGGCTTTCCGGTGGCCGGATCCTTCCAGTAGCCAGGCGCGACGGGCTTGCCGTTCTCGACGGCGCCGGGGATGTAGGCGTCTGTGTCCCCGATGTTGTCGCCGGCGTACGTGCGCAAGTCGCCGGCCGCGTCGATGGCGAGGAGGTCGGGGTGTCCGTCGCCGGTGACGTCACCGGGCTTGTCGGTGCCGGCGCGGGGGCTGACGTAGAAGACGTACTCGGTGGGCGGGGAAATGTTCCCGGCCTTGTTGACGGTGCGGACGTAGAGGACGTTCGGGCCGGCGACGTCGACCTGGAGATTGATCGAGGCGAGGTCGTTCTGCCAGGGCCAGGTCTTCTGGTCGTAGACCGGGTGGTTCAGGCTCCACTGGTACTCGCGGATGTCGGCCGCGGCGGTGCCATTGCCCAGGACCTCGATCCACTGATCAGGGGTTCCGGCCGGATTGAGGCTCCACTCCATGCCGTCGGGTCCGGGTGCGGGGAAGTGCGCGGAGCGTAGGGCGGGGCTGGCGGGAACGGTGTGGTCGACGGTGAAGGTGCACCAGCCACCGCCCCCGGAGTCAAGGGGTCCGCTGGCGGACACCCAGCCGTCCCAGTCGGACGTGCGGGAGAGCCAGTGGTACTTGTGTCCGGAGGTGAAGGAGTCCCAGGCGAGGGTCCTCTTGACCTTTCCGTCGGTGGGCCACAGCCATTCGTCGAGGATCTGCGCCCCGGATCCGGCGTCCCAGACCACGATCTCGACCTGCTTGAGGTTGCCGTCCCGGTCGGTGCCCTTGCTCTCGAACATCACTTCGGTTTTGCCGATGCTGGTTCCGTTACCGCTGGTCAGGCACGCGCCGCCCGGGGTGGTGTTCATGTTCTGGGCGAGCGGGGTGTCGGGCGGCGTGTTGTAGATGACGTCGACGTACGGGGCGCTCTCGCCGTTGGCCAGCAGCTTCTTCCAGTAGTACGGGTCCGATTCGTTCGGGGCGGCGAAACCGAGGGACATCGCGCCCCATCGGTTGTTGGCCGCCTCCGTGGCGAGGCCGGTGATGTTGGGCGCCACCCAGTTGTCCGGGCAGGAGCTGTTGTACCCGTAGCCGGCGTCTTCCGTGGCGATCTTCCGGTTCCAGTAGCCGGTGGTGTTGTTCCACGTGCTCGACGAGGTGATAAAGGGCGTCGCGTAGATGTCCATCGGCTTCCGGTCGCAGGACCAGGAATACGTTTGCAGGGCATACACGGCGGCCGACTTGATGCCAGCGCCGTAGAGCTCGCTACCGAAATAGAAATTGAAGATGGAACGGGACGTTCCGCCCGAGGTGGACTCGTACCCGATCCGGGCTTCGTTCGTACCGCTCGCGTTGTAGTTCTGCCCGTTGTAGAAGCTGGAGTTGCCGGCCGTCTTGTAGAGCAGCGTCCAGGAGTGCTTGTGCCCCTTGAACGAGGGGTCCACGAAGACCGGATACACCGTTTCCGGAGCATTGAGGAGGGAACTGTCGGGTGTGAGGGACAGGGTGGCCTCGGTCAGTGCGGCCTTGGCCACCGCCATACGGGCGCCTTCCGCGCCCGCCAGGCCCGCCAGGGCCAAGGTGGGGTGTTGCTTTGCCGTTTCGGTGGGCACCCAGGCCGGCTCGTTGTCGGTGGTGGCGACCTTGCCGGACGAATCCCACATCAGCGGGGACGGAGAGCCCGCCACTTCCTCGCCCGCCTGGTTGCGGGCGCTGACCGCACCGGACTCGGCATCCAGCTGGAAGGCCAGGTCAGGTGAGGCGAGGCGGTACTTCAGCTCGCCGAGCAGGGGGTCGGCCGCGGCCTGCTTGTCCTTGATCACCAGGACGTGCGAGTAGCCGCCGTCCTGCGCCGTGAGCACCAGGTCGATGCCCGGCCGGACGTTTTCGTACAGGGCCCGGGAGGCGTCGATGACCGGTTCGGGCAGTGCGCCGGGCCAGCTGACCACGAGGTCGTGGCCGTCCGTGTTCAGCCGCACCAGGTCGGTCCAGGTCGTGCCCGGGGTGTCCCGGGTCAGCGACGCCCGGGACACCCCGCGCGAGGCGCGGCCGGTCCCGGCGCTGAAGAGGACCCGGCCGTTGACCGCCTTGGCCGCGAAACCGCCTTCCACCCGCTCGAGGCTGGTGTCGATCGGCTTCCACTGCCCGCCCACCTTCGCCCGGATCGCGGACGCGTAGACCTTCTTCCTGAAGAGCCCGCCCGGCTGTGCCCAGGTGGTGGTGTTCGCACTGCGTTCGGCCGTGACCTCGACTTCCTTGCCGCTCTTGTCGGCGAGCCGGCGCGCCTCCGGCGCCGCAACGGGAGCGTCCCGGTCGGCCGGCTTCGCCGTGGGCGCGTCTGCTCCGAGGTGCACACCGACCGGCACGGCGACCGCGAGCGTGAGTAGAGCGGCGAGCCCGCCCAGTCTCCGGCGGCGCCGGAACCAGGGACGGGGCGGAGGTCCGGCTTCTCCTGCTTCAGCGGCTGCTGGCGGGCTCTCGTCCACGGATTCACTGACAGACACAGGCGTACTTCTCCCCCCTCGGGCGCGGACTTCCGCAGCCCTCGGTACTCATGAAACGATTCCGGTCACTGGCCTGAATGCGTAAAAGGCATGCTCCCCGCCCGCCTTTCACGCACAAGAGGCGCGAGCCGAGCATGAACTATCGGTCCGACATCCTCACCCCCCAAATCCCTCAACCCACCTGTCATTTACACCTGATTTACACTGATTGCCCCAACCTATGCGGCCCTTAAAGTGATAAAGCCCACATCGGATATTGGAACCGTGGATTTTCTGACCCGGTGGCCACAGAATCAGCTGGCTAATTGCCAGTTTCCTGCCGTCCGTGCGCCATCGCCGCGGCGGCAGCTCGTGGGGGGGTCCACATGTCGCCGTTCTCGGCGAACAATTTCCACCTGCCCGGAAACAGAAGAGCGCGCGCGAAACGCGCGCGCCTCGCCGGGCGGGCCGGCATCACGCTGTCCGTGCTGCTGATCGCGTCTCTGCTCCCGGTCCAGGCCTGGGCGGCGCCACCCGGCGACCGTACGGGAGTCCAACTGCCAGACTTGCAGCCGGACTTCAAGGCCAAACTGGACCAGGTGGCGGCCGCAAAGCTCGAAGGCTGGGACGGCAAGGCGGCAGCACCGCCGGCAGGGTACGAACCTTCGATGGTGGCACCGCCGGCCGCCGGCAGCGCCAGCGTGGCATTGACGCCGTCCTCCGGTGACGTCGTCCGGGCTGGCACTCTTCCGGTCAGTATCGGCAAAGTCCAGGTACCGGAGAACAGCCCGACTCCGCCCGCCCCGTCAGGCACCTGGTCCGTGGCCGTCGAGTCGCGCGCAGCGACCGAGGCCGCCGATGTCGACGGCGCCCTGATCAAGATCACACCGCCTGCGGAAGGTTCACCTCCCGCCGACGTCCTGCTGGACTACACGAAGTTCAGGGACCTCTACGGCACGGAGTGGGCCACCCGCCTGAAGCTCAAGCAGTATCCGGAGTGCTTCCTCTCGACTCCTCAGCTGCCCGAGTGCTCCGTCTCCAAGGACGTGCCAAGCACCAACGACCCGGTGACCAATACCGTCCGCGCAACCGTCGACCCGGCCACCGCACCCGCTCAGGGCATGCGCACCATGGCCGTGAACGGGACTGCCGGCGGCGGTTCACTCGTCCTCGCTGCCTCGGACGGAGCAGCCGGCGCAGTCGGCAGCTACAAGGCCACTCCTCTGACTCCCTCCGGCTCCTGGACGGCAGGCGGCAGCGGAGGCGGGTTCTCCTGGACCTATCAGCTGAGTGTTCCGCCCGCTCCGGCCGGGCCCACACCCAGCATTGCCTTCTCGTACGCGTCCCAGGCAATCGACGGCCGGACGTCCGTCGCCAACGGCCAGGCGTCGTGGATCGGAGACGGCTGGGACTACACCCCTGGCTTCATCGAGCGCCGGTACCGCTCCTGTGCGGACGACCGCGCGGCCAAGCCGAGCGCGCCGAACAACGACAACACCACCGACAAGAAGAAGACCGATCTTTGCTGGGCCAGCGACAACATGGTCATGTCACTTGGCGGAGGCATGATCGAGCTGGTCCACGACACCACGACCGGGCAGTGGGTTCCCGCCTCCGACGACGGCTCCAAGGTGGAGCGCAAGACGGGAAGCACCAACGGCGCTAACGATGGCGAGTACTGGGTCGTCACGACGCGCGACGGAATGCGGTACCACTTCGGGCGCCACAACGTGGGCACTCACGGCGTCGGCAGCCTGCAGAAGACGGTCACCGACTCGGTCTTCACAGTCCCCGTGTTCGGCAACCACCAAGGTGAGCCCTGCCACCAGACGGCCTTCGCCGACTCCTCCTGCAACCAGGCCTGGCGATGGAACCTCGACTACGTCGAGGACATCCATGGCAACGCCATGGTCATCGACTGGCAAAAGGAAGAGAACCGCTACGCCAGGAACCAGCAGTTCAAGGAGAAGGACCCGGCCAAGGTCCGCTATGTGCGCGGCGGGTACCCGACCAGCATCTTCTACGGTCTGCGCGCGGACAACCTCGCGGGTGCCCCGGCCGCCAGCGTCCAGTTCGGAGTGGAGGAACGATGTGTGGCAGAGGGCGGCGTCAAATGCGGCGATGCCCAGTTCGAGTCCAAGAACTACGGCGACAAGCAGGCCTGGTGGGACACGCCCTCCACGCTGCACTGCAAGGCGGACGCGGAGAACTGCTACAACGCCTCCCCCACCTTCTGGTCCCGCAAGCGGCTCAGCACCGTCACCACCTACGGCCAGCGCACCGAGGGTTCCACGGCCCTGTCCAAGGTGGACCAGTGGGCGCTGACCCAGTCGTTCCCCATGCAGCGCACCTCGACCCAGCCGCCGCTGTGGCTCGAGTCCGTCACGCGCACCGGCTACGGCCCGAAGGACGGCGCGCAGGGCACGGCCCTGCCGGCGGTGTCCTTCCTCCCCAACGTCGTCGACATGCCGAACCGCATACGCACGCAGTCGCAAGACCCCCGGCCCGGCTTCGACCGCCTGCGCGTTGAGACGATCCGTACCGAGACCGGCGGCGAAATCAAGGTCGACTACTCCGACCCGTGCCCTGTCGGCGGTTCCCATCCGGACCCCGACAAGAACAACTCGCGCTGCTTCCCGGTCCACTGGTCCCCGGACACCGACCTGGAGAAGCCGCCGCTGGAGTGGTTCAATAAATACGTCGTCGAGAACGTCACGGAGAAGGACCGCGTCGCGCGCCAGCCCGATGTCACCACGTCCTACACCTACGAAGGCGACGCCGCTTGGGCCAAGGACGACGACGAGTTCACCAAGCCGGAACTGCGCACGTACAGCCAGTGGCGCGGCTACGCCAGCGTTGTCACCAAACGCGGCGTGACCGCGAACGCAGGCAAGCCCGATGCGACCGAGCAGTCTCAGAGCCGGACCCGCTACTTCCGGGGGATGTCCGGCAACGCCGGGCGCCCCGAAGTCACGGTCAAGGACTCCACCGGTACAGAGGTGCTCGGTGTGGACCTGCCACAGTTTCAGGGACAGGCCGCCGAGAGCATCAGCTACGACAAGGCCGGCGGCCGCGTTGTCTCGCGCGTCCTGACCTGGCCGTGGCGAAGCGCCCCGACCGCGACCCGCCCCCGGGACGGCACCACGGCGCTGGAAGCATACCGCCGGGGGGTCGAACGCACCGAGGAGATCGAGACCCTCAGCGACGGAAAGTCCCGGAAGGTGCAGACCCGGCCGTCGTACGACGGCACGTACGGCCTGACCGAAAGCGTCCAGGTCGCGGCCCTGACATACGACGGGACCAGTTGGACGACGGCTGAGCAGGCGTGCACGGCCACCAGCTATGTCCACAACCCCGACAAGAACCTGATCGGCCTACCCCAGCGGGTCACCAAGACAGTGGGTGACTGCACCCAGGCCAAGACCGGGGCCGTCCTCGCCGACGTCCGCACCTCCTACGATCAGAAGGACGCGTTCGGCACCGCACCGGTCAAGGGCCTTGTGGCCCAGGTCGACAGCCGCGACGCGGCGGGTACGGGCTGGATGACGACCGCACGCGCCGAGTACGACTCGCTCGGCCGGGAGATCAAGAAGTACGACGCCGAAGGGACGCCGTCATCCTTCTCCTTCAGCCCGTCCACGGGCCCGGCGTTCGCCGTCACGTCGACGAACGCCCTCGGTCACACCACGACGACCAAGGTCGACCCTGCCCGCGGGACCGTACTCGAGGCGATCGATGCGAACGGCCGCAAGGCCACCACGGCCTACGACGATCTCGGCCGCTCGGTCGCGATGTGGACGCCGTCGCAGAACCCTGCCTCTGACCCGGCCGCCTACAAGTTCGAGTACCAGGTCTCCGAACACAACACGCCGACCGTGACCGCACATGCGCGGCAGGACGACAGCTCATACACCACTTCGCTCACGATCTACGACGGCCTGCTCCGTCCGCGCCAGACCCAGTCCGAAGCCCTCGGCGGCGGCCGCCTCATCACGGACACGCTGTACAGCGCGAATGGCACCGTCAGACAGACCAACAACGGCTACCACGCCGAAGGCGGTCCGGATGCGAAAATCTTCGTGCCGGAGTCGATGACGGCCGTCCACAACTCCACCCAGAGCGCGTACGACGGCCTCGGCCGGTCCGTACAGTCGACGACCCTCTACGACGGAGTGCCCAAGCAGTCCAGCACCACTCTCTACGGTGGCGACTGGACGCTCTCCCGTACCGGCATGTCCGCAACGGGCACGACACCGCTACCGGGCAGCCGCGCGGTCAAGACCACGACCGATGCCTTCAACCGCACCACAGCGGTCGAGTACTACACGAGCACCGACCTCGCAACCAACCCCAAGCCGAACAAGACGGTCTACACCTACGACGTCCGCGGCAAACTTGCAAAGGTCACAGACCCCGCCGGCAACAACTGGACGTACACCTACGACGCGCGCGGCCGGATGACGTCCTCCGACGACCCCGACATGGGCAAGTCGACCTACACCTACAACAAGCTCGACAAGCAGGTCTCCGCCACCGACTCCCTCGGCCGGAGCCAGTACACGACCTACGACGTCCTGGGCCGCACGACGGAGCTGCGCGACAACGCGCCCGACGGCCCCCTGGTCTCGTCCTGGACCTTCGATACTCTGCCCGGCGCCAAGGGTCTCCCTGTCGCCTCGACCCAGTACTGGGGCACTGCCGCGTACAGGAGCGAGGTCACTGCATACGACGCGGAGTACCGCCCCACCGGCTCCAAGATCACTGTGCCCCAGACGCCCACGACCACGGGCCTGGCCGGCACCTACGCCTACAGCACCACCTACACCCCCACCGGCAAGGTCCAGTCGACCACGGTCCCGGCAACACCAGGCGGCCTCGCGGCGGAGAAACTCATCACCCGCTACGACGCCGACGGCATGCCTCTGAGCATGTCGGGTCTCGCCTGGTACACAGCCGCGACGATCTACAGCCCGTACGGCGAGGTCCTGCGCACGACGTCCGGCAGCGCGCCCAACCGCGTGTGGTCGAGCAACCGCTTCGACCCCAACAACGGTCGGCTTCTCTCATCGACGAATGACCGTGAAACGTCCAGCCCCAACCGGATCTCGGCTCTTTCCTACACCTACGACGCGGTCGGGAACCCGACCTCCATCACCGACACACAAGACGGCGGCCGCATCGACCGCCAGTGCTACAAGTACAACCCCATGGGCCAGCTGGCCGCGGCCTGGACCGGCAAGACCAAGGACTGCACCGGCCCGAGCCTGAGCGATGTCGACCCCGGTCCCGACCACGACGGCTACTGGCAGGAGTACGAGTTCGATGCGATCGGCAACCGCACCAAGCTCGTCAACCACGACCTGACCAGTGCGAGCCTGGACGACGCGACCACGTACACGTACGGCGTGAGTGTCGCGGGCAACGGCACCCAGCCTCCCACGACCACTCAGCCGCACGCTCTGGCCAAGGCAGACAAGACCACCAGAACACCCGGCTCCGTCGTCAGCTCTGTCTCCACCTACACGTACGACGCTGTCGGCAACACCAAGACCCGGCGCATCGACGGCGACACCCAGACACTGAACTGGGACCGACGCAACAAGATCACCTCTGCCACCAGCCCCGGCATCGGCGCCGTCGCCGTCACCGGCCTCTCCGGCAAGTGCCTCGATGTCGAGAACGGCCAGACCGCGGACGGTACCCCGGTCCAACTGACGTCCTGCAACGAATCCAAGGCCCAGCAGTGGCGCCTCAGCGGCAACACCGTCCAGGCTCTCGGCAAGTGCCTTACCGCAGAAGGCGGCGCGGCTCGGCTGTACACGTGCAAGGCCGACGACGCTCGGCAGAACTTCACCTACAAGGCCGAAGACAAGACCCTGGTCAGCCAGGGGGGCCAGTGCGTCACGGTCCCCAACGACAACGCCGCCGACGGCAACGACCTCGGCGTTGCCGCGTGCCGCACCGGAGCTACAGCTCAGCAATGGGCCTTCTCGGATACGACCTCGTACCTCTATGACACCTCGGGCAACCGGGTCGTCGAGGCAACCGGCAGTTCACGAACCCTCTACCTCGGCGAAGCCGAGATCACGGTCAACACGGCCGGGCAGGCGATGGACGCCGTCCGGTACTACGGCGGACCCAGCGGAGCCACGACCGTCCGCCGCACCGGCGGCAAGAGCAAGGACCACAAGCTGTCGGTCCTGCTCGCCGACCACCACAACACCGCCACGACCAGCGTCGACCAGAGCGCCGGACAAGCGATCACGCGCCGCAAGTCCGATCCCTACGGCAACCCGCGAGGCGGCCAGCCCTCGGACTGGCCCGGCAACCGCACGTTCCTGGGCACCGGGGTCGATGACAACACCACGGCACTGACCCACATCGGCGCCCGCGAATACGAGCCCTCCACGGGTCGGTTCATCTCCGTCGACCCACTGATCGACATCACCGACCCGCTCCAGATGAACGGCTACACCTACGCCGGCGGCAACCCCGTCTCAGGTTCCGACCCGACCGGTCTTCGAACCGAGGAGTGCGGGACGCTCTACGACTGCCATGGCAATACCGTCATCACAGCCTCCAACTCCCACGACATCACCTACGCCTCGCCGAGCCAGCAGATCCGGTACTACGAGACACACGCACCGGCACCGGACTACCACGGTGGTCGCGGCGCCAGGGACGAGTCCTGGACCTTTACCAGGTACATCGAGCAGGTCTACGTCAACCAGGGCATGAGGTACCCGACAGGATTCGACTTCCGGCCGGGCCACTTCCTGGCCGGTGTGGGCCAGGGAATGCTTGACCTGGCCGACAAGGCGAACCCGGTCACGGCCATCAGCGGCGCCCTGGGCGGCCCAACCAACGGCAACATCTACCGCTCCGCCATGCAGAGCCTGGGCCTGGACACCCACCATGTCGACTACCAGGTCGGCGAGATCCTCTCACCCGTACCCGGGGGCGGCGCCCTGAGGGCGCTGGAGAAGACGGCAGCACGCTTCGAAAAGACTGCGGTGCAAGCCGAAAGGGCCGAGGCGAAAGCAGCAACGACCTGTCTCACGCACAGCTTCACTCCGGGGACGGAGGTCCTGCTTGCCGACGGAACCGGCAAACCCATCGAGGAGCTGACAACCGAGGACGAGGTCCTCGCCACCGATCCCGAGACGGGCGAAACCTCGCCGAAGGCGGTCACCGCCGCGATCCTCACCGAAGACGACAAGACCTACGTCGACGTCGCCGTGGAAACGGCCGATGGCGTCAAGACCATCACCACGACGGAGCACCACCCCTTCTGGTCGGAGACCACCCACACCTGGCTGGACGCCGCGGCTCTCACGCCGAGTACGCAACTCCGCACCGATGAGGGCACCACGGTCGCCGTTGTCACAATCCACATCTACGAATCGACGAAGCGGACCCACGACCTGACCGTGGCAGACCTGCACACGTACTATGTGCTCGCGGGGGCTACTCCGGTGCTCGTCCATAACTGTGATATCGGCGATGGCTATCTTTACCGAGGCGTCTCCGATGGTCACCACCAGCTTCCCGATGCGCTTGAAGGTCGAGCTGTTCCGTTCGGGGGCCACTCAGAGCCTTGGATGCATGTCGGTGGCAATACAGGGAGTGAGATGACTTCTTGGACTCACGATGTCGATATAGCCCGCGATTTTGCTGAAGAAAATGGCCCGGGTGGGGTAGTGCTGCGGATCCGTCATGCGGATGTCCCGAACAGGGATGTTCAGGTTCATGACACTGACCTCGATGGCAGTTGGTTCGAGCAGGAGCATCTACTCTTCGGCACTGTCGAAGCGCCAGAGATCAGCATAAATCGTGGACAGTGGTTCAATCCACGAGCGCGGTAGGGGTAAGAATGGACAGAGGTGAACTAGCACGAGCATTCGCCGGTGAATCCGATGCCGACTTCCAGGCCAAGCGCGCCCTCGCTGCTGGGGCGGTGTTTGAAATCTGGCCGGGTGCGATTCCTGCCGAGAGGCTACATCGGACATACGCCAGACGATTGCGGAGATCGCAAGAACTCAACCACCCGTCATTGGGTTTCGAGGAGGCTGTGGCGAACCTCGCGGCGTACGGTGGTCAAGATCTCCTAATCGGATACATCGATGACCGCGGAAGAGGAGGGTGTTACTTTCAGCTATTCCTTAGCCCTGATCTGACGAGGGTGGTCGGATGTATTGGCCTGAAGGTTCTCTCGTGAGATGGCTTCGATCCCCATGTGATGAATGAGTAGAGGGTCTGATTCTTCATCACATCAGCGTGTCCGTCATCGCTGGGGGAATGGCAGACAGAGTTGGCGGCACGCTTTGGGTTCTTGCTCTGCATGGACTGAAGAACTGCCGACCGTCGCAGCCTCACAGCACCCCAGCGACCCCTCCGGATCTGTTTCCGGTGGGGCCGCTGGGGTGTCTGACGGCAGTAGTTGACGGCAACGTCAGCGGATGGCCGGTGCGCAAGGCGGTGGGCCAGCGCTGGCGTCTGGACCGGTGGTGGTCCCGGTGGGCTTGTGGAGGGTGCGGCCGAGGAGGTCGATGGCGTCGCGTTGGAGGCGGATTCTGACGTGGGCGTAGACGGTGGCGGTGACTCCGATGTGGGCGTGGCCGAGGAGCTCTTTGATCACGACGAGGTCGACGCCTTGCTCCAGGAGCAGGGTGGCGGTCGAGTGGCGGAGGTCGTGGAAGCGGATGCGGCGGAGCCCGGCACGGTCGAGGAAGGTGAGGAAGCGGCGGGTGAAGTTTGGCCGGGTCGAGAGGCCGGCCGGTGGGCGTAGTGAAGATGAGGCCGCTGTCTTGCCAGGCTGACCCTGCGGTCTCGCGCTCCGTGTCCTGCTGCTGCTTGTGCTCCTTGAAGGAGTGAAGGCATTCGGTCGGGAGGGCGATGCGGCGCTCGGACGCCCGGGTCTTGGTGGGCAGATGTGTGAGGCCGCCGGTGCGAGTTCGCTGGAGCGAATGGCGGATGCTAGCCGTTCCGGCGTTGAGGTCGAGTGCCAGGACGTTCCGTGTCGACGTCGCCACGGTCACCGGACAGCCGTACGCCACCGAGCTGCGTGCGGACGAGCTGGACATCCTGGACGGCCCCTGCACCCGGTGGCCATCGTGGTGTGAGCCAGCCGCTAATTTGGGGTGATCAGGCCAGCTCGTGCACGACCAGTCGCGACTGTTGCCCCGCGAACGAACTGCGCAGCGCCCGTGCCTCCCGGTCCCGCGCAGCGAAAACTCCGTGCTTGTCCACGTGAACTACCAAGACGTCGTAGCTGTCGATGACCTCGGAGATGCCTCGGGTCTGGATGGTGTCCCGCCAGGCCTCCGTATTCCGACCGAACCACTTCGGCAGTCCGCAGGGCTCGGTGACGGCGTCCCAGAAGTCATCGAGTGTCTTGATCGACCGTCCCCGCAGGTCAAGCACCAGCTCCGACCCAGTCTTCTTTGCCACCGCAGCAGAGTAGCGAACCCTCACCCAACCGGGCAGCGGCCCAAAGAGGCAGCTCCAACCCCGCCGATGCGGCGTCGGTCATGATGGACCGGTGAATCCCCGTGACCTCGACCTCGTCATCGCCGCCGCCCATGCCGTGGGGCCATGCCCGCCGGGAGGCGAAGCCGACTGGACCGACCGGGTCCGCGAGCGGGCCGTCAGCCTCTACGTCCTGGGGGACACGGTCGGGCAGGACGTTGCCCGACTGGATGCCGCGAAGCAGTTCACGGCCACGCTGTTGGACGTACGGGTGGAGGCCTCCAGCACCCGTGGCGTCCTGGTCCTGCGCAACACCTCCGGCGAGCTGGAACAGCCGATCCGCACCGATCGCGGCGACTCCGAGGCCGGCCGGGCGATGATCGAGCGCGCCCGGGCGCTCATCGGCCACCGGGTCCGGGTTTATCGGCTCAACGAGCGGATGGCGTCCAACCCGAAGCTCGAAGTGCGCATCGTCGTTCACCTGGCCGACTTCGGCCTGGACACCGACCCGGTGCACGAGAACAGCGCGAAGCAGAACGTTCTCGCGGCCGCCGAGGGAGACACGGCCACCGCGCAGCAGGCCTGGTCGCAGGCAGGCCTTCCGGACTCCGGCGCCGTCTCCGTACGCCAACTGGCCGACGCCCTGGCCCGCCTCCCGCACGCCGAGGGGTAGCTGCCACTGTGCAGCAGCCGAGTCGGCAACGGGTGCTCAATTGCCGAGACCAGAGGAGAGTCGGCTTGCCCGTGCCCGACGCTCATAGGCTTTTCCCATGACGATTCGCGCTGTGGTGTTCGATGTCGGTGAGTGCCTGGTCGACGAGACCCGGGAGTACGGCACCTGGGCCGACTGGCTCGGCGTCCCGCGCCATACGTTCGCCGCGATGTTCGGGGCGGTCATCGCGCAGGGCCGCGACTACCGGGAGACGTTCCAGCAGTTCCAGCCTGGATTCGACCTCACCGAGCAGCGCGAGGCCCGCGCTGCCGCTGGGCAGCCGGAGTGGTTCGGCGAGGACGACCCCTATCCCGACGTCCGGCCCGCGCTGGCCCGGCTCCGTGCCGATGGCCTGTGGCTGGGCATCGCCGGGAACCAGACCGTGCGCGCCGGCGCCCTGCTTCGCGAGCTGTTCACGAACGACGTGGACCTGATCGGAACCTCGGACGACTGGGGCGCTTCCAAGCCGGACCCCGAGTTCTTCGAGCGGGTCGCCGCGGTCGTGCCGTTCACGCCGGACGAGATCCTGTACGTCGGCGATCGCGTCGACAACGATCTCCGGCCCGGCGCCGCAGCGGGCATGCACACGGCGCTCGTCCGCCGCGGCCCGTGGGCCACGATCCAGTGGGACCTGCCGGAGGCGCGTGAGCTGCCCACGTTCCGGGTCGAGGGCCTTGCCGAGCTGCCGGACCGGATCGCCGAGTTCAACGCGCAAGGGCGCTGACGACAGGTCCCCAGTCGTACAGGCGGTCGTCGAGGTCGCGGACGCACTGCTCGTGCTGCCAAGGGGTGAGGGCACGCCGTACGTCGCGGACCCGCTCGAGACCTGTCGCGTACCAGTGCGTCTCCAGCAGACGGAGCGCCCTGACGGCGTAGGCGGCCGCATCGACGGGCCGGCCGGCCGCGGCCTCGACGGCGGCGAGGTCCCCGAGGATCACCGTGCGCTGCTTGTCCGCATCCTCGGGGAGCTCCTCCAGAACTCGCAGCAGCGTCTCCCGAGCCTGCGGCAGGTGACCTGCCGCAAGCTGCGTGTTCCCTTTGAACGCCGCCAGCCGCACCGGGCTGAACCAGTCCATCCATTCCGGGTTCTCGCCCTCACCGCCTGCGACGAGTACGTCCTCGCCGTGGGCGATCAGGTTGAGTGCGGTACGGGTGTTGCCGCAGCGGGTTTCGCACTCGGCCTCGACGGCGTCCAGCCATGCCAGGAACTCGGGGCTCGCCGAGCCCCGCCGGGCGTAGGTACGGGCCGCCACCATCCGTTCGGCGGAAACCTCGTGCTGGCCGGCCCAGCCGGGGATGAAGGCCATGTGGGCCAGGACCGCGGCGCCGAGGAGAGCGTCGTCCGCCTCCCCGGCGGCCTGGAGAGCGCGGATCAAGGTGTCCCCGGCCCGGTCGGGCTCGCGCAGATCGAAGAACTCCACACGGCCGGCCAGGAGCCAGGACTCGGCGAGGGCTGTCGCGAGCACCTGGCGAGTGCGGCCGGCGGTGGCTTCAAGGAGCTGCCCGCCGAGGGTGGCGTGCGAGCTGACCGCCGGGTGCAGCGTCGCCGGTGCCACCGTCCAGTACAGGCGCCGGTGGGCGCGTGTGACGGCAAGGAAGTCCGCGGCGGCGGTCGCCGGTAAGCCACGATTCACCAAGACGAGCGCGAAGAAGTCCGTTTTGATGCCTGAGAAGTCCCTATTGAAGTCCTCCCGGTAGGACTTCGATGCGTCCAAAGTGTCCCTACCACCGGATGACCACGGCAGGGAGTACCCCCATGTACCAGGCGCAGGGCCAGTCGGAAGCGAGGGCATTGGTGGCTCGCGCGCTCGTGCCGTACGTCGGCCGCCCGTCCAGTACGGACGTCGCGCGGCTCGTCGACGACCTGATCACCTGCGGGGAGGGCCTGCGTGTCCTTGTAGAGGCGGTCCCGCGCGGTGAGCTGTCCCCTCGGGGGACCGGTGCGCTTGCGGATTGGGCGTATGCCATCGCGGCCGGCCCTTACGGTTCGAACCCGAACTCGACGTGGAACTATGCCCGTGCGCTGGCTCGAGTGGTACAGGGCATGGCCGGTGCGCTGGAGCAGCACCGCGCGGCGAGCACGCTGTGACCGAGTCCGGCCGACAGATGGCGTACGTCCTGATCGTGCTCGGTCCTTGCCGTCGTCATCCTCGGCACCGGCTGACTTCGGTCTCACCCCTTGAGTCCTGCGGCCTGTCCGGAGTGAGTCTTTCCCTCCTGCGACTGGTCTGGCCAGCGAAGTAGCCGTGAATCGCTGCACCTTGGCTGGTTTCACATCCGAGGTGTCGCAGAGGGAGGGGCGGATGAAGCGACCAATTCGCCTGAAGAGTCCGTTTCGGTGAAAGTGCTTCAAGGTGTGGAACATGACCGATCGCGAGGTCCTCTTCAGACTCCGCCTCATGCACCCGGAGATCACCATCGTCTGGGCCGACTCCGCCTACGCCGGACAGCTCGTCGACTGGGCCAAGAAGTACCTCCGCCTCACCGTGAAGACCGTCAGTCGCCCCAAGGTCGCCACCGGATTTGTCGTTCTGCCCCGCCGCTGGGTCGTCGAACGCAGCCTGTCCTGGATCATGCAGGCCCGACGCCACGCACGAGACTACGAGCGACTCGTCCAGCACAGAGAAGCCCTCATCACCTGGGCCGCCATCACCCTCATGACTCGCCGCATCAGTCGCAGTCCCGGAATCCGGGCCGAACGCGGAACAGCCCCGACCGACCTGGTTCAGGCTGCCTGAACCAGAGAGCCGAACGGCTACAGGCCGGCACGGGCGAGGAGGTCTTCCGCCTGTTCTCGCGTGAGCTTGGGTGAAACCGGTGTGCGTGGAGGGCATGGGTGGGCGTTTCGACGGAAGGACAGAAACCAGTCGGCCACGGGGTCGTCAGTTGTCAGGGTGGCCACGATGCTGTCACGCAGAGTCGAGGGAGTGTCCGCGCGGGCCGCGATCTCGTTCCGGACGAAGGTGTCCCGGTCACCCGCGAGCAGATCTCGCAGCTCAGCGGGCAGGTCCGGATGGGCGGCCACAGCCTTGCGAACACCGGAATCCGGGTCAGCGGCCAGCTCCGGGGACGGACCGGCATACCTGACAGCGACCGCACGGGTCTGCGGATCAGCAAGAAGAGCAGGCAACAGGTCCGCCGGCGGCGAGTACACCGAAGCGGCAGCCCTGCGGATATTCGGGTCAGAGTCCGTCAGTAGAGCCCGGCGCACCAGCTCGGGTGCATGCCGCCAGTGATCGACAACCGACGACCGCACGCTCGGCTCGGGATCCTCGGCCAACACGGCCAACAGCTCTGGCGGCAAATGCTCGTTCATCGCAAGGAACGCACGCACGGACGGATCCCGATCAGCCGCTAGGCGTGCCAGCAGCCCAGGCGGCTCGTCGGTAACGCTCGCCGCGACCGCGGCCCGGACCAGCGGCTCCGGACTATCCGCGAAACGAGCCCCGAACTTGGCGGGCACGGAGCCGTTGGCGGCCAGACTACGGGCGGAGCCGAGCCTGATGATCTCCCCCATCAACTCCGGAGTCAGATCCCTGCGCAGAAGGGCCGCAGAGCGCCGGGCCTGAGGATGCTGAAGCAGACGTCGCACAAAGTCGGCGGGTAGATCCTCTTGGACAGCAAGAGCGCTCAGTTCAGCATCCAGGTTCATGAACCGCAGGCTAAGCCGCCGTTCATGAAAGCGTCAGCCATCCGCGAGTCATGTCATGAACGGCTCAGACACAGGCACTGATGCCCATTCCGGTGAGGCCGACTTGGGGCTTACCGTCGAAGACGATCCAGTGGAGACACTGGGGCGGATTGGGAGAGCTGACATCGAGCGACGAGACTTCTTGACGCGAGCCGCGTACTCCGTGGCCGCCGCTGCCCTACCTCTTGGCGTGGCCGGCGAGGCGCAAGCGCGCACAGCCCGCGCGATTACTGGTGGCGTTGCCGGAGCCGCTGAGGTCGCGGCCGTCCGGGACATGGTGGCCATGTTCACCGCTATTGACGAGCGGCACGGCGGACAGCACGGCCGCAGCACCGTCGTTCAGTACCTCACCGACGGCGTGAGACGCCTGTGCCAATCCCGCTTCGAGACAGATGGCCTACGCAAGGAGATGTTCTCCGCTGCTGGCTCGCTCGCCTATCTCGCCGGCTGGAAGGCCTACGACGCTAGCGAGCACGGGCTTGCCCAGCGCTACTACCTTCAGGCGTTCAACTTGGCTCGTGCCGCCGAGAACCGGGCCGACCAGGCATATGTCCTGCGTATCCTCGCTCACCACGGCATGGACAACGGGCGCCCGGAGCACGTCCTCGGCCTGGCCAACACAGCTCTGGAGCTGAGTCGCGGCGTGGACCCGGCCACCGAATCCTTGTTCGTCATCTGCCGGGCACGCGCACTGGCGGAGTGCGGCCAACACGCTGAAGCGCGCCGCGAGTCTGAACGTGCCCGCGAACTCGCCCTTCAGGGAGAAGCTGCCGAGATGAAGGGCTGGGCCACCATGTGGGGTACGCCCGCAGCGACCGTCGATTCACACACGGCCAAGATCTACGCCCGGTTGGGCGACCACGCCGCCGCCGAGGTTCATCACGCCGGCGCGCGTAAACGGTATGCCTCCACCGAGCACCAGCGCATCGCCGCCTTGTCGGCCGCGGCCGAGGGCGGTGCTCAGCTCAAGCAGGGCCAGATTGAGGCGGCCTGTGAGACCTGGGACAAGGCGCTGGACACCATGATCGGTATCCGCTCGTCCCGAACCGTCAAGTCCGTACGGGCGATGCGCACAGACCTCGCGCCGTTCCGCGCCCGCGGTGCCCGCTCTGCCCTTGAGCTGGATGAGCGGGCCCGTACATGGCTACGGCAGGCGATTTGATCCTGATGGCGGCTCCGGTTGCGCCCCGGCACGCGCGGTTCCGGTAGCGCCAATCGTGGTCCCGTGTCCGTGCCTGCGCGCCGTCGGCGTTACGGCTGCATGGATCGGAGTCGGTCCGCGATGCCATACGAGTCGAGGCGAAGGGCACGGATCTCGTTGATCAGGTCGCGCCACGGTTCGTACCGGGTGTCGACGCGCTTCCCCGACGCCTCGAGGTAGGCGATGGCGACGCCGTACCCGTACGCCTCATTACGGGCCGGGAGCGGGCGCAGGAGTACGCATTCCTCCAGGAATACGGCGGCGCGCCAGAAGGCGTCCGGGTCGGCCTGGTCCAGGCGCGGGGTGTTGACCCGATGCCGGGCCGCCATGCCGACGAGGACGGAGAGGTCGTTGACGGTCAGGTGGGAGCGGAGGATGTCCTCCTGGCGGTCCAGGAGCCATCGGTAGTCGACGAGCAGTTCCACAGGGTCAGGCCGCCTGCGGGGTGTCGTGTGCGGCGGCCGGCGGCAACCCGCCGAAGTCGGCGTCGAACCGGTCCAGGATCCCGGGCGCGCCGATGACCCGCCGGAACGCGGCCGTGGCGGTGTCGAGCTGCTGCTCGTGCTCCTTCTCCGCGGCGACACGAGCGAGGTAGTCCTTCATGGACACGCCCGCGGCATCGGCCAGGGCCTTCAGGCGGTCCCTGGTGGTGTCGTCGATCTTCACACTGGTGTCAGCCATGATTCGAGTATGCCAACCGGTATACCCCGCTGGCTACCGATTCGCGCACAAGTCCGCTGACCTGCTCTTTTAGACGTGCATGTACGGTGCCATTGACGTCAACGGCCCGATGAGCTGTGCGCCGCGGGTCGTCCGCCAGAAGGCCTGTGCCCGGTCCCGTCCGGGCCTCTTGACCTTGGGGGCCTTCGCGCTGGCCTCGCGCCGGTCCATCCCGGCGGCCATCAGGGAGTTGCGGCCGCGCTCCCACATCCGGTCGTGGGCCAAGAAGAAGGCATGGGCGAAGTTGTAGGCGCAGCGGAACGCGGTCGCGTACCGCTGGAGGATCTCGATCTGGGTCGGGCTGACGTCGAGGGCGAAGCGATAGGCCCGCTTGATCTCCGTGGTGGTCACCTGCGACATGTCCTCTCGTGGGTGTGGTGGGGCGGCCATCGGGTGCTGCTGCGCCGGTGGCTGGTGGCGTCGCGAGCGGGATCAGTAGAAGCCGGTGATCTTGTAGTAGCGGTGGGCGTGGCAGGCGGTGAAGCTCATCACCCACTGCGTGGACAAGTCGTCCAAGACGATCAGGCGCCGGTCGGTGCTCGCCATGGGCCGGTGCAGGGCCATGCGCAGGGGTACCGGGCACTCTCCGTCGATCTCGCAGGAGCCGCGGAAGTGTGCGGCGGTGATCAGGCGGCCCGTGAAGGGGCCGGAGCGGTGGTAGTGGCCGGGAACGGGTCGCAGAACACCGTCCAGCTCGACGGCCAGGGGCCGGCGCTCGGTTGAGGACGCGGCCGGCAACGGGTGCGGGGGCTCGTGGCCGGGCTGTGTCAGGGGGGTGGACATGGCGCGACCGTAGAATCCGCCGCCGACAAGACGTCCGCCGTCTGGCAGGTGCCGCTTCCCCGCAAGGGTGACCGGATCCCCTGGTCGGCCCAACGGCGGGGCGTATGGTCCGTGGTGATCATCGCCTGCTTGCCCGACTCCGAGTGAGGTATCTGTGCGTGCTCCGCGGCCGTTAGTTCTTACCCTGTCCCTGACCGCAGTTCTGCTCGCCGGATGCGGCCCGGCGGCCGACGACGCCAAACAGGGCAGCAGCACACCGCCGGCGGCCGCGAGCTCGTCGGCTGCGGCGAAACGGCTGACCCCGCACGATCCCCCGCAATGGTTCGACGTACGCGGGCGGGTGCCGCTGCCCGAGGCGGCCACGAAGGGCCGTACCAACCTCGCTGGACAGGTCCGCGGCGGCGGCGAGGATCTGCCGATACTGCTGCACGACGCCACCGCCTTCGTCGTCTCCCCCACCGGGGTGCAGGTCATCGACCTCGCCGACGGCCGCATCGTGGGGGAGGAGTCAGCGCGCGGGAAGGCCCTGCGGCAGGACTCCGACGGTTACGTCCTGCCGCCGGTCCTGGCCGACAACGAAGTGCTCGTACCCTTCCTCCTGACCAAGCCCGCCTCCGGCACATACACCGCGGGCGCGATGGTCGAGCTCGTCGCGATCAGCGCGACGCCCCCGTACAAGGCCGCCTGGCGCACGACGATCCAGCTGCCCGACTGGGCGTTCCAGTCCTCGGGCAAGGTGCAGGCCGCAGCCATCGGCGCCGAGGACGGTACGGTTGTCGTCACCGTGACCGGCGGCGACAACGCGGTGTCGTACGGCATCGACACGGCCTCCCACGCCCTGCGCTGGACACAACCCGGCCTGGAGGCGATCCAGACGGGCACCGGCATGGCCGTGGGCCTGCTCCACGTCGAACCCCTCACCACCGTTCCACTCGGCGTCGACCTCGCCACCGGCACCGAGAAGTGGCGCGGGGAGAAGACGTACGCCGCGATCATGAACGGAGCCGGGCCCGGCACGGTACGCGTCGCAGGTCCGCAGGTCGCCCCAACCGCCGACCTGCTGCTGGACGTGACCAGTGGCCAGACCCGTGCCACCATGCCGCCAGGCATGCGCGCGGTGAGTTGCACCTACGACCTGAGCCAGACGCTGGTGTGCGCAAGCGGCTTCGCCGTCGCGGCGGTCGACGCGGCCACCGGCAAGCTGCTGTGGGCGCTCGGCGACGGCGATCAGGGGCGCAGGCCCCCGACGGTGACCGCGGTCTGGCACGGGCGGGTATACGGGCGTGGAGCAGGAGGTCCCGTGGCCCTGGACGCGCGGACCGGCGCGGACATGCCCACCAGGCCCGAAGCCGCACCCCTCCTCGTCAACGCCTACGCCGGGTTGGTCTTGGAAGACAACCGGCTGTCGAGCTACCCAGCTGGCGGCTGAACTGTCCCCGTCTCCCCGATAGCCCGTGCCCGTCGGTCGCACACGGGCTCTCGCCCTACCCGCTCGGCTTCAGCGGACGCGGGTCACGGTCACCACCGCATGCCGGGTCGTTCCGGCGAGGATCTCCACCAGGAGGGGCGCCCCCTCGTAGGGGGTGTACGCCTCGCCGTCGTCCGTCCGTCCGCGTGCTCCGGGGCCGGCGGCGACGGCACGCGCGACCTGCGCGGCCAACGTCCCCGTGACGCGCTGGGAGCGGACCCGGCGCCCGGCCCGGGCAGCTCCAGGAGCAGCTGCCCAGGCCGGGCCGGAGTACCGGTGAAGCCGATCACGCGCCCGTCGAGTGTTTCGGCATGTCACTGGCGAAGAGTCCGCCACCTTCCGGGCCAACACGCTCACCCGTCAGCGGGGACGAGCACTTCGAGTTCCTCGCGGGGCGCGGCCAGGTCGGGGTAGTGGGCTGCTGCGCGTCGAAGGGGCGCCAGTCCCAGGGGACTTTGGCGGCCCACCGGAGTCCGTTTGTCGCCCGAGTTCAGGTGCTGGCTAGGGGAGGACCTGTCGGAGTCGAAATTGGGGCCTTGGGGGTCGCTGGTAACGGTGCCGTTCAAGCCCTCGATAGGGCCGCAGCCGCACCCCGGCACCGGTTCGCGACCTCCGGACCGAATGCCTCCAGACAGTCGCTCACGCCTCCGCCAGCGGCATCGGAGAAACAGCTCTGACCTGGTGTTTTTCCGGGATCTATCTAACCTGGGAGGTTCTGCTCGACATCATCGGAGGGGACATCGTGAGCGAGGAAGACACCAAGTACGACGCCAGCCACATTCAGGTGTTGCAGGGGTGGGAAGCTGTTCGGAAGCGGCCCGGGATGTACATCGGCTCGACGAGTGAACGCGGCCTGCGTCAGATGGTGTTCGAGGCCGCGGACCGGGCGGTGAACGAGGTCCTGGCCGGCCGTGCCGCCTCCGTCGACATCACCCTGACACCCGACGGCGGCGTGCGTGTCGCCGACGACGGACCGGGCGTTCCCAAGGACGGGACGGAGGGCGCCGACGGTCCCGGGCTCGAAGCCCTGCTCACCCAAATGCAGGCCGGAGTGGGTACCGGAGGCCGCTACGACGTGACGATCGGCTTCTGCGGAGTGGGCCCCGCCGTGGTCAACGCCCTGGCGTGCCGGATGACGGCCGAGGTGCGGCGCGAGGGAGTCCGATGGGTCCAGGAGTACGCGCGCGGCGTGGCCACCACGCCGCTCACCGAGGTGGGAACGGCGACCGGAAGCGGGACCACCATTGCCTTCTGGCCCGACGCCGACATCTTCGGAGCCATGGAGTTCTCGTTCGAGGGACTGGAGGAGCGGTTCAGAGAACTGGCCTTCCTGAACCAGGGTCTGGAAATCTCGCTGACGGACCTGCGCCGCCCGGATGAGTCCCGTTCAGTGCGGCTCCGCTTCCCGGGCGGGACGCGGGACTTCGTCGACTTCCTCGACGGCCACACCGCGGCGTCCGCCCCCATGGACACCATCGCCTTCGAGCGCGAGGACCCTCGAATGGCAGGGGTGATGGAGGTCGCCTTCCGCTGGTGCAGCTGCCCTGACGAGCGGGTGCAGAGCTTCGCCAACAGCCGGCCCACCGACAGCGGTACGCACGTACTGGGCTTCCGCGACGGGCTGGCGGCCGCGGTCACCGCGTACGCTCGGGAGCAGAGGCTGCTGACGCCTACGGACCCCGACATTGCCTCCGATCGGATCGGCGAGGGCCTGACGGCGGTCGTGTCGGTGAAGCTGGACCGTCCCGAATTCGAGGGCGCCACGCACGGCGTGCTGGGCAACTCCGAAGTGCGCGACTGTGTCGGACAAGCCGTCCAGGACCACCTCGGCAGGTGGCTGAAGGAAGACCCGGAGCGGGCCGCAGCTGTCATCGATCAGATCGTCCAGGGTGCCCGCCGGGACTGACCAGCAACGAACCGCCCTGCGCATGCCCCCTCCAGGGAGCTGGGCCGACGGTTTGGAGCGGGAACTTGGATCGCGCCAGGTTCGACTACGGCTGGTTGCTGGATGGCCTGGCAAGGGCGAGCTGAGTCCAACGCTGCAGCTCGTCTTCGTGGCTGCCGGTTTCCGTCTGCTGGGCGACCACCACGGTCTCCTCGAGTCTCGGATCGCCGTTGCGGGAGAGGAGCCTCAGCGGCCAGGTCGGGGTAGTGGGCTGCTGCGCGTCGAAGGGGCGCCAGTCCCAGGGGCCATCAAACCGCCAGGCACGCCCGCCTTGGTCAACGACCTCGTCGCCTGCCTCGAGGAAGGAGTAGGGGCGGAATAGCAACTCGATGCGGATCGGTTCGCCGCCCACCGGATCGAGGGCATAGCCCTGGTCCTCAAGCTCGGGAGCATGGGCCTCGCCCTGCCGGAGGATTTCGAGGTAGCAGGCGGGGCGGGGCAGCATGCCGGTCACCAGAGGTGGATCGAAGTGGTGGACAGACGCAACGTGCACCACGGTCGGGACGATTCCCACCAGGCAGGTGTCGCCAGCCTTGAGGCTCGGTTCCGGCGGCACGGTACGGAAGTAGGTGCGGTCCCAGTCGAAGGCTTCCGGCGTTGGCAGAGCGGTCTCGCCGTTCCAGCAGAAGCCGTGCGCCTCCGGATCGACCCTATTCCACGGCCACCGCACGGACACGTAGGAGCGGGAGACCGAAGTGACTGTTGTTTCGGTGAGTGGGCATTCCAGCGTCAGCACATCGCCGACGCGGAACCGGACACTACCGTCGTCCAGGCGGCTCTGGCTCATCGGCCCGTCTTCCCTGTCACCCATCATGTCCTCCTCGTTGTCCGGAGAGATCATCACAGGCAGGGACGTGGTGTCCCCCCGCAGGGGTCACGCTGGCCATGCGCTGGCGAACATCGAGATCATCGGTGCCGAGGCAAAGCTCCCTCGCGCGTGCGGACGTGGGACCATTCTCACAAATGTTCATCTGTGAGAGTTCTGCGAGAGCCCCGGGAGTGATCACGTTTCCGCAGGTCGCCGTTCGCAAAAGTCCTCTCGAAACCCGCACGTTGTGCGAGGCATTTCTAAGAGACTTCCCGGATGGATCTCACGCCCGATCGGGCCGCATTGGCGGTAGAACGTCACGACTGCCCGAACTGTGACGCGCCCGCCGGCTCCGCCTGCCGTACCCGCGGCGGTAAGACCGCCGCGAAGTACCACACCCCCCGCTTCGTCCTCGTCCCCGCGCCCCGCGAGGAACTCGAAGTGCTCGTCCCCGCTGACCGCCACCCCGGCCGCGCGTGGAAGCAGGGCCCGGCGCTCGCCGTCGTGCCCGCGCCCCGCACCGAGCGCCCGGTCCGCATCGGGTACGCCAGGACGTCGACCGCGCGGCAGGAGCTGGCGAGTCAGCTCGAAGCCCTGCACCGGGCGGAGTGCCACAAGGTCTTCCAGGAGCATCAGCACCCGGGTCAAGATCCGGCCCGAGCTGGAGAAGGCGCTCGCGCTGGCCCACCAGTTCAAGGAGGCCGCCCCCGAGACGCCCGTCATCCTCACCGTCCACGAGCTCAAGCGCCTCGCGCGCAACGCGGCCGAGCTGATGACGCTGTCCGCCGAGCTCCAGGCCGACGGCATCCAGCTCGAACTCCTCACCGGCCCCCTCACCGGGATCTACGACCCCAACGGCATGGGCGCCATGTTCTTCGCCGTCCTCGCCGTGGCCGGGCAGATCGAGCGCAACTACATCCGGGAGAAGACCCTCGAAGGCCAGGTCATCGCCGCGTCCAAGGGCAACCACGGCGGACGCCCGAAGGTCATCGACGACGACATGCTCACCTTCGCCGTCGCGCTCAAGGACAAGGGCGTCCCCGTCCCCGAGATCGCGAAGAAGCTGACCATCAAGGTCGGGAAGAACGCGGGCAAGTCCCCGTCGGTCGCCTCGCTGTACCGGGCGCTCGCGGAAGCCGGCCTCGGGGAACATCGGTACAGCCGTTGGCGCTGAGAACGATCATGGTCAGGGCGGCGTGAGGGGTCTGACGCGGTTCTCGTACTCACGCCGGGCCTTGCGCTGGGCCGGGACCGTGGGGACGCCGTGGCCGCCGTCGAGCGGCTGGCAGCGGGCAAGGAGCCCGAGGTGCACGGCGGGGACGGCGCTGACGCGCAGCGTGTAGCCCTGGCCGCGCCGTACGGTCACCGCCTGGTCGAGCGCGGCGCGCTCGGCGGGCTCCAGCTCAGTGGTGCGAAGGAAGTCGGCGACCTTTCCGGGCATGTCGAGGGTGGCCGGCAGTTCCGGGGCTGGGCTGTCCTTCTCGGTGGCGGTGTGGTCGGGCAGGAGGTCGGCGACGGCTGTGCGGATCGCGCCGCGGCTGACGCCGTGGTCGCGGGCGAGGGCGGCGATCGAGCGGCCTTCCAGGTACGCGGTGCGCACGTCGGAGGTCTTCGCGGCCGCCACTGCGGGGCGGCGGCCACCCTTGCGGCCGTTGGCCTCGGCCGCGCGCAGTCCGTCGTAGGTCAGTTCGCGCTGGAGATCTCGCTGGAGTTCGCCGGCGGCGGCGAGGGTCTGCACCATGAACTTCACGGTGGACAGCAGCTCGCCGGTGCGCGGGTGGCGGGCGGTGAGGTCCATCGCGGAGAACGCGCCGTCGTGGATGCGCAGGGCGACCTGGTCGCGGTGCAGGACGTCGAGCACGTCGAGGATGTGGCTGGTCCCGCGAACGAGGCGGAACATCTCGGAGATGTGCACGGTGTCGCCCGGCCGCGCGTACACGAGCAGCTCAGCGAACTTCGGACGCTCCAGCGGGTGGAGGCGGCTGGAGGTGCCTGCGGCCTCCTCGAAGACGACCGGGTCCTCGATCCCGGCTTCGTCCAGGACGAGGTTCTGACGGTCAGTCGACTGCTGGTCGGTCGACACCCGCTTGTAGATCAGGTTGGCCATGCCGTTCCCCGTCTCGGTGGCCGCATTCGACCCCTGGCTGTCAGCAAACCCTGTCATCATCCGTCATCAAATCCGATTGGATCGGCGCCGTCGTGATGCCGTGAAAAGTCCGGGTTCATTGGATGGCCGCCGCGCCTGTCGTCATTCGATCCTTTGACGACAGGGGCCGACGCGATGAGAGGCGTCGGGATCATCAGTCGTTGGCGTGGGGCGCGTGGGTCTGGGGTGTGGCAGCCCAGGAGGCGAGCAGGCGCAGGCTCTCTTCGGAGGGCGAGCCGGGTTCGGCGGTGTAGATGGTGAGGGTGAGGCCGGGTTCGGCGGCCATGTCCAGCCCTTCGTAGGCGAGGGTGACATCGCCGACGGTGCGGTGGTGGAAGTGCTTGGTGCCGGTGCTGTGGTGGCGGACGTTGTGGGCGCCCCAGCGGGTGCGGAACTCGTCGCTGCGGGTGGACAGCTCACCGACCAGGTCGTGCAGGTCCTTGTCGTGCGGGTTGCGGCCGGCTTCGGTGCGGACGATGGCGACGGTGATGTCGGCGAAGGCGTCCCAGTCGGGGTAGAAGTGCCGGGCGGCAGAGTCGAGGAAGGTGAAGCGGGCCAGGTTCTGCTGGTTGCCGCGGCTGGCGTACAGGTCGCTGTAGAACGCTTGGAAGAGCTGGTTGGCGGCGAGGACGTCCATGCGGCCGTTGCGGACGAACGCCGGACCGGCGGTGATCGCGTCCAGGGTCCACTGCAAGCTTCTGTGCGGCGTCCACGCGCGGCTGGTGCGGCGGCGGGGCCGGGTCAGGGCGTCGGAGCCGTCGGCGGCCTGGGCGAGGTGGAGAAGGTGGGCGCGTTCGGCGTCGTCGAGCCGGAGGGCGCGGGCGACGGCTTCGAGGACGGCCGGGGAAGCGCCGGCGAGGTTGCCGCGCTCCAGCTTGGCGTAGTACTCCACGCTCACATCGGCCAGGGCAGCGACCTCGCTGCGGCGCAGGCCGGGCACCCGCCGGCGGCTCCCGCCGGGCAGGCCCGCCTGTTCGGGGCTGATCTTCGCGCGCCGCGAGGTGAGGAACTCGCGGACCTCTTCCTGGTTGTCCACGCCTTCGACGGTACGTCCCGCACGCGGCTATAGGGATGTACTGCCGGTACACCCCTTGATGGTGTCTCGCTCCGGGCGCGAGCACGGGGTTACCTGGATGACGTGGTGCTTTCCGCCTCGTCTCGGCGGCCAGGCACCCGTCTCTGCACACGGCGACGGTCCCCGGCCTTCCGGCGGCGGTGCGCCTCGGCACGTAAAGGAACTTCTCTCATGCGCGGCGCAGTGATTCACGCTCCCGGCGACGTCCGGTTCGAGACCGTGGACGACCCCAAGATCATTCATCCGACGGACGCGGTCCTCCGCACGGCCGTGACCTGTGTGTGCGGCTCGGACCTGTGGCCCTACCGCGGCGCGGAACCGATCGGCGACCCGCACCCGATGGGGCACGAGTACATCGGCTTCGTAGAAGAGGTCGGCTCGGAGGTCACCTCGGTGAAGCCGGGCCAGTTCGTCGTCGGCTCCTTCGCGACCTCCGACAACACCTGCGCGAACTGCCGGGGCGGTTTCCAGTCGAACTGCCTGCACCGCGAGTTCATGTCGACCTGCCAGGCCGAGTACGTGCGCATCCCCAACGCCCAGGGCACCCTGGTCGCCACCGACAGCGTGCCGGACAAGAGCCTCTGGCCGGGGCTGCTGGCGGTTTCCGACGTGATGGGCACCGGCTGGTGGGCCGCGGACGCCGCCGAGGTGAAGCCCGGGGCGACGGCCGTGGTGGTCGGGGACGGCGCGGTCGGCCTGTGCGCGGTGATCGCGGCGAGGGAACTGGGCGCCGAGCGGATCATCGCCATGTCCCGCCACGAGAGCCGGCAGAAGCTCGCCCGCGCGTTCGGCGCCACCGACATCGTCACTGAACGCGGTGATGAGGGTGTCGCGCGGATCAAGGAGTTGACCGGCGGGATCGGCGCCGACAGCGTTCTGGAGTGCGTCGGCACCGCCCAGGCCATGAGCCAGGCCCTGTACTCCGCCCGCCCGGGCGGCAACGTCGGCTTCGTCGGCGTCCCGCACGACGTCGCTCTCGACGGGCAGGAGCTGTTCTTCTCCCACGTCGGCCCGCGCGGCGGCCCCGCCCCGGTACGCCGCTACCTCCCCGACCTCATCGACCGCGTCCTGACCGGGGCGATCGACCCGGGCCAGGTCTTCGACCTCACCCTGCCCCTCGATCAGGTCGCCGAGGGCTATAGGGCGATGGACGAACGCCGCGCCATCAAGGCCCTCCTCCAGCCCTGACCCCTCCCGCCACCCGTACAAGGAGCACCCCTGTGCAGATCACCCGCAGCTCGATCGACACCGCCAAGGGTCCGGCCGACTGGTTCACCGGGGACGTCTACATCGACCCGGTCGCCGCCGCCCCGTCCCCTTCCCGGGTCATCGCGTCTCTGGTGCACTTCATGCCCGGCGCCCGCACCCACTGGCATCGCCACCCCCTCGGCCAGACCGTTTTCGTCACCGAAGGGATCGGCCTGTGCCAGCGCCGCGGCGGCCCGGTCGAGGTCATCCTGCCCGGCGACCGCGTCCTGTTCGAGGCCGGCGAAGAGCACTGGCACGGCGCTGCCCCGAACCGGCTGATGGTCCACCTGGCCATCAACGAGGGCGACGACACCCACGACGTCGTGCACTGGCTGACCCCCGTCACCGACGCCGAGTACGCCGCCGCCCCCGCCACCAACTGAACACGGAAGGGACCCTCGTGACCACCTTCGCCCTCATCGGCGCAGGCCCCGGCCTGGGCCTGGCCGCCGCCCGCCGCTTCGGCACCGCCGGCCACTCGGTCGCCCTTATCTCCCGCAGTTCCCAGCACCAGGACGACCTGGTAGCCGAGCTGGCCCGGGACGCCGTCCGCGCCCGCGGGTTCACCGCCGACGTCCTCGACCCCGCCTCCCTCACCGCGGCACTGCACGAAGCCGCTGAAACGCTCGGGCCCATCGAGGTCCTCCAGTTCAGCCCCGTGCCCCGGGGTGACTTCATGAAGCCGGTCCTGGAGACGAGTGCGGCCGACCTGGACGACCCGCTGGCCTTCTCCGTCAAGGGCCCCGTGACCTGTGTGAACGCCGTGCTGCCCGGGATGCGGGAGCTGGGGCGGGGCACGCTGCTGTTCGTCAACGGCGCCAGCGCCGTACGCCCGAACCCCAAGGTGGCCGGCACCTCGGTCGCGTTCGCCGCTGAGAGCGCCTACGCGGCCATGCTCCACGACGCCCTCGCGCCGGAGAACATCCACACCGCCCAGCTGATCGTGCCCGGCGCGATCAGCCCGGACGCCGAGCACTCCAGCCCCGATGCGCTGGCGGAACGCCTGTACGCCATCCACACCGAGCGCGGAGCCTTCCGGCACTACGCCGAGCCCATGCCCGCCTGACCACCCCCGGGACACCCTCATGCACTCCGCAGTCCGCTCCGGGCTGGTCGGTGCTGCGGCGGCAGCCACGCTCCTGGCCGTGACCGCGTGCTCCACGCAGAACAGCACCCCGGCCTCCCCGTCCTCAGCCCGCGCGTCTTCCGCCGCCGCGTCCCCGCCACAGCAGCAGACGCCGGTCCCCACCCCCTCATCCCCCTCCCAGAGGAGCACCCCCATGGGCATCCAGGTCACCCTCGACGGCCGCCCCCTCAAGGCCTCCTTGAACAACAGCCCGGCCGCCCGTGACCTCGCCGAGCTGCTGCCGCTCACCCTGGACCTCACGGACTTCCACAACACGGAACGGGTTGCCGACCTGCCCCGCGAGCTGACCACCGACGGCGCCCCGAAACCGGCTGCGGCCAAGGTCGGCGACATCGCCTACTACGCGCCCTGGGGCAACCTCGCCCTCTTCTACCAGGACGGCCCCGCCCCCTCCGCCGATCTGCTCATCCTCGGCCACCTCGACATCGATGCCGACCAGCTCGGCCGGGCGACCCGCATCACCATCGAACCCTCCTCCTGACCCCACCCCCGCCCCGGGCGACGGCCCGGGCCCACGAAGAGAAAGCGAAGTACCTGTATGGCCTCCGCCGCCAGCACCCGGAAGGGCAAGCTGCCCCTCGTCGTGTGGGTGCTCGCCGCCGGCACGTTCCTCATGGGGACCACCGAGTTCGTCATCGCCGGACTGCTCCCACAGATCGCCGGCGACCTGGACACCAGCGTCTCCCACGCCGGCCTGCTGATCACCGCATTCGCGATCGGCATGATCGTCGGCGGGCCGACCATGGCCCTGGCCACCCTGCGCCTGCCCCGCCGCCTGACCCTCGTCGCAGCTCTGGTGGTCTTCGCCCTCGGACACGTCGCCGCCGCGCTCAGCTCCTCCTTCAACCTCGTCCTGGCCGCCCGGGTGATCACCGCGCTGGCCACCGGCGCCTTCTGGGCCGTCGGCTTCGTCATCGTCACTGCCGCCGCCGGCCCCGCCCGCGCGACCCAGGCGGTGGGCGTCATGATGGGCGGCCTGACCCTGGCCAACGTCGTCGGCGTGCCGGTCGGCTCCTTCGTCGGCCAGTACACCGGCTGGCGCGGCCCCTTCTGGGCGCTGGCCGTCCTCGCCTCGCTCGCGGCCGTGTTCGTCGGCCGCTTCATCCCCGCCACGCAGCAGCGCGCCGAGGTGTCGGTACGGGCCGAGGTCCGGGCCCTGCGTCAGGGCCCGCTGTGGCTGGCGCTGGCCGCCGCCATCCTGATCATGGGCGGCGTCCTGGCCACCTACACCTACATCACGCCGCTACTGACCGACCGGGCCGGCATTCCGGCCGGGGCCGTCCCGCTGGTGCTGATCATCTTCGGGCTCGGCGCCCTGGGCGGCACCGCCATCGGCGGCCGGTACGGCGACCGCCGCCCGATGGCCACCACGCTCACAGCCGCCGCCGTGACCGCCCTGGCCCTGCTCGCGCTGATCCCGCTGTCGAGGGGGCCGGTGACCGCCGTCGCGCTGGTGTTCCTGATGGCCCTGGCCGGGTTCACCGTCAATCCCGTCGTCACCTCCCTTGCCGTCCGCTTCGCCGGCGACGCCCCCACCCTGACCTCGGCGCTGACCACCTCGGCGTACAACACCGGCATCGCCGCCGGCTCCGCCCTCGCCGGCACCGCCCTGAACAGCTCCCTCGGACTGACCGGGCCGGTCTTCGTCGGCGGCGCCCTGGCCGCTCTCACCCTCCTGCCGCTCATCGCCCTCGCCCTCACCGGCACCCGTCGCCAAGCCCGCATCGTGGCCCAGCGCACTACCTCAGGCTCCGTACAGGGCGGCGAAAGGGCATCGGTGACCTGGAGCCACTGACGCACGTCGCCAGCTGCCCCCACACCCACCTCTCGACGGGAGAAGAACGCCATGAACCCCACCTACGACTTCACCGGCCAGGTCGCCTTCGTCACCGGAGCCTCCTCCGGCATGGGCCTGGCAGCCGCCCGCGCCTTCGCGCAGGCGGGCGCCGCCGTCGGCCTCGCCGACATCAAGGAGGACGCCGTCAACGCCGCCGTGAAGGAACTCACCGACGCCGGCCACCGGGCCCTCGCCCTGGTCTGCGACGTCACCGACGAGGACCAGGTCGCCACCGCCGTCGACCGCACCGTGGAGACCTTCGGACGGCTCGACATGGCCTACAACAACGCCGGCATCATGCCCCCGCCCACCGACGCCGCCGACGAGAGCGCCGAGCAGTTCGACCGCGTCCAGAACATCAACCTGCGCGGCATCTGGGCGAGCATGAAGCACGAACTGCGCCACATGCGCGATCAGGGCAGCGGCGCCATCGTCAACTGCTCCTCCCTCGGTGGCCTCGTCGGCAACCCCGGCCGCGCCGCCTACCACGCCACCAAGCACGGCGTGATCGGCCTGACCAAGAGCGCCGCCCTCGAATACGGCCCGCGCGGCGTCCGCGTCAACGCCGTCTGCCCCGGCACCATCGCCACCCCCATGGTCGACGCCATGGTCGAAGGCGGCGAACTCGACCGCGACCGGGCCGAAGCCGGGCAGGCCATCAACCGCCTCGGCACCGCCGAGGAGATCGCCCAGGCCGTCCTATGGCTGTGCAGCGACGGTGCCAGCTATGTCACCGGTATCGCGCTGCCCATCGACGGCGGCTACACCGCCCAATAGCCGGACACCCTCCGGCCAGTACCACGCATCTGCCGAACAGCTGGCTCACACCTCTCCCTCGTCGTCCTCGTCCAGCTCCCGCGCGTCCGGGTCCCGCAGCGGTCGCAGGGCGCCGGCGGCCGGAGTCGAGGCGGTGAAGCTGTAGCGGCCGAGCAGGTTGAGGTTCGCGTGCTTGAGAGGGGACAGGCGCGCGATGTCCTCCTCGCGGATCTCATGGCCCTCGGCCCGGAGCTGGACGACGGCGGCGTCGATGTACTTCGTTGTCCAGAGCACGATGGCGTTGAGGACCAGGCCGAGCGCGCCGAGCTGGTCCTCCATGCCGTCGCGATACGCCTGGTGGATGGTGCCGCGCTTGCCGTGGCACACGTCGCGGGCCAGCTTGTGGCGGGACTCCTGCACGGTGAGCTGCCGGTTCATCTGCCGACGGTAGGTGTCGTCCACCGGGTCGACCACGCGCAGCAGGTGCTCGGTCTTCGCGATCCGCCCGTACTCCGCGAACGCCGCGCCCAGCGGAGTCGGGCGGCCGTCACGGCCGAACATGCGCAGCAGGTCGTAGGCGCGGACCTGGTTGGTGACCAGGGAACCGGCGACCTTCAGCATGTCCGGCCAGTGCGTGACCACCTTGTTCAGGTTCACGCGGTTGCTGGCCAGGTCCTCCACCGCGCCGTACGTGCCCGTCACCACACCCGGCATCGTGGCCCGCCAGAACCGCTGGTCGTCCAGGTCACGGAACCGCGGGCTGAAGTTGTAACCGAGGATCTTGAACAGGCCGAACACCATGTCGGAGTACGAGGCATTGTCGGTCGCCACCATCTCCGGCTTCACCCCGCCGTCCAGGTTCAGCAGCGCGTCCAGGATGTGCAGGGAGTCGCGCGGGGTGCCGGGGACGACCATCTGCCCGATGCCCGCGACCTGGTCGTTGACGGCGTTGAGCCAGGTGATGCCCCGCTTGAAGCCGAAGTACTTGGGCGACGGCGCCGCGCTGATCGTGCGCACGGGAACGACGAACCGCAGCCCGTCCACCGAGGCGAGCAGGCCGTTGCCCCAGAACTTCACGATGGGCACGGCGGCCTGGGCGGCGATCAGCGCCGCGTTCGCCGCGACGATGGTGCCGGCGCGCAGGTAGTACTGGTCGACGTGCACGAGCCGGGCCCGGGTCAGCGCCTCGTAGCCGGGGTTCACCACCGGGGCCAGGCCGATGTTGCACGCCTCCGACACCAGCAGCGCGACCACCGAGGTGGGCAGGTCCTTCATCCGGGTCGTGCCGTCCCCGAGGTGCACGAAGGCGTCCAGGAAGCCGGTCCAGGCATTCACCTCGAACAGCAGGTCCGGCAGGTCGATCTTCGGGAGCATCTTCTCGACCCGCCGGCGCAGCCAGGCCAGGGACTTCGGCTCGCCGAGCGCGCCGAGCTTGTCGACGTGCAGCTTCACCCGCCCGTTGTCCTGCACCTCGACGGAGATCTTCGCCGCCGGCCCCGCCTCCTCAAGGCGCTCGGCGAGCTGCTTCCACCCGGCGTCCAGGCCCCGCACCAGCTCCGCCAGATGCTCCTCGACGGGCATGTCCAGGCTCAGGGCCGCCAGGACGTCGTCGCACACGGCGTCCCACTCGGGGCCCTCCAGCAGGCGAGCCCGCGGGTTGGACCAGCGGTGCGAGGGCGCGGCGAACACGTCGCGGTTGTTCAGCGCGCGGTGCAGCTGCTCCAGCACGCACACCACATACGCGTCCCGGTCCACCGCGCCCTGCGGCAGATCCGGGTTGGCGTAGACCGTCTTGCGCCACGCGGGCGGCACGAGCCTGTCGTCCACCTCGCGCGGCAGCAGCGGCTTGATGCCCGTCTTGCGCCGAGCCAGCGCCGGGAGGCTGCGGACCCCGGCCAGGACCCGCTTTCCGGCGCTCGCAGCGTCCAGCGCCTTCGACTCGCCCAGCAACGCGAGGAACGGACGCACCGTGGCGTACCGGGTCGCCAGCGCGGCCCGCATCGCCACGTCGGCAGAGCCCTCGTCCTCCGGCACCAGCGAGACCACCGTGGCCGCCGCTGTCATGACGGCGGCGCGCGGGGCGACCTCCTCCACCGCTGCCCACAGGGCGGCTACGTCCAGGTCCGTGCCGTGCTCCTCGACCAGCTCCAGCTCCTCGAACAGCACCTTCGCCGCCCGCGCGAGCGTGCGTGACGCCTTCTCCAGCTGCGGCAGCGTCGACAGCCGCTCCTTCTCCGTCTTGCGCTTCGCCGTGCTCAGCAGCCGGGTGGCCATGAGGACCTGGAACAGGTCCAGGGCCTCGTCAATGGCCTTCGCCTCCAGATGCCGCATCACCGCAGTAAGCATCGCCGTGCGCTTCGGCTCCGCCGCCCGCTCCAGCAACGCCGCCTTCGACCCCAGCGCGTACCGGGCCAGCACCGCCATCCGGTTCGGCGGGATCTGTGACAGCTTCAGCCGCCCGAGCTGGAAGGCGCCGATCTCGTCCACCCGCTCCAGAGCGCGGGCGAACGCCGTGCCCGTCGTCCGCGTCGGCGGCCGGCGCAGCCGCTCCAGCTCCGAGAACCGGGAGCCCTCCGGCGTCTTCAGCGTCGCCACCAGGTCCCCGGGCAGCGCCGCATCCGCGCGGCGGGCGGCACCCGCGACAGTGGCGTGCAGCCGCTGGTCCGCGACCTTCCGGACCTCCGACACCTGCCGGGCCAGCACGCTCACCCCGGGCAGCAGCATCCGGTTACGGCGCAGCCAGCCCACCGCGTGGTCGAACAAAGCCTTCGGGCCCTCGGCGTGCGTCCACGCCCGCCCGTGCAGGAAGGTGCGGAACCGCCGCGACCACTCCGGGTCCTCGTACTCGTGGTACTCGTAGGCGTCCCGGATCTCCCATGCGTGCTCGTACGCCGTCTTCGGCCGCTCGGTGTACCGCTTCACCACCGACGGGTCCTCGATGCCGAGCTGCGCGGCCAGATGCTCGACCACCGGCCACGGCGCGTCGAGCGGGTCATCCGGGAGGGACCGGCCGATGTAGCGCACCGTGCACATCTGGAGCGCGAAGCCGAGCTGGTGGTGCGTGGAGCGCCGCAGTGCGATCAGGTCGCGGTCGACATCGTCCAGGAAGAAGAACCGCTCCAGCTCAGGGCGGGTCGGCTCCTCGGTGAACTTCCCGTACGCCTCGGCCTGCTCATCAGTTAGAAATTCCACCGGCACGATCGGACCGTAGTCAGCCCCGATGCCCACTTAGCGATCTTTCCGTGAACCCCAGCGGAGTCCTCAGCCTGTGTGCTAGCCGACCATGATCGTTCTCAGCGCCAACGGCTGTACCGATGTTCCCCGAGGCCGGAAGCCGAGGAAGCTGCGGCCGACGACGGTCTGCCGCTACGGCCCAAGCCCGTACGCATCCGGCGGCCCGAGGACCCACTCACCCTTGAGGAGACCAACCTCCGCGAACGGCTCCAGACCCAGCCCCACCCGAACGCCGAGCTGCGGTAGTCCCGCCCACGACCTGCCCCGATCCCATGATCACCGGCTTAGCGTTAACCGCTGTACCACTGTGCCCCAAGGCCGGCAGACCGGGCCACCCTGTACGCCGAGGTGTCCGGCTCCCCGCTTGCCGCGGCTGCCGCCACCCGCGAACTCGCCGCCGTACTACGCCATCAGGGCCAGGAAGCCGCGGCCCAGGCGCACATCGAAGCCGCTGTCGCCCGCGTGGAGGCCACCGGCCTCGCCACGGAAGCCCAGGCCGCCGCCTTCGCGCAGATGCTGTGCAGCACTGCCTACACGGCCGCCATCGCAGGGGACCGCGACCAGGCGCTCGCCATGATCCGGGAAGCCGCCCGCGCGGCACGCGACCTGCCCGACGCTGCGCCGGCCGGACGTCTCTTCCCGATCACCCCGGCAGCTGTCGATCTCTACGCGGTCGGTGTCCATTGGGCACTCGGCGACGCCGGCACCGCCCTTGAGGCTGGCCGGAACCTGCACGCCGATCAGTTTCCCACCATCGAGCGCAAGGGCCGTATGCACACCGACCTCGCACGCGCCTGGTGGCAGCGCGCCAAGCCGGATCAGACGGTCGGCGCACTACTCTCCGCGGCCCGGCTCGCCCCCGGAGAGGTCCGTGACCGGCCCGCCATTCGACAGATCGTTGACGACCTCTACGCCAAGCACCCCCACATCAGTGGCGTTCGCGAGCTCGTCGCGGTGACTGCCGCATAACCCTGGCCTATCCAGCGTGCTCACCACCGTCCCGCGCGAATGAGTGGATGGGGACCTTGTTGAACGGGTCCTTGCGTTCGGTTTGGGCAGGGCGGACGTACACCGTGCGGGGGATGCGGGAGCCCGGCCGCCAGCGGCCGGCGCGCTCGAGCTCGTCGTCGGTGGCACCGGCTTGGGCGAGGTCGGTGGCGGCGCCGGCGCGTACGCCCTGGGAGGAGACGTGCCGGCCGTCGGTGGTCAGCCTGGCCGCGCCGAACCAGTGCTTCACCCTGTCGTTGACGGTCTGGCCCCGGAGGTGCAGGCCCCGGACCGTGGCGGTCTTGGCCCGGGTCTCGGCGGTGGCCACCTTGCCGTTCTTGAGGACCTGCCGGAAGACGGGGCCGGATGTGATGCCCTGTTCGGCCATGTAGTCGAGCCACCGGGTGAGGCGAGGGACGAGCTGGATGTCAGGCCGGTCCATCAGGACGAGGTTCTGCTCCTCGTCGTGCGTTTTGTCCTCGGGGAGCCAGACGAGGATGCCACCCTCGGTGAAGGTCAGGTCCTCGATCTCCAGGTTGGCGTCTTCGACGCTGCGGCCCAGGAAGCGGTAGCCGAAGGCGAACAGGGCCGCGTCGCGCCAGCCGACGGGCCGGCCGTCTTGCTCCGCCTTCTCCATCATCGGGATGAGGTACGGCAGGGTGATCGGGAAGGCCCGGCGTACGCGCAGGGCGCGCTTGTTGCCCTTCCGGTAGTCCTCCAGAAGCCGCAGGTAGAGGCTGTTGTCCGGCTTCTTCCCGGGCGGCATGGCTGTCCTGATTCGCGACATGTAGTTCGTGATCGTCGAGACCTTGAGGCCGCGGCTCATCAGGTGCCGGCCGTACTCGGTGTACGTGGCCGTGGTGCACGGCACCGGCACCCGGCCCTGCTGCGCGCACCAGTTCTTGAAGGCGCGCATAGGGCCCGTGTCAGTGGGGTCGGTGTCCTGCAGGATCGCGGCGGTCTCGTCGCTGACGTACAGGTCCCGCTCGCTGTAGACCGGGCCGTCCGCCACCGTGGGCAGTGCCTGGCCCGGGTACAGCACGGTGTCGTGGTCGACGAGCAGCCGGGGCGCCGGCGCCTCGACGAGCGCGAGTTCGCGGTCATCGACTAGTTCGGCGTCGACGATCTCGTCGTCGCGCTCGCGGAGGCTCATCGGTCCCGGGCCCCGCGGTCCTTCAGCACGGACGATGTGACGTGCTTGAGAAGCGTGTCCAGGCGGTGGACCGTCGCGTTCTGCTCGTCCGCCGGGTCCGCGAGGGCGAGTTCGTGCACGAGGCTCAGGACAGAGCCAATCCCGTTGTGTTCCTTGCTGTAGAGCAGGACGCGGCGCGTGCTGTCGGTGGGGAGCTTGATCGGCAGGTGGCCGATGTTGTGCTCGGCCAGCTTCTGCTCGATGCGCTCGATGACGCGGGCGCCGGCCTTCTGCGCTCCCACGAGGTGCACCAGGTTCTCAATATCGCGCGCCTCATGCCCGGCCCACCGCAGCCTGTGCGCCAGGCTCTCCCACTCGTTCATGTCTTCCCACCGCTTCACGGTCACGACCTTCCTCCAGCTCGGATCTGTGTGGGCATCAGATTACCGACAACAATTGAAGTTATTGTCGGTTACCGCAGGTAACACTTCACTCGTTTGAGTAGACGTGGATAGAGGTCTGGTAAACGAGCCATCGGGGCCCGCTAGCGTGTGACCACTCGTCAAGCAGATGTCTATCCGCGTCTCATATAACGAAGGGTCCCTTGTGGAAATCGTCCTCACGATCAAGAATCCGACGGCAGCCGCCTACGCCGACCTCAAGAGCTTCTTGGCCAAGCACGCTGCCACCGTCCGGCTCGACAACGACTGGACCCTCGAACGCGCCGAGCGCTACTACACCGCGCTGCCCGCCCGGGGGAAGAGGATCGTCCGCGAGGCGGCCATCCGCAGCGGGTATGTCTCCGCAGACGACCTCCGCGACACCGAGACGAGCAGCCTGCGCGGCCACGCCGCCAGCCTCAAGCAGGTCCTCGAGCGCGGGGAGCGCAAGGGCTGGTGGCCGGCGGACATGCCAGCGCCCGTCACCCCGCAGGGACCCGGCTTCGGGAAGGTACTCGGGTACCGGATCCCGGACGCACTCGTGGAGGTCTTCTTCACGGCCATCAAGAACGTCGGCGAGGGGCCGGACACGCAAGGCGAGTAGACCGTTCCGTTCTGAACGCCTCGCAGAACAGGACGCAAGAGAGCAGCGCAGGCCAGCATCTCAGCGCCAACGGCTGTACCGATGTCCCAAGCGCCGCCGATGCGCGGCCTCCGTCCAGGTGGTCTGTTCGCACGGGTCGACGAGCCGCGAGGCCCGAACAGTGGGAAGTGGGCTGTGCTGAGGGCATGGACACCAGGCAAAGGCGGCGGAAGCCCTGGATGTGGGTGTGGGGATTCCTGGCGGTACTCGGCGGAATCGGCGCGATAGGGGTAGCGCTGTGGCGGGTCCCCTGGTGGCTCGATGAGCATTATCTGCCCACCATCACCCTGCCTCAGGCCACCGCCGTCACCGGCATGCGCACAGCTCTGCTGGCCATGGGTGCAGGCAGCCTTGCCGCGGTCGGCATTATCTATACCCATCGCACCCTGCACCAAAACCGAGAAGGACAGGTTACCGACCGATATACCAAAGCCATCGGCCAGATTGCCAGCGATAAGTCAGTCGAGCAGCTCGGTGGGATCTACGCTCTGGAGCGCATCATGCGGGACTCGCCGAAAGACCACACCACCATCGTCGAAGTCCTCGCTGCATTCGTCCGCGAACAGGCCCCTATCCCGTCCAGCGAGACGGACACGGTCATGGAGACCCGACCGAACGAACCGGTCCAGGCAGCACTGACCGTACTTGCCCGACGGCCCCGCGACCGTGACGAACCCTTCCGCCTCAATCTGGCTAATGCTGACCTGCGAGGCGCGAATTTAGAAAAAGGGCACCTGGAGGGAGCCGATTTGTCCGGGGCCCACCTGGGCTGGGCAAAGATGAGCGGAACGCACCTGAATGGAGCAAACCTCTCCGGGACCCGCCTGTGGTGGGCAAGGCTGATCAGTGCTGATTTGCAAAAGGCGCACTTTTCAGAGGCTGCGCTGACGAACGCGCGCTTGGACCAGGCCCTTCTACAGAAGGCAACTCTGTCTTGGGCCAGCCTGCAGGGGGCTAGCTTAAACCTTGCCAACTTGAGTGGAGCCGACATGGAGCGCGTCAAGGATCTGACAGTTGAGCAACTGGTATCTGCCCGTCCCACACAGAGCACGCAGCTTCCAGAACATCTCGCCACGAATCCCAAGGTCAAGAAGCGGATCGCCTCAGTGGAAGCGGAAGGCGGACCCCGCAGCTATCTATAGAGGATCAGCCGCACGGCCATACTGCTGGCATTGGGGCAGTCCTGCATCTGCGGTTCCTGAACATCTCCGGCTCGGGGCACCAGGCTGGGGTTACAGGCCCACTTTCGAGCAATCGGCGAGTTCGGCATGCGCCGCAAAGAGGGCGGCCTCTCGGCGCGCCGTCCTGCTCGCGCAACTCGGCCTGACGGTCGTGAAGGTCCGCCAAGGCGGGCGTGATGCGGGCCCACTTGGCTACGGCGATCAGGATGCGCGGCGGCGAATGCATCCTCAGATCACCTCCAGTCACCATCGGGCTGATCATCGCGGAGAATTGACGACAGTTGAATACGCGAGCCCACCAGTAATCGGCCCCGTCACCTGCGGCGCCCCAAAGTCGGCAAGCCGCCGGAAACCGTACGCAGACTGACCGAGGGGGTCCGTTCGTCCTGCCGTCTGTGCGCCGCCTGCAACTGCTCCTCCTCGCGACGCTTCGCGACCTCTTCAGCCTCTCGGCCAGCCTTCGTCTCGTGGTGCATCTCCACCGCGGACGTCACCAGCTCGATCAGCGCCTGCCTGCCCTTATCCCTCTGCGTCCCGGCCACAAGGCGCCCCGGTTGGCGCTCCGCGTGATCACGAACTGACGGGTTGGTGCGGGCGGATCAGGAACCGCCACGCGTATGCCTTCTCCGGCCTTCAGACGGTCGATTGATGAACGGCTGGCCCATCGTCAGTGGCATCGGTCTCTAGCACAGATAGATAGGCAACTGCGGAGTCGAGCTCAGCGGCGCTGAGGCGCCGATAGATGTCTACGGCGGTGCGGAGACCCGTGATCGCCTCGGGAACATCCCCCGCGCCTGCCCTGTAATGCGCGGCGCCTTCAAGGGCACGCGCCTCTTCCAGCGGGATGTGGGTTTGGCGGGCGAGGCTCAGTGCCTGTTGGTACTGAGCGAGCGCCCCCTCCGCGTCGCCGGAATCGGCTAGTAGGGCTCCCATTTTATTGGAGATCTCCGCCTGGCTCTCCTGGTCGCCTAACTCGCGGTAAAGCGACCGTGATTTTTCCAGCATGTCGGTGGCACCTCTATAGTCCCTGTTTCGACGCCGCAAGACGCCCAGCGCGCTCAGGGCCCATGCCTCGCCGTGCTGGTCCTTGAGGTTGCGATACCGGGTCAGCGCCTCCGCAAGTAGCTCGGCAGCGCTTTCATAGTTCCCCATGCTGCAGTGCACAGAGCCCAGCATGGTGAGGACATTGGTCTCACTTGATGGATCGCCTAGGTTGCGGAACAGAGCCAGCGCTTGTTCCAGAATATCGGCAGCGGTCTCATAATTCCCGGTCCTGTGGTGCAGGGTCCCCAGCCCGTTGAGCGCGGCTGCCTGGCCCGCCAAATTCTCCATTCTGCGGAAGAGTTGCAGAGCCTCTGTCAGTGATTCCCTCACTGACTCAAAACTGTCATCCACAAGCCCCATCGAGCCCAACTCGATGAGAGCGTTGGCTTGATGCAATGAAGCACCGCAGCCCCGGGACAGGGTCAGCGCCTGATCCAGTAGGCGTGCGGAAATTTCACGCTGGCCTTGTCGTGGACGAATGGCGGCAAGCACAGTGAGGGCGCTGACTTGACCAGGGCGGTGCTTGAGCGTGCGGTAGAGGTCCAGCGCCTCCTCCAGCAGGGCAGCAGCATCCTCATACTCATTAGCGAGATAGTGAAGGTAGCCCAGTTCGACTAGGCTATCCGCCACGCCCGATTTGAGACCGAGGGTGCGATAGATCGCCAGGGCCTGGGCCTGATTCGCATTAGCTGTTGCGTACTCTCCGGTCATGCGCCGTAGCGAGCCCAACGTATTTAGAGCCGCTGCTTCACCTCGCCATAGTCCGATCTGGCGATACAAGGTCCGTGATTGTTCCAGCAGATCGGCCGCGTCCGTATATTCTTCTGCTCCGCCCTTCAAGAATTGCAGAGAACCCAACCCTGTGAGAGCGTCCGCTTTGCCGTGCTTGTAGTCTTGACACAGTGCTAACGCCTTCCTATGTGCAGTTTGTGCCGCCGCATGATCTCCCTTCAAGCGCTGTACATGACCCAGCCGGTTGAGTTCGTCTGCCTCACGCCGGCGAACGCCGAGGCTGCGTGCTGCTGACGCAGCCATCCGATGGATGGTAATTGCATCATCCCACGGGCCTTCCTGGTGCAGGAAAGCAGCCATCGCCGCAGCGAGTCGGATAACCCGTGAATGTCTTCTCTGAGTGTTGGCATAGCGGGCACAGGCGAATAGGTTGGCTCGTTCGGTCAGCATCCATGCCAGCGCCTCGGCCCTTGAAAAGAGCCCCGGCGCGGTGGGGAGGGCGCCCGGCGGCGGAGTGGCGGTCCCGATGCGGTGCGCGAGGTAGTGATCCGCAGCTTCAGCACTGTTCAGGTAGTAGTCCAGGAGCCTGTCCGTGGCCTGCTGGCTGTCCTTGGACGGGTCGTTGTGGGTGGTGAGGGCGTGGGCATAGGTGCGCAGGAGGTCGTGGAGGCGGTAGCGGTCATGGGCAGGTTCGTCGAGGAGGCGGTCGGTGTAGAGCGCTTCCAGGTGGCGGCGAGTTGCGGTGAGGGGAGTGCCGTCAAGGGCGGCCGCAGCATAGGCGTCGATGTCCACGCCGGGGTGCAGACCGATACGGCGGAACAGCCGCCGCTGGTCGGAGGACAGCTCCTGGTAGGAGAGGGCGAAGGCCGTATAGATGGCACCGTTACCGGCGTCGAGTTCACCGAGGTGGTCCCGGGCGGCGGCGAAGTCGGCCGCGAACTGGGCAATGGTCCACTTGTCCTTGTGGCGGAGGCGGCCGGCAAGGAGGCCGATTGCCATCGGCAGATAGCCGCACAGCCGCACAGTCTCGGCAACCGCGTCCGCCTCGCTGCCGGTGGGGTGGCGATGGGCGAGGCGCGTGAAGAGGTCGGCGGCCTCACGGGGTTCCAGCGGGTCCAGCGGCAGGGGGTGGGCGCCGTCCAGGGCGATCAGGCGTCGACGGCTGGTGACCAGCGTCAGACAGTCGACACTGCCCGGCAGGAGCGGCTTGATCTGGGCGGGGTTTGCGGCGTCATCAAGAACCAGCAGGACCCGTTTGCCAGCGAGCCGGTCCCGCCACAGACCCGAGCGTCCCTCCAGGGTCGGGGGGAGGTTGCGGGGATCGATCCCCAGGTTGGTAAGCAGCACGGCTAGGACGTCGGCCGGTTTGGCAGGGGTTTGGCCGAGGGTGTGGGCGTGTAGGTCATGGAAGAATTGCCCGTCCGGGAACCGGTCGGCCAGCAGGTGCGCGGCGTGGGTGACCAGGGCGGTCTTGCCGACCCCGGGCATCCCATTAATCGTGTACACCGCCACCGCCTGGCCGGGGGCCGCGGCCTCCAGGAGGGACTGGAGTTCTGCGCTGCGGCCGGTGAAGTCCGCGATGTCCTGGGGCAGTCCGTGGATGACCGTCGGCCGGGCCGGTGCTGGCGCCTCCATGATGGTGGGCTGGTTGATGTCGCCTGCCGCCTGCAGCGACGTCCCGCTGTACACCGTCGCCTGCTGTTCCACCCGCTTGGCTGACGGCTCGTCGGGGGTGGTCAGTCTTTTGGGGACGGCAGATTCCCGTGGTAGTCGCGCCCGACCTGGATGCTCGTACCGCCGGAGACAGTGGCGTTCTGGGTGAGGGAATGCACCCGCTCGCGCTCGCTCGGGTTCAGGGTCGGGACAAGCTGTTCGTCCAGCAGTCGCCGCAGTTCGCTGGCCGCCTGCGGGTTCTGCCGCAGTAGCGTCTGGAACTGCATCCGCCACGTACCCTCCAGAGCCCGCTCGGTGTCCGCGTCCTGGTCCTCGCGGGCCTCCAGGACCTGCGCATGCAGTTCCTCCAGCTCGCCGCGGACCGCCTCGGCACGCTCGGGATGCTCCGGATACACCCGCCGCCACAAAGCGACCACGCCATCCCGGGCCTGCGACCACACGTCGGTGGCCATCGCCGCCACCAGAGCCGAACCCACCGCCATCGTCAACGGATCCATCCTGCACTCCCACCGCCGTCGCCGTACCAGACGCATACCAGCATGACGACCGCCCGCCCGACCACGCCATAGCCGGAGGTGATCGAACACGGCCCGAACGGTCCGCACGGCTAGCGGGCACCGCCACCTACTGTCCGGCGACTGCAAGACCCGTCTATGGAGGCACAGCAACGCTGCGCCCGATGACGCAGGCTTCCTCAAGGGGCCGTAATGATCCCTGTGTCGGCTGGCCAACGGGGGCGGGGCGGGTTGGCGCCGGCGAGCTGCAGGCGTTCATCCATGTCGAGGTTGACCTCGCCATAGGGGCGTACATAGGACCAGAACAGCGGGGTCAGGCCGCGCCGGTCAGCGGGCGTGAGGAGTGCGGCCCACTCCGGTTTGCTCAGGATGTCCTGGAGCATCAGGGTGTTCACATAGACCAGGGCGGATTGCAGGATGCGCAGACACAGGACGAACATCTCCTGCTCGTTGCGCCGGAGCCGCGGATGCGCGGGACGTTGGCTCGTACGAACCGCATCTCCTTCTCCAGGTGCTCGGCTTCGTCCGCGTCCAGCTCGAGCACGTCTTCACCGTGACCCGCCAGTTGTCCGGCCACGGCCCGTCATAGCTGGTGTCATCGATATCCCGGGTGCCGGACGCGCATTTGTAAACCGGCGCAGCCGTGGCCGCAGGCGCAACCGGAGCCGCCACCGCAGCCAGAGCCAGCACCGCCACCGCGGCCGTCCTGAAGGTGTTCATGCAGGCTCAAGGCCTGCCGAACCCCCGGCGACACGGCCGTCCCACAAAGCCGACACCCACGAGGGACGGCACCCAACAACTGTCCGGGCCACCCCGTCATCGCGCCTACCAGGCCAGCTCCCGCGCGAACGACTCCCCGACCAAGGCCAACGACACCACCGGGGCGGGGAAGCCCCCACACTGAAGAACGACCCCGGCACACGAGATCTGCAGACCCAGGATGGGGCGGCATCCGTCACATGGCATGCGTGGCCGGCGCCGCCGCCGACTGCGGCCCGTCCGGGGCCAGAAAAGACGGCCAGCAGCGGGAGCTGGCGCGGGACCCCGGGCCCGCCGATGGCAGTGGCTGCCGTAGTCCACGCCCTTCACGTAGATCTTCGGTTCGGGCAGGTGGCGTGGCCACCAATTGTCCGGCCAGGCCACGCCGGCTCCGAGGACCGCCGCGACGATGGCCACCAGCCCGCCGACGAGGGCCACAATTCGCGCCGGGCCTTCCAGCCGCTGGTGGGCCGGGCCGGGAGCACGCGCCATGCCCCCACGATGCGGGGGCATGGCGCGTGTGGCGAGCCCGTCGCGTCCGTACAAGTCAAATGCGGTCCAGCCGAGCATGACGATCAGGCCGGGCCTGGATCGGGATGCATGCACAATAAGAGCAAGATGCTGTTTCCCTCCTCATCGACCTGGCTCGCCATCGGGGCGCCTTCCCGGGGAGCCCGGTGGGGCGCGATGTCCGGTTCGGAACTGGGCGTTGCGAATCGGTTCGACACGAGCCGACACGATAGGCCAGCTGTGAGGGGAGCGGGGGGACGTTCGCCTGCTTCTTGCTCTTATTCTGATGTTCAAGGACGGTCCGAACCCGGGAGGATCCTGATGACCCCAAGCACGAGCCGGCCCGACCGCGGCCCCTCCGCACGCGCAGCCATCGCCGCCTTCCTGACCGCCGTCCCCGGCGAAGCCACCCGCAGCCTGCGCCGCACCTACCTCCAGGAATACGCCGCCCACCTCGCCACCCTCAACAACTCCCCCGAAGCCGCCCTCACCCGCGCCGACCTCCTCGACCCCACCCACGCCACCGCCTGGCTCGAGGCCGCCGCCCGCGGCGAAACCCGCCGGCGCACCGGCCTGCACGGCCCGCGCACCCCCGCCTCCGCCAACTCCATGGCCGCCCGCACCACCACCCTCAACACCTTCTCCGCACACCACGGCCACCCTCTCACCCTCACCGTCCCCAAACCCGAATTCGCCCCCCGCCTAAGCCCCGAAGAAGCCCACCGCACCCTGCGCCTGCTCACCGCCCACCCACCCGACGGCATCCTCACCGCCACGTGGGAACGCACCGTCGCCCTCATCGCCCTCGCCGTCACCACCGGCCACGGCCTCGCCCACCTCCAACCCATGACCCTCGACGACCTCCAACTCGACCGCCCCCTCCCCCGCGCCCGAGCCCACCGCACCTGGCACCCCCTCGACACCGTCACCCGCCACGCCCTCACCCGCTGGACCGACACCCACCACGCCCTCACCGCCGGCCACCTCAAAACCCTCCACGGCGGCAACGTCCACCAACTCTGGGTCACCACCGCCCCCGGCCGGCCCCGCCACGACCGCGACGCACCCCCCGCAGGCCTCCCCGCCGCCCGCCGCACCCTCGAAGCCGCCCACCGCCGCCTCACCACCCTCGCCCTCGGCACCCCCCTCCTCCTCGAACAGTTCTGCCCCGCCGAACCGGAGAACAGTGCCTAGCAGCCCGGTCTGACGTTGACACGCGTAGCCAAGTTCTGTGGTCGTGACTCGGTCCGAATGACGTCCTGCTGGGCTGTCTTGTGGTCGTTCTGTCTGGCCATCGAAACCTGCTCCTGGGGCGGACCCGGGCGGAACATGAAGGAAATCCCCGCCATCGTTTTCCGACACACGACATCCGGTCCGGGAAGTCGCGGATCTGTGTGTGGGCAATGGTGACGGCTGCACTGACGTCCCCGAAGTCGCACTTCCGAAAGCACCCCGTGCTGACACGGGCATGACCATAATGGCGAGACTGGGCCGGCATGGATGCACCCGAGCTGGCGGCGATGGCTGCGCAAGCTCTGTCCGCCGCGGCGTCAGGCGCCGCAAGTACGGCAACGTCGGATCTCGTGCGAGGCCGGCTCAGTCGTTCCGATCGCGGGCGGGCAGCCTTGGACGAGCTGGTCAACGCGCCTGATGATCCGGAGGCCAGCAGAGGTGTGCAAGCCGCCCTTACCGAAGAGATCAGCGGCGATGCCGAGTTCGCCGGGCGACTCGCGGTGCTCCTGAACGCGCCCTCGCAGCAGCACACCGGCAGCGTAGTCCTGGCCGGCAGCAAAGTGACACGCAGCCAGATTACGCTCGGTCCGCTGACCATCCACAACGCTCCTGCCGGACGACTGTCCCTCAGTGCGGGCATCGTCCTTGCGGTGTTGATGGTCGTGCTTGCCGTCTAGGGGGGTGTGCGGCTGTTCGAGAAAACAGATGACTCACCGCGCAATGCGCCGTCGGCCCCCAGCACTACACACTCTGCCAGCCGCACCGCTCCTCTTCCACCCACGGCCGAGACGGTCCGCCAGATCCTTCCGGATCGGAACAGTATGGATGCTCGCGAGTTTCCCTGGGCTGGGACACCAAACGTCAGGACGTCAGCGGCCGGCCTTCCCCTCTGCAAGGCAGCACCGGAGTGCGAGAAGAATGCCACCGCAGCCGGCATGGTCGACTTCGGCCGGGGTGAGAACGAGGGGGAGAACAGGGCTGAGTTCCTGGTCCTGGCCTTCCCGGACGCTGCTGCCGCCCACCGGGCGTACATCGACATCGTGCAGGACATCGAAGAGGCTGACCGCGGGTTCAACAACTTCCGCAAGGTGGCGCTGGAGCAAAGAGGCGAGGAGAGTCAGGGCCTCGATTCGGACGGCACGGATACGAAGAGCAGCCCGGCGCCGTTGCATGTCAATCGTGAGCTGATTTTCCGTCAAAGCGCGTTCATCGGCATAGCGCATCAGCTGGACGATCCGACCGAGCAACGGGGCACCCGGATCCTCAGTCTGTCCGCCGTACTCGCCGACCGCATCGCGAAGGCCGACGCTGGAAAGACCCCGTAGCGGACGCCCCTGACCATGAGTCACGGGGTAGATCGTTCGGCCTGTGCCGCATCGTCTGCGGTCTGACGAGGCCGGGGAACGACCAGGGGCAGCAGGTCGAGCCGCTTGCCCATATCGAGACGGAAGGTGCCGTAAGGGGTTGACGTGCAACGCGAGCATCGATGTCTCGGCGTGCTCCTTGTCCGGGCCGGTCAGGGCACCGTCCTTCCCGTAGTCGAGCACGGTGTTCGCGCAGAACAGCGCGGTTAGCCCGCAACGGTCCTCGACACTCAGCTTCTTCGCCCCCGCCGGTTCGGCCAGGACCTGCTGGAGCAGCAGGGTGTTGACGTGGACGAGGCTGGACTGGAGTTCTCCACGACCTGGAGCCCACCGTGAATTTCCCGGCGCAGACTGGGACTGGCGAGGTAGTCGCAGGCGAAGACGGCCCTATTCTCCCGAAGCTACGGCGAAGCGACAAGTAGCTCTGTGTAATCAGAGTGACGCTCGGTCAGGGATAGCGAGACGGGGTCCGGGGACTTCGCCGACCTGAAGGGCGGCCAAGTCGGCGTGGGCCTGTTCGACAGCTTCCGGGTACGCCCCACGCTTGGCGTGCTCGGCCCGTGCCGTGTTCATGCCATCGGTGTCATATTCTGACGTTGTGTGGACAACGCTTGCGCCGCTCATCGGCGTGCTGCTCGGCGGGCTCATGTCGATGCTGGCCCAGCGCTCGGCAGGACGCGCCTTGGAACGCGGCGAGGCGCGCCGCAGTGTTCGTGAACTTGCCGAGGCGCGCCGCAACGAGCGTCTCACGCACCTCATCGCATTTCTGTCTGCGGTGCAGGAAGCAGAACGAGTCGCGGTGGATCGGTATCACCACAACCTGGCTGACGAGCAGTGGCAGGCCCGGGCAAGGCAGGTCCTTGACAGGGTGTGGGTGACGCAGAAGACGATCCACGTACTGTGCGCGTCCGAGGTCAGCGAAGCGGCACGCAGCCTCGCGTGGGCAGTACAGGAGGTGATCAGGAAGGGCCCCGAAGACCCGGGAGAGCCACAGGATGAGAAGGTCTGGGCGCACATCCATCCGAGCCGACAGGCATTCCTTGATCTCGTACGCGACCAGCTAAGTTGAAGCCCCGGGGAGGGATTCGGCACCTGCCGTGAGCGGCCCGGGACAAGCAGCACCAGCTCCGGCCTCCATTGTGCGGCGAGCGTCATCTACTTCGCCGGCTTCTCGGGGGATGCAAGGCCCGCCTTGGCGCAGGAGGCGTGCATGTCCACGGGCCAGCAGCAGGCCGTCGAATGGCCCCTTGGCCCATCGGCAAGCTGATCATGATCAGTTCGGAATGACTCGTCTAGCGTCGAAGGCAACGTCGCCGTCATGCGAACAGGTGATCTCGCAGTGCTGGCTGACTCCTCGCCAGACAGCCTTATCTACCCCTCAATACGGCATCCTCCCGAGCGCTGCAGCGGCGGCAGCGACGTCCCGTTTGAGTCCACGTTCTCGCCTCGGCGACGGCCTGGTTGCAGGCACGCCGCGTAAGTAGACAGCGTTTCCGACGGCTCGTAGACGACGCTTGGCCTTCATCGGCAAGGCCGCCGCGGTATCCCCGGTTGCCCCAGAGGGCCATCGTCGTGCCCGGAGACCCACGACGATCGTAGATGGGGTCATCCCCGCGGGTGCGGGGAGCAGGAGCAGGCTGCGGCGCTCGCCAAGGTCGCCGCGGGGTCATCCCCGCGGGTGCGGGGAGCAGCGTCCGCTGTACCAGGGCAGGGCGAGCCCGTCGGGGTCATCCCCGCGGGTGCGGGGAGCAGTGCGAGTTCAGGTACAGGACCTTGTGCCGGTAGGGGTCATCCCCGCGGGTGCGGGGAGCAGGAGACCATCACCGGCGCCGCGGCGGTCGTCGCGGGGTCATCCCCGCGGGTGCGGGGAGCAGCGGAGGCCCCCACGGGAGGCGTACACGGTGCTGGGGTCATCCCCGCGGGTGCGGGGAGCAGCTCGCCAGGCGACGCGGTCCGCGGCCGGCTCAGGGGTCATCCCCGCGGGTGCGGGGAGCAGACTTTCTGACCTGCGACTCTATGCGGGCGACAGGCCGTTCTCGAGCACTTTCACCGAATCCGGCAAACGAAGCACAACTCCCATCACGCATAAAGCTTCGCAATTGTGGGTGCCCCGAGCCGTGCGTGAGTCGCCGATACGTGGGCGGGCCTGGCGTTAGCCACCTGGTGGGCCCTGAACCCCTCCCCCTTGCCCTCGCCCCGGACTGTCGCCGGATGGATCCTCCGCCGTCCGGAGACCCTCACCGAGACCGAGCAGCTCCAGCTCAAGGCCGCCAGGGTGCACTGCCCCGAACTCGACGCCCTCACCGGACATGTCCGCTCCTTCGCGACCATGCTCACCGAGCGCCGGGGCGAACGGCTGCCCGACTGGCTCGACGCCGTCCGGCAAAGACGACCTGCCCAGCCTCCACACCCTCGCCGCGGGCATCGACCGTGACCGCGATGCCGTCATCGCTGGCCTAACTCTGCCCTGGAACTCAGGCGTCGTGGAAGGGCACGTCAACCGGATCAAGATGCTCAAGCGCCAGATGTTCGGCCGTGCAGGCTTCGCCCTCCTGCGGAAGCGCGTCCTCATGTCCTGATCACCGACGACGACGGGAGGAACTTGATGGCGGCGGCGTCGGCGGATGTGCAAACCTTCCCCCTCCAGATGCCGACGGAGAAGACCTTGATGACCAGCGACGACGCCCTCGAGCAGTTCAGACACATCGCGCGTGAGAGGGCATTTGGCAGGCATGTCGGGTCGGACAGGCTCATCCAGGCAGGTCTGGACGCGCTGATAGCTGGGGTCGAGAGCCCATCCCTGGCCATGCTGGCTGGACTCCTCCGGAGCGAAGAGCCCGAAGCACCGGAGCTCTTCGACCAAGTACTCGACGAGCTGGGGCTGCTCTTCCGCCCGCCCGCGGACCCCCGAGCCGCAAAGTGGGCGATGGCCTACTGGATCGCCGGTCAGATCGCCGACGGATCCCTGGATCCCGCCGCCGGCACTCACCTCATCTGGGCAGACATCGCCTATGACCTCGGCTATCCCGAAGAGCTGGAACCCCTTGTGTACTGCGCGCACAACCTCGACGGCTGGGAGGAGAGCTGGGGAGTCTCCGTCGAGGAACTCAACGGAGAAGCGGTTGAGGCAGCGAAGCAGTTCCTCAGCAAGAGGTCTGTAGCCGAGGCGGGAGACTGACCCGGGGTTCGTTCTCGCCATCGAGAACGGTCAACCGCGAGGTGATCCGCTCACTCAGCGTGGCCGCGTCACAGAACCTGAGCCAGAACCACAACCCGTGAATAAAGCCAGCGAGGCATGTCCATCACGCCCGCCGGCCCAAAGGTGAGCTGGTTGACGACGAGTTGGCCCGTCTCTGATTCCAGCGAGACAGGGACGGTGCCCTCAGCGTCTACCGAGGGCTTCTGAGGGGTGTCCCAGACCTTGATGGTGACCTGTACTTGGATGTCGGGCTGGGGGCTGTGCAGGTACAGGTGGTAGCCGTTGCCGGCGAACACTGGGTCCTTGACTGCTCCAGCGCCTCATTGTCGCCGAGGTAGGCGTCGGAATCGGGGGCTGAGGAACATCCGTGTCAGATCGTGCGCTAAGCCGTCTCCGGGCTGATTGGGCCTTTGACCTGGGGTGATTGAGCGTCGGAGCCTTCGTGGGTCGTTGTTGTCGATCTTCGGAGAGCTGTTGTGGCGGTCGAGTTCCTGACGGACGAGCAGGCGGCCCGGTACGGGTCGTTTCACGAGGCGCCCTCGCGGGCGGAGCTGGAGCGGTACTTCTTCCTGGACGACGCGGACCTGGAGGCGGCGCAGGCCAAGAGGCGTTCGCACAATCGGCTCGGGTTCGCAGTCCAGCTGACGAGTGTGCGCTACTTGGGCCGGTTCATGCCGGACCCGCGGCAGGTGCCGGCGGAGGTCGCCGAGTACCTGGCCGAGCAGCTGGAGATCGCGGATCCGTCGTGTTTGAAGCTGTACGGCGAGCGGGACGGTACGGCCCGTACGCACGCCGGGGAGATCCAGGAGGCCGGGGGCTGGCGGGACTTCGCCGAGGTCCGCGAGGAGCTGGTGGTCTGGCTGGACGCGCGGGCGTGGACGACCGGCGACGGGCCGAAGGCGTTGTTCGACGCGGCGGCGGGCTGGCTGCGCGAGGGGCGGGTGCTGCTGCCGGGGGCGAGCCGTCTGGCCCGGCTGGTGGGCACGGTGCGGGAGGCGGCGAATCAGCGGTTGTGGGACACGCTGTACGGGCTGCTGAACATCGGTCAGAGGGCGGTGCTGGACTCGCTGCTGACTGTCCCGCCCGGCGAGCGGGTCTCGGAGCTGGACCGGCTGCGACGCGGTCCGGTACGGGTGTCGGGCCCGCAGATGAAGTCGTCGCTCCAGCGGGCAGAGGAGATCGCCGCCCTCGGGATGGGGGACCTGGACGTGTCGGCGATCCCGCCGCGGCGGCTCGCGGAGCTGTCCCGGTACGGCGTGGACGGCAAGGCGTCGCTCCTGCGCCGGCACGGCGACTCCCGGCGTCTGGCGACCCTGCTGGCCACCACCGTCTACCTGACGGCCCGGGCCGTGGACGACGCGCTGGACCAATTGGGGTGATATCTGGGGGACGACTTCGGACCGGCCCCGCCGCCGACGCCCCGTCAGCCACTCATCAGGGCCGACGCGGGCTTAGCGCACGATCTGACACCGATGTTCCTCAGCCCCCAAGCTGGTCCCAGAACGCCTCGATCTGAGTGTGCACCTGCTCGAGGGACTCACCCTCCCGGTGCGGCGGGACGCCGCTGTCGAGACGCTTGAGTACCCCATACATCCAGTTGAGTCCGCGATGGACCTTGTCAACGGTGGCGAGCACGTCGTCCGGAACCCCCATCTGAGCCTCTGAATACCGCGCACGATGCTCGCGCCGCGCGTCATCAAGGCGTGACCTCAAATCGTCGGTGACATGCCTGGCCCGGAGCGCGTGCCAGAAGTGGTTCAGCTCAGAGTGGTAGTGAGCGAGGCGGTGTTCAGGGTGACGTAGCACGCCCGAAGCGCCTCCACCGACGCGTGCTTCGTCTCGTACTGCCGCTCCTCAGCTCGCTGCCAGTCGGAACGGTCCAACTCCTTGGACTTGGCCTTCTCGGCGAGCCGCTGCGTCATAAGCCCCGATGCGAGCGTGCCGACGATACCCAGGAACGCGATCACCAACGGAACCACCGTACTGCTCATGCCTGGTGCACCCTCTCTTACCCACACCAAGTATGGCGGCATCACGCCACCACGTCCCAACAAATGGTGCCAAACACGCTTAAATGCTCCTGGAATCAACATTCCCAACCAGCGCAACGAGCAACCCGGCGAACGTTCCCGGTCGCGGCACTAGCAGCCCGGTCTGGCCGCACCACAGGGAGCGGCGATGCTGCTGCTCGTCAGCGGATTCGAAACCTACATCGCCGTCAAGTAATGCCTGGCGGGGAACCACGTGCCCGGACACAGAAGCCCCGCCAACGTGCGGGGCTTTCGCGCGTCACAGATCAGCCACAGCCCACCCACACCGGTCCCGGCGCCGACACCATGACGCCATGCGCACACACCACACCATCACCCTCCTCGCCGCCGCCTGCCTCCTGGCCCTCACCGGCTGCTCCGAGGCCGTCACCAGCGAGCCCAAGCCCGACGACAAGGTTGCCGCCTTGCCGTCCGCATCGCAGTCGAGCATCGCCCCCGAGGCGCTCAGCTCCGCAGCCGCAGCCGCCGGCATCCCGCCCAGCCCTGCCCCGAGCAGCGCGCCATCTACCTCGCTGCGCTCAACAAGATCGACCCCGAGATCGTCAACGGCAAGGACGACAAGGCCGTCAGCCGCGGGCTGAGTCAGTGCCAGTCAATGAAGGACGAGAAGGACCCGACCAAACGTGTCGAGTCCACCAACCGGCGCTTCATCAGCCCCAACCACCCGGACGGCTTCGGCCCCACCAAGGCCGCCTTCATCCTCGCCGCCGTACAGACCAACCTCTGCCCCACCTACTGACGGAACCACAGACCACCACGGTGCGGATGGGTGCGGGTACGGCCGCCCAGGACGGGAGCCCCGGGCGGCACCCCGCAGACGGGGAGACGGCATGGCCAAGCGGACCGACCTCACCACCTACGCCTACCGCAAACAGCGCGCCCGCCTCCTCGCCGAGTCCGACGTCTGCCACCTCTGCGGCCATGCCGGGGCAGACGTCATGGACCACCTCACCCCGGTGAGCCGCGGCGGCGCCCCGCGCGCGGCGCGGTCCAGGCCGCCACGCGAAAGGCCCCGACCGCGAGTCGCGGACGGGGCCCGATGGGGCGACGTGCGAAGACAACCGCACCCGGGACGAAACTGGTCGGATCACACCTGCTGACCGTGGAGAGCACGGAAGCCGACGCCGTCTCCCGGCACGCTCACGAATCATCGGAGCCCACCGGCCCGGGCAAGGTTGCGCCGTCCAAATAGTCCGTTCCCGCTCGATCGGGTCAGCGCATCGCGGTCGCAGCGTCGAACGCTGCATCAACAACTGAAGCAGCGGCACGGCCTGACCTCCCACTTCGAGGTACGCCCACCCCTGATCAGAGCTGCACCATCGGGGTCGAGAGGATCCACCGCTCGCCAACACCCCGCGTCAATCATGAGCAGGAGCGTCACACAAAGCCCACCCGGCAGTCCGGCATCGAACAAGAGGCCGAAAACTCCCCTGCCCGTCAGCGGTGCAGAATGCCGAGGGCAGCTGCAAGTGAGCCCGCGAGCCCCAGGTGGGCCACGACGAAGAACATCCACTGCAAACCGCTCATCCGCCACCCACTCCGAACCAGCAGGCGCCACTCGTAGGCCGCAGCACCGATACCCATGGCGAACAGCGGGATCCAGAGCAGGGCCCACCATGACCAGACGCCGCCGAAGTTGAGTACGGCCCCGACCACGCCGAAGAGCAGCACCGGCAAAGACCATCCCGGCTTCTGCGCCTCCTGCGTGGAGTACAAAGGCTTGCTCATGTCCCATGACCTCTCGGGTTTTGACGGGCGATGAGATGAGGGGCGCCGCAGTTGCGGCGCCCCTCATCAGTCAGAGCACTGCGTGACGCTTAGTGGAAGAACTCCCAGATGGTGTAAAGGTCTCCGGCCACGCCGGCAGCCGACAGCGGAGCCTTCCAGTACCAGGACAGGCCGTCGTACCACGCCTTGAAGTCGCTGTACTTCCCGGCCACGGCGGAGGCGAAGCCGGGTACCTTCTTGAGCAGCTTGATGAGAGGGTCGAGCTTCCCGGCGGTGGCGCTCTCGCCGTTCGCGATGTCCTGGAGCTCAGCGCGCTCGGCTGCGGTGTACTCGATGGGCGAGTTCAGAAGGCCGTTGGCGAGCGCACGGATCGCCTGCTGCCGCTCCTGAGTCGTCGCAGCGCTGACCTGCGGAGCAGGGGCAGCCGTGCTTGCCTCAGCGACGGTGCCGCCGAGCCCCAGAGCAAGAGCCGCGAGTACAGCCACGCCCCCGATGCGTACGGTGTTGCGATTCACGTATTCTTCCCTTGTGTCATGCACAAAGGGGTGCGGAGATCAGGAACCTGTTCGTGGAGCCGGCGGCTTGGACACTTTCGGCCCCGAACCGCTCCTGACTCCGCCCCCCGTGCGAATTGCCATGTTCACGAGCCCGCTCGACCTGGTCAGAGCCAGCGAGCTGCGTGCTTCATGAACGTAACCCGCTCGGCGGACACCGCCCAAAGGGTTTCCCGAGTGAGTCGGATCACAGGAAAAGTTCCAGCCAAAACGCCAGTTCGGGTATTTTTCGACCAGGGGTTTGCATTCAGCCACCGCCGGACGGTTTTTGACGGCGCCTTGGCGAGTCGTCCCGGATTGGACAGGCAGCACCCCATCAGCAATTGGGTTGCGGGGACAGATGATGCGGAATTTCGGAGTCCTTCACCGACGGCACGTCACTACCTCACAGAAGTAGATGCCCGCGAGTCCGGGGAGCAGAAGCTCGAAGCAGCAGCTCTGAGCAGGCACGACGACGTCGCGTTCGATCTCGACTGCGAAAGTTCCTCCCCGCGGGTGCAGAGAGCAGATGTACGTTGCCCTGTACTTCGACCGGGCCAGGGATCATCCGGGTGTGAGACTGGTAGGCCGGCATGTTCAGGAGTCGCGTGTTCGCCATGATGCCGGTGCATCGTCACCCTGTGTCGGTGCTCTGCGGCATGATGACCGCCGTGAACACCGAGAAACTGATAGACGTCTGGCAGCGGCTTCTCGCCGACCCTCGCAAGTCGTGGGTGCTGTTCGAGCAAGGCACTTGTGTCGTGCTGACCGCTCCTGATGGAGATCTGGCTGAACAGGCCACCGAGATCCTGAAAGAGTTCGGCCCGGCACATGCCGGATCTCCAGCAGGAGACTTTGGCGTGATCGACCTCAAGGACGCCGAAGGATGGGTTGTCACCGGGCACCACCACGACGTCCTTACCTATGTCGGCCCTGATCAGCCTGTGGATGAGTCGCAGATCGCTGTCGGGCTGTTCGGACGCTCCCAGCGCCACCGGGACGGCACCGAACTTCACGTCGTTCACGTGGAGGACAAGCGAGGCTCGGCGGCCCCAGCGTAAGTAGCCGCGCTTCACCGCTTGTGGTCGCCGGAGGCGTATCGCCTCCAGGTCCCGCCGGCTTCGGTGAGCCATGAGGAGCGGTTCCTCTCGTCGTACGACATGGAACGTGCCCCGTCATGTCCCGCCACCAACGCCTTGACCCGCACATTTACGGGGTTTAGCCGGTCTCTTCGGTGATGGGGACGCGCTCCGGGCGGGGCTGTAGGGTATCGCTGGCGGCTTGGAGGGCAGCGAAGTCGGCATGCGCGGCCTCGACGGCTTCGGGGTACGCCTCTCGCTTGGCGTGCTCGGCGAGCGCCCGGTAAACGCTGGCCACGAGGGGGTCTGTCCTTTGCGCTTACCGGTGGGGATGATCAGGTCGGGCTGGATTTGCTCGACGGACTCGCCGCCCGCGCGGCGCCGCAGCACGGTGCTTGCAGTCGGCGACCGCCTACCTTCCGTAATGAGGTTATTACTAGGAACGGACGAGCGTGAGGTAAGCGGTAGTTCCACCCGTGGCCAGGCGTCCACCTCGTGGCGTCCGGGCGACCGTCCCGCCTCCTGGGCGCCACGGCCGCGTCCGCAGGCCATACCGGGGCATAGCGCACTGCGCCGCGTGGTCCGTGTATAGGTTGTCCCAGACAGGCGCCCAGTCAAATCCCGCGCCCTCCCCTGGGGCAGCGAGGGAAATCCACGTCGTGCGCATGGCCGCAGTCTGCTTGATCGGCGCTCCATTTGGTGAAGCTCCGCCAAATGAAGGGTTCAGCCACGAAGGCCCGGAGGGTCCGGTCCCGGCTGAAGACCGACCCGTGCCCATCCGCCCCGCCTACCCCACCCCTACATACCTCCGAACGCCAGGTGGCCGGGCCAACCCCTTCCCCGCGTCGTCAGGACGTGTGAATGGTGCAGTCACCCGCCCGCTGAAGGGGGATACTCCTGTCGCCCCTTGGCTGCAGAGGCAACGTCCAGGCCGCCCGGATACCGTCCAGCAGCGTCCGTGCGCTGTACGGGGAGATCCCCAGTTCCTGCCGGGCGTCGGCCAGCCGCTGAAGGTCGCCCTCGCGGCCGAACGCTGCAGCCAGAGCGGTGCGTCGGTCTAGACCGCTGCTGCTGAAGATGTCGAGCAAGGTCAGCGAGAAGTACGCGTAGGCAGAGGCCTCGTCGATGAGCTGGCGCGTGGTGTCGACGAGCTCAAAGCCGGTCGGCGCACCAGGGCGCTCAGCTGACCCGTAGAACGCGAACCGCTCAAGGCTCGGCTGCAAACTGAGCGCAGCGCACGGGCAGGGGAGCTGAAGGTCGCGGACGAGGGCACCGAACGATCCGAGGATGGGGCTCGTGTGCGGGGAGAACTGGTGCTTGCTCAGCAGGGTCCGAAAGCCGGCCAGTGTTTCGGAGAGCTCCTCCAGGATGAGGTGGCGGGAGATCTCGGTCAGCTCGTTGGACTGGGACTTGTCCTGCATCTCCATGATCTGCAGTCCGTAGCGCAGAAGGTCGCGCAGCCCGCCGCCCGACAATGCGTGGGCCAGCGTCGTGTACGGGCCGGTCAACGTCTCCGACCGGGCGGAGAGAATCTGCTGGGACTCGGTCAGGGTGCTGGGCTGCACGTGAAGGATGTCGTCCAGGGAGCTGTCAGTCACGTCACGGTGAGGCAGACCGCGGCGTACGAAGGTCGCGCCGACGTCCTCCGCGACCGAGATCAGGTAATAGACATCAGGCACGCCCAGGACTGCCTTGATCTCGCTGAGGAAGGCCAGTGCCTTCGTATCGGAGCCCAGCCGGTCCACCTCGTCGATGGCGATCACCACAACCTGGCCCTGGCTGGCTTTTTCTGCAGCGATCAGTCCCAGTAGCCGACGGAAATCGTCGACCAGTTCCGGAAAACTCAGAGGCACCGTGGACAGCGACGATGTGTGAGCGGTCCCCAGAGTCAGCAACTGGGCCGCGGCACTGGTGTTGAGGGCGCTGGAGGAGGACTGAACGGTCTGCAGCCGGTACAGGTAGTCCTGGCAGCGTGCAACGAGAACGGATTCAGCCGGGCGCGGCTTCCACAGCGCGATCTTGAACAGCAGAGCTGCGACCACCAAGCCGGCCAGCCGCAAAGGATTCTCGGAGTCCGCCAGCAGCGCCTGGACCTGGTCGTTGCGCAGGAGAAGAAGGACAACCACGCTACTGACGAGGTACGTGACAGGGCGGAAGATGCCTCGGGCCGAGATGTCCCAGGTGCCCAGAGTGAACTCCATCTCCGACTCCTGAGCAGCGCGACAGACCGTCAAAACCAGCAGGACGAAGCCAAGGCTGAGAATGGTCGGCAACTTGACCTGCTGAAGGACCTGAAGGATCTGCTCATCGGTGACCACGTCGCGGACACAGGCCGCGACCAGCAAGAAGCCCACCACACCGGTTAAGACCAGCGGAGCCTGGAGTAGTACATGCACCACCCCGGCCCGGCGCCGGGCCCGCCACCACAAGAGACCTGCGATAGCCACCAGCACACTCGTGGCGACTGAATGCCCCTGCCAGATCCGATCCCCGCTACGACTCACACGGTCGGCAACTACGCTCACCAGGTGCGCCCCCGCATCGGCATTCTGCGAGTACACCGAACGCACTGAAGCCGCTGAACCCGCCACCACCAGCGCGGCGGCTGGCAGGGCGAAAACACCCCACCGCCCCACACGCCGCCCACCAGCCTTGATCCGCCGTCCCAGCCGGTCGAGAGGCGAAAGCCGAGTGAACTCCGGAACTACCTTGCCACTGTCGCGGATATAGGTCTGGCACAAGCGCACCGTGAGCGACACCAGGAAGTCGTGAGGCGTGTACGACGCAGGCGCCTGAGCAAGCACTCCGAAATCCGCCTGCCGGACCGCCGCCTCCAACAGAGTCGTCTTTCCCGACCCCCGCGGACCACAGACGGCGATGGTCCCACCCTCGATCTGCTGCACCTTGCGCTTCAGCTGCAGCCACGCAGCGTTCTCCACCAGGTAATGCGCAGCACGAGGCGTTCGCAGACCATCCTCATGATCGTCACGGACAAGGAGGGAGTCAGGGTCCTCCCCCAGCATCTCCCGGACCACGGCATCAACCGAGGGCCCCGTTCCCTCCCTCTGCAGCGTCTCAGCCCATTCGATGGCGGCGACCCCCGCACTGATCCGACAAGCGACCCAGCTGAGTTTCCGAGTCCCGGCCCGCAAGCACTCCAGCAGGTTCACCAATGCGCTGCTGCCCCGGGAGTGCAACCAGGCGATCACCCCCGCCGCCAGCAGCAGCAAGATCGGCGAAATCCACGGCCCGCCAAACACCAGGAGAGCGACGAGGGCGCCGGCCAACAGCAGGCACACCGGCCGCCAGTCCCACTCCGCTTCGTCCACCGCACGCTCATGAGCACTCGCGGCCTCAGCTAACCGGGCACAGGCCCTCTCAAAGCGTGCCCGGGTGCGCAAGACATCAGCACACCGGCCAATGACCTGGCCGCGATATGGCTCGGCGCACATACGCGCCAGCACCGCAGAGCGGCTGACCCCTTCGCGCTTCCCCAGAAGCCGAGCAGACTTCGCCGCACTGAGAGAAGAACTCGCGCACCGCAAGTAGACAGATCCCGAGTCCGGCGCAGAGAAGAAATGCTCAGCCTTCGCGTACCAGACCTCCAGCTGCGTCTCCAACGGATCCGCCCTCCCCCGCAGTGACAGAACCAGCGGATGCTACGCCTCGCCCAGCCAGCCCAAGCCGACAAGGCTGGAAACAACCGACAGACGGCACATACCTGGCGAGAACACAGCGCCTTCTCGCCGGCCATCTGTGCCGGGGTCATTGTCGGCGGAGCTCCGACGGCCTCCGCGACGTTTTTCACGCGGATGAGCTCATCCTCGCCGTAGGACTGTCCGCCATAGGCCGTCGAGTGGCGGAGAGCCGCGCTCGAGTCGATGGGCTCAACGAGATCCAGCTGCAGCGTCGTGTGAATGCCCTCGCTCCGCGTCTCCCGAGCGCCGCTGTGGGGGCCAGGTGGACCTTGGCGCTCAGCCCCCCGCGGGGGAGCGTCCGAGAGCATGATCGGCGGGCTCACCCGATCGAGCTGCCCCTTGTACGTGCCCAGACCGCACACTGATGGGCCCGGACGACCGTGGAGTTTACTGAAACCGTCCGGTTGATCTCATCGTCAGCGTCTGATGCTGCCAGGACAGTGGCGAGGGCTATCTCCCCGGTTCCGTCGACGCCCTACCTGACAGCCGTTTGTGCGCGGTCTGGAATGGGCTGCCGTCGGGTGAGCACTTATCGGACGGACGCATCCGATCAACTGACCAATCGATCAAAGAGGCACACGGCGGTTCCTGGCTTGCCCACGCTCTACTGCGGGCAGGGATCTCTGCTCAGTCACGGCAGAGGGGGACACATGAGCTACTTGCGAGACCAGGCTGAAGAACTGGCCATCAAGGCCAAGTATTGGGATGGAGAGGACGAACAAACCAAGGCGGTCGGTGAGGGGCTCGCCGCCATCGCTTACGCCTTGCTCGACGTAGCCCAGGCTATCCGCGACAGTAGGGAGTAGGGGGTTGAGGAACATCCATGTCAGATCGTGCGCTATGCCGATGTCGGCCCTGGTCGGCGACTGACGGGGCGTCGGCCGCAGGACCGGTCTGAAGTCGTCCCACAGATAACACCCCAATATCTGCGGTAGCTTGATCCCTCACCTGCGTGAGCGACCCAGTACGAGACGCCGTTCGAGGCCGGAAGAAAAAGAACAAGCTCAGCGGGGAGTTCGGGGGTCACCCCCGCGGGTGCGGGGAGCAGGTCTGGAGCGTCAGCATGTTCGCGTAGCGCAGGGGGTCATCCCCGCGGGTGCGGGGAGCAGTCCCTCCCAGACCGATATCCGAGCGCTCCCCCAGGGTCATCCCCGCGGGTGCGGGGAGCAGACCCCGAGAATCTTCGAGGGGGTCGAGGCGTCGGGGTCATCCCCGCGGGTGCGGGGAGCAGACCGCCGCCGACCTCGCCGCCGGCCCGGTGGAGGGGTCATCCCCGCGGGTGCGGGGAGCGGCCGAGGACGACGATCTCGGCGATCCCACGGCAGGGGTCATCCCCGCGGGTGCGGGGAGCAGCCGAGGATGAGCTGAGAGGGGATCCGGGCCAGGGGGTCATCCCCGCGGGTGCGGGGAGCAGCTCGCCCAGGGCGCTCTCGCCCTGTTCCTCGCGGGGTCATCCCCGCGGGTGCGGGGAGCAGCGGACGGGGCGATGTCGGGGCCCGGCTGGTGAGGGGTCATCCCCGCGGGTGCGGGGAGCAGCGCGGAGCCGGCGGAGGTTGCTGCTGGCGCGGGGGGTCATCCCCGCGGGTGCGGGGAGCAGCCGGGACCTGAAAGAGCTGGCTGCGGCGAGGCGGGGTCATCCCCGCGGGTGCGGGGAGCAGACATTGGAGACATCACGCTTCAACCCAAGGGAGGGGTCATCCCCGCGGGTGCGGGGAGCAGCCCGTGTTCTGCGCCGTCAGGAAGACGCGGGAGGGGTCATCCCCGCGGGTGCGGGGAGCAGTGCCGAGGTCGACTCGGCGCCCGCCGAGGTTTGGGGTCATCCCCGCGGGTGCGGGGAGCAGCCGCAGCGTCGACAGGTTCAGGCCCGGGGGCAGGGGTCATCCCCGCGGGTGCGGGGAGCAGAGGATGTCCTGGTCGAACGAGGTGGCCGTGTAGGGGTCATCCCCGCGGGTGCGGGGAGCAGGACAGAACCGGGTGGGCGGCTCAGGTGGTCGGGGGGTCATCCCCGCGGGTGCGGGGAGCAGCTGGACGTGAACTACTCCTTCATCAACGGGGCGGGGTCATCCCCGCGGGTGCGGGGAGCAGAGCTGGATGAACTCGTCGATGTTGATGTACAGGGGGTCATCCCCGCGGGTGCGGGGAGCAGTCCTGCCGGGATTCGACTTCGGCGCGGATCGCGGGGTCATCCCCGCGGGTGCGGGGAGCAGTTCTGCTTGCCGACCTTCATCGTCACCACGATGGGGTCATCCCCGCGGGTGCGGGGAGCAGCCGTTACGTCATGGGCTAGCTCTTTGGCTTCAGGGGTCATCCCCGCGGGTGCGGGGAGCAGGGATCATCGGGGCCGGCGCGATCGGCCAAGCCGGGGTCATCCCCGCGGGTGCGGGGAGCAGCGGTTACATGCGGACCGTGTGCAGCGGGTCTGGGGGTCATCCCCGCGGGTGCGGGGAGCAGACTTTCTGACCTGGGACTCTATGTGAGCGACAGGCCGTTCTCGAGCACTTTCATCGAATCCGGCAAACGACGCACAACTCCCATCACGCACAAAGCCCCACGGTCCTGGGTGCCCCGGGCCCTGCGTGAGTCGCCGGTACGTGGGCGGGTTTGTCGTTAGCCACCTGGTGGCCCCTGAACCCCCTCCCCGTGCGAGCACACAGCAGCCCGTCGGGCTCCGCCGCGTACCTATCTACCGCATCATGGCCGAAACCCCGCCCAGCAGCTCGGGTAGCGGGAACGCGTAGTGGCCGAGCATGTTGACGTGGCGCCGCACGAACGGTGACGGCCGGGCCATGTCCGCGTCGCAGACGTCGAAGCCGTCCGCACGCAGCCGGTGCATCCCGAGAGCGGCGCCCGTGCGTGCCGGGCCGGAGCACCCGCTAAATGGACGCCGCCGTCGCCCGGCTCCGCGCCGAGGACAGGGCAGCCCCGACAGAACATGACCGGGGGCCTCCAGCGATCAGCTTCCGATCAGCGTGCAAAGGTGCGCCGGCGACGGCGGACGCTGGCTTCCGTGGCGTGCGGGGCTGTGACGGTGCAGTCTTTCGGCACGGTGCGGATCGCCAGGGTCACGCCGCTGGTGATCTGGCAGCGGCGACCGATGGCGACGCCGGGCCCGATGCTGATGCTGTTCCCGGTCTGGGTGTCGTCGCCGATGACGGCCCCGAACTGGGTCGTGCCGCAACGGTAGAGGCCGGTCATGGTGCGGATGATCACTTCTCGGTCAGGCCTGCGCATGTCGGCGGTCATGTTGATCGCGGCCACGGTGACGCCGGCGGACAGGTGGGCTCGAGCCCCGAGGATCGTCCGGTTGACACCGATCCGGTGCCCGAGGACGGCGCCTTCCCCGACGAACACGGCAGTGACTTCGCAGTTGAAGCCGACCTGAGCGCCGGCGCACAGGACGCTGCCCTTTCTCACGGTCGTGAATTCGTGAACCTTGACGTCGGGGCCGATGATCACGTCGTCACCGATGATCGCCGTGGGGTGGATGAACGCGGAGGGGTGGATGCGCCGGTCCTCCCCCAGCGTGACCAGGGCTTCGCGCTGGAGGCCTTTCCACTGGGCCAGGAACTCGGCCAGCTCGAATTTCTCCAGGCCGCCGTATGCGGTCGTGGCAATGAGCCCCTCAGCGGGGGCGGTGACGTACTCGCCGAGGTTGATCCGTTCCATTGCGATGGCCTCTCGTACGGTCCGGGGCCGGGGTTCGGCAGGGGTACGCTCGCCGTTCACCCGGCCCCGGAAGGAAGTGGTGGTGGTCGTGACCCGGCCTCGTGTGGGAGTCGCCGTGCTGACCATGGGCGACCGGATGCCCGAGCTGCTGGCGCTGCTGGCCTCGGTGGCCAAGCAAGACGAACCAGCCGTCCGCATCGTCGTCGTCGGCAACGGCACGGCTCTGAAAGGCCTACCCGAGGGCGTGACCGAGGTGGAGCTGGACGAGAACCTGGGGGTGTCCGGCGGCCGGAACGCCGCCTGGCGCCACCTGCGGGACTTCGGAGACGTCGATGTCCTGGTGGACCTGGACGACGACGGCCTGTTGACCGACGCGGACGTCTTCCGACGGATCTGCGACCTGTACGCGGCGGAGCGCCGGCTGGGCATCGTCTCGTTCCGGATCGCGGACGAGACCGGCGCCACGCAGCGGCGGCACGTGCCCCGGCTGCGGGCGGGGGACCCGATGCGGCGGGGCCTGGTGACGACGTTTCTGGGCGGCGGGCATGCCCTGTCGATGCCGATGCTGGAGGAGACCGGGGGCTGGCCGGACGCCTTCTTCTTCACCCACGAGGAGACCGACCTCGCCTGGCGGGCGATCGACCGCGGCTGGGACATCCTCTACGAGCCGGAGCTGGTGCTCCAGCACCCGAAGACGTCCCCGGCCCGGCACGCGGTGTACTACCGGATGACGGCCCGCAACCGGGTCTGGCTGGCCAAGCAGCATCTGCCCGCCCCGCTGGTGCCGGTCTACCTCGGGGTCTGGGTGGCGCTGACCGTGGCCCGCACCAGGTCCGTGGCCGGGCTGAAAGCCTGGTTCGCAGGGTTCGCCGAGGGCATCCGGAAATCCGGCGGCCCCCGGCGCCCGATGCGCTGGCGGACGGTCTGGCGACTGACCACGCTGGGCCGGCCCCCGGTCGTCTAGGCACGCTGTTTCAGTTTGCCGATGCAGCCTTCGACGGTGTTGCGTCGGCGGTATTGCACACGGTCGAAGGCCGGCTCCGAGGAGGCACCGGCCCCGGAGCTGCCGGCACCCTCGACATGCCGGTCAAGGTCGCCGACTTCCTCCGCGCCCTCTCGATGCTGGAGCCCGCCGAGCGGGCCGCGCTCGACCACGGCGTGACCGCACGGCGTGGCCAGGGCTACACCCTGCGCGTGAGCGCCATCCCCTCCGTGCACCGCGGACTCCTCGCCCACTGCCAGCCCCTCGACGGCACCCAGGGTGCCCCGATCGTCCCGGCACAGCGCAAGACCCGACGCGAGTACGAGAACCGAGTCAACGCTTTCACAGAGGACACTCCGTAGCCAGTCGCCCGACCCCCCAAGATCATCCCGTGGCGGGTTTCTGGGGCCAGTTTCATGCCCCTACGGAGGGCGGTGTGCGCAGCAGTGGGCCAGCGGGTTAGCCGATGCTGATCGTCGTGTACGTCTCTCCGGGGCCGGGTGGGCGGCTCCAGGAGAGCGACTCGAAGGTCTGCAGCCGGCCCTCGGTGAGGGCGAGGCGGGGCACGGTGACACCGTGCAGCCGGGCGATGGCGTCCAGGGCGCGGGCTGCCACCGCGGCCTGGCCGTCCGCGTCGGGGGCGTCGAACCCGAGGGTGGGTGGGGCCAGTTCGGCGGGAACGGCGCCGGCGGTGGCTTCGAGCGCTCCGCCCCGCATGGTGAACGCGTAGGTCGGCGTGCCGCCCTCGGCGGCCGACACGTGGAAGACCGGGGTGCCCCGGCGCCACTCGTGCCAGATCACGATCGCCCGGCCGCCGCCGGCCGAAGCGTCCGGCGCGGGGGAGACGAAGCGCGCGGTGTCGAACCCGGCGGAAGGGTCCTGTTCGAAGGCGAAACTCCAGCCCGGCCCGGCCTGTCCGACGCTGAGCAGTGCCTTGTCGTCGTAGCTGGAGAAGACCCGCTGGCCGGGTCGGTGGTGTCGGGTGACATCCCACTGCCGGAGGGGTGGAGAGAGGACCGTGCCGGGCGATGAGCCGAGCAGCGCGGGCAGTTCGTCTGGGGCTACGCCTTCGACGAGGATCATCCGGTAGTCGCTGACCGATGTCTGCCCGGGGCGCAGTCCGCCGGGCTGGACGAGCCAGGACAGGCCGTCGGGGTTCCGGTCGCCGGCGGGGGCCGGGGCTGGGCCGCTCTCGCCGCCGCGCGGGGTCCGCAGGAGTTCGAGGCGCCGTTCGGCGGTCAGCACCGGGGCGAGCAGAGGGTCGGCGAGCAGGCCCACCGGTGCGATATGGCCCGGGCCGAGGGACTCCCACGACGGGATCGCGGCACGCAGAACCTGCCAGGCGGCATCGGTGTCGCCCCAGCGGGCCTGCTCGCGGGCCTCGTGGACGGCCGCGCCGAACGCTCCGCCGGGCCGGTAGCGGTACGTCCCCTCGCGTACGGCGCGCAGGATGTCGGCTGCGGTCCGCGCGGTGTCGGGGAAGATCTTGGGGTCGGAGTAGTGCCAGTCCTCCGCGGGCCGGCCGCTGGTGAGCAGATCAGCGGCCGTCAGGGGGAGCTGTTCGATGAGGAAGCGGGGGTTGCCGGGGTGCGGCGGCTGTACCCCGCGCCCACGCGAGCCCTCCAGCTGCGCTATCTGTTCAAGGAGTTCGTGCGCGTACGGCCGGCCGTACTTCTGGGCTTCCGCCAGCAGCGTGGCCGCCTCTTCGTGGCGACCGCGCAGTGCCGCGGTCCGGGCCCGGGCCACGGCGGCGTCCTGGGCCCGGGTCGTGCCGTTGACGAACGCGGGGCCGTCCTCCCCGTTCCGGCCGGGCGCGTGCACGTGGAACTCCTGGTGCATGGCAATCATGAACGCCGCGAACGACGGATACCGCTCGGGGTCCGCGGCCCGCCAGGAAGCCCACACCCGCACCGCCCATTCGCCGTCCGGCCCCACGTCCTCCGGGTCGAGCAGCACGAAGGTGATGTCCGACTCGACGTCCAGTTGCAGCGCCCGGGACCACAGGCCCACCTGCGCCCGCACTTCCTCGGGGTTGTCCTCCTCGCCCCAGTACTCGTCGAAATCCTCGCCGAGGCCCATCGCATCGTCGTGCCAGTGCGCCTCGCGGGTGCCGGCCAGTTTCCAGACAAAGGCGCCGGCGTGCCGCCAGCCGTCGCTGACCCGCAGGAACTCCCGGTAGGAGGGCGGCATCGCCCGGCCGAGCCGGCCCTCCATCGCGACGATGTCCGCCTCAGCGGCCGGATCGGCGCCGAGCCATCTGCCCCGCCGTGCCGCGGCGTCGTCGGGGCTCAGCTCATCGACGTGCCCGTGCGCGTCCGCCCACTCCTCGCTCCACTGGGCCAGGAAGTTCCGCCAGTCGACATGTTTGATCTCCATGGCGGTGATCCTCGCAGCGGGCACCGACAACGGGGTGCCGCGACGTCACCCGCCACCGTAGGACTCCACATAGCCGTTGATCAGCACGAGCAGAGCCCGGCCCAGGGCAAGTCCCGACGCGAGTACGAGAACCGAGTCAACGCCTTCGCGGGGAACACCCAGTAGCCAGTCGCCCGGCCACGTCGCGATGTTCGCCGCGACGTGTAGGCGGATACGGGCGTCCCCCACCCTCGCCAGCGCGCATGCCGTGCCGTCCGTCCTCGCTTCGACACTGCTCGGTATCGAGCGCGCGTGCCGGGCCCCGCCGGCCAGACGGGACTTTGACGACACCTCCTAGTAGGCTCAGGACCTGCCGAGTCCGGGAGAATTGATCGCGCATAGCTTGGGCATGGCTATCCTTGGGCACGGCGTGGTTGCGCACGCCTGCTAGAGCACCCCAGTGAGTCGGTTTGGGTTCCACGGCTGGTGGTGCGATGACTCGGGCGAGTCACGGTGGCCGTTCCTCTCTGCAAAGAGGGACGGCCACTTTTCCGTGGGAGCCTGGTGGTACAGCCCCGACACGGATGTTCCGGCTACGGCTTACGGGCTACGGCTGCGTACTTCGAGTCCTCCTCGTCTGTGAGGGTCGAGGTATCGACGACGGCGATGTTGCTGACGCCGACCTGGGGAACAACGATGTCGGACCGCCAGCCGCGGGAGGTGTCAAGCCCGGGTTCGATGAGCTCGAGACCGGTGAAGAAGCGCAGGATCTCGGCTCGGCCGCGGAGCCGGAGAGGGCCACTGCCGTCCTCGGAGTTATAGGCGATGACGACCTCGCTCAAGTCCTTGAAGTCCGCCGTCGGGTGGATGACGCTCATCAAGCTCCCTGGTGCCACGGCTTCGACGTACGCCGCCACCGCATCATGCGGCCGTCGGGCGTCGTCGATGAAACACAGCACGTTGTTGAAGCAGAGGCCAACTGGCTGCGTGAGGTCCAGGGTGTTGCGGACTTCGGGCGAGTCCAGCACCGAGGACGGGTCGCACAGATCGGCTTGGAGGAAGACGGAACGGCCTTCGGCGGACTCGGGCGCGGACATGAACGCCTCGGAGCGTCGGGCCACGATCGGGTCGCTGTCGACCGACACCACCCGGGCCTCCGGAGCGATGCTCCGGACGATCTGATCCAGGTCGGGTTCGATGGACGAGCCGCACCCGAGGTCCAGGAACTGGGTGATGCCCTCACGGGCCATGAACGTCGCAATGCGTTCCACGCAGTGCCGGGCTGCCCAGGCCGTGGCCCTGCTGTTCGGGTGGACCTTCCCAATGGCGGCGGCTACCGCGGCATCGACCTCATAATGATCTTTTCCACCGAGGAGAGCGTTGTACACCCTTCCGGGGTGCGGCTGGCTGGCATCGATGTGCCCTGGCGTGAACGCCTTGTACTTCCCGCCCATGTACTCCCCCTCGATTGTGGCCCGGGCAGTTGCGGTGCCGGTCACTGGGCCCATGCTTCCTTGGCGATCTCCCCCAAGATCACCGGCGTGTCGCGGATCGGCGCGGCGTATACCGCGCACATCGTGTCGAAACCCTGCAGGTGGCGATTGGTCTTCTGGTGCAGGTACTCGCCGCCGTCGAAGCTGCTCCGGTAGACGATGTCGGGTAGCTCAGGCTCGGCGAATCGGAAGAGGTGGAACGGCCCCGACTCGGTGCCCGGGTAGGCGCCGAGGTGCTGGGGCACGATCTGGATCTTGATTTCCGGCTGCTTCGCCATGGCCAGGAGATGCTCGATCTGCCGGTGCATCACCTGCGGACCGCCCACGCTGCGCCGCAGGGCGCTCTCGTCGAGCACCACCCACACAATGGGGCGCGTCGTCCCTGGGGGCCGCGGTGTGTCATGGCTCGTGCCGAGGATTCGGCGCTGCCGCTCCTGCAGCAGGTCCATGTGACGGCCGAGAAGGTCTGTCCCGATTCCAGGGTGACAGGCGTTCAGGGCGGCGCGAGCGTAGTCCTCGGTGCGCAGCAGTGCAGGCACCATGTACGGCTCGAAGGCGCGGATGACGATGGCCGCGCTCTCCAGGCTCAGGAACCGGTGCAGGTTCTTGGGCAGGACTTCGACGGGATAGGACGCCCACCAGGACGGCTGCTTGGCCTGGTCCACCTCTGCGAGGAAGCCGGCGATCTCCTCCGCCGTGGCTCCGTACAGGTCGAGCAGCTTTTCGATCGTCGTTCGTGGAGGGTTGGACTCGCCGATCTCCCAACGGCGCACTGTGTGTTGCGTGACGCCGACGGCCTGGGCCGCATCTGCGCGGCTGATCTGCGGGGCAGCCTGCACGCGCCAGTCCGTGAGGCGCTGCGCCAGAACTGACTGAAGTGTCGTGGTCGCTTTGGGAGCAGCCAACTTTCCCCCTTTCCGAAGTGAGCAGAGTGTGACACAACCGATGTGCACATTCCAAGCTGCAATTTACACATCGGTAGTTGCAGCTTGCCATGTACATCATGGATAGTGGGGTGGGCAACGATCACGGGAACCAGGGCCCGCCCAAACAGCCCGCAGAGCCTGGCTCTTGGTTGCACTGCACCCCTTTGCCAAGGAGCGCCCACACGCATGTCCATGCCACCGCAAGGGCTGTCGCCTCCTGGGCCGTACCCACAGCACGGACCGCCGGGGCAGCGCGGTGTTCCGCAGGGCTGGTACACGTGACCGGCATCGCAGAAGACCAAGAGCGGGGTAAGGGCCTGGCCATCGCGGCCATGGCCATCCACGGGCGCAACCATCGCGTTCTATACGATCTTCGTGATCCCGAGGCTGACCGACTACGTGGGCAAGAACGCCGATTCCTCGGAGAAGCGGGAGGCGTACCCCTACCCCCAGCTCACCTCCTGGGCCTTCGGCGACCGCGAGGCCTGGCCGACAGCAGCGGAGCGAGGGCCGGCTCACTCCGCTCCACCGGGGCTTGAGCCGCGGGTCGGCCGACGTGGCCATGCAATCTGGCGGCGGGCGGCGCCGGCCGTCCACGGCTGCGCCATGTCCAACACCGGGCATGAGCTCGGTCCGCACCACGCCGCGGAGCGGTCGCGCTCCGCGGGAGCGGCGTAGCGCGCCTGGCCGGCGTCCGAGACTGGTACCGCTCCTGCCCGGAGGGTGCGCGGGCGCGGGAACGGTTCGGTCGGGGACGAGCCGTTGGACTACCGGCCCGGTCCTCGGCCTGCGGACAATTGACCCGGCGGATGCACGGGCGGGACGACGGCCTGCTGGACGCGGCCCGGCATCATCCGGACCTCCGTCCACCCGGGCGTCGGGTCGCGCCCTCGTGCCGGAACCGGTCGGTCAGCGGCGCCAGAACTGCCAGGACCACCGCTGCGCCGTCGCGGCGGCGGGAGCGGTGTCGGGCTGAACCGGCTCTCGGGGGCCCTGCGGAGCGGCTGCCGGACTAGCCGCCTGTCGGCGGGGCTTGAATTCGACGGGCAAGCCGGTCAGTCGGCGGGACATCCACGTGCCCACTACCTGAAGCTGGTCATCAGCGATGGACAGGGCCGCATCCGGGATGCGCTCCAGCAGCAGGTCGATGCCGGTCTCGGCGATGGCCCGGCCGAGGTCCTGGCCGGGACACTCGTGGGCTCCTGAGCCGAAGGACAGGTGTGAGCGGTTGCCGTGCACAGGCTTGGCGGAGTCGGGGCGGATCACCGGATCGACGTTCCCGGCGGCCAGGCCGAGCATCACCATGTCCCCGGCAGCGATCTGAGTGCCGCCGACCTCTATGTCGCATAGCGCCCAGCGGGTCGGAACGACGGCGAGCGGGGGGTGGTCCCACAGGACCTGCTCCAGCGCGTCCGGCAGCGTCATCTGGCCGCCTGAGAGGTTGCCGCGGAAGCGGGAGTCGGTCAGGATCATCCGCAGTGTGTTCGCGATCAGGTTGGCCGTGGGCTCCAGCGCACCGACCAGGATCAGCCGCAGATGCTGGCGGACCTCCTCATCTGTCAGACCGCGTGGATGGGCCAGGAGCCTGCTGGCCAGGTCGTCGCCGGGTTGCTGTTTCCGGCTCTCGACCAAGTCGTGCACGGTCTCGACCACCAGCTGGTTGCCGGCCAGAGCGGCTTCACCACCACTGATCATGTCGGAGACGGCCGCTCCCACCGACAGGGCAGCGGACTCGGGTATGCCCAGCTGGTGGGCGACTACGAACGCGGGCAGCTTCCGCGCGAAGTCGGTGACGAGGTCGGCCTTGCCTTCCCCGGCGAAACCGTCGATGAGGCGTGCCGCGTACCGGGTGATGTATCGGCGCAGGCGATGCCGGTTCACCCCGGCCAGGCTCTCCGTCACCGCCTCTCGCAGACGGGCGTGCTCCGTCCCGTCGGTGAGCGCCACCAGCGGTTGCCACGCCGTGATGGGCAGCAGGGGCGAATCAGGGGCGAGAGTCCCGTTCCGGATGGCGTGCCAGTTACGGGAGTCGGAGGAGAAGTTCTTCGAACGCATCACATCAAGGTTCTCCCGGTGCCCCAGTACCAGCCAGGCGGGCACGTCTCCGTACAGACGTACAGGAGCCACCTCGCCGTGTTCGGCTCGGAGCTGTTCGTACAGGGCGTACGGCTGCGCTTCCGCCTCGGCGCCGTAGAGCGGGCGCACGCTGTCGGATGCCGCGGCGTGCATGGGACAGCCACGGGTGGCAGCGGCCGAGGGCGTGGTCGTATCGGGGAATTGCGTGGTCACGTGGCCTCCGGGCAACGGCGGGGCTCTGGAGAGCTGGGGGCGAGCCCGCACTGAGAGTGACGGGGAGTCAGCGACGTGCAGCTTACCGTCGGGTCGTACGCCACCGGAGCGCAGGTCTCCGCCTCAACTGCGACCGGCCAGTTGCCCACTTGGCTGAGAAAGATCTTGTGTCGAAGGCCCTGGTGCTGATTCGCGGGGCCGCTGGGCTCGCGCGCATACGGCAGGGGGATCCTGGTCCGCGCACCCCCAGCAGGAAGGACCACTTGGCATGTCGTCAGTATCTGAAGAGCAGGCCGTCACATCCGTCACATCCGTCCCGAGGGCACCAGGAGCCGTTCCCCTCCTCGGTCATGCTCTGGCTCTGTGGAGAGACCCGCTCGGCTTCCTCTCCTCGCTGCGAGACCACGGAGAGCTCGTACGGGTCAACCTGGGAACCATGCCGATGTACGTGGTGACCACACCCGAGCTGGTGCACGAGGTCACCGTCCGGCAGGTGAACAGCTTTGAGAAGGGCCGCTTCTTCGACCGGCTGAGGCCGCTGGCCGGCAACGGCCTCGCCAACTCGGACGGCGAGTTCCACCGCAGACACCGCCGCATGATCCAGCCGATGTTCACCCGTGACCGCATCGCCGGGTACTCCGAGATCATGAGCAGCAGCGCCCGGTCACTCGCCAATTCCTGGAAGCCCGGAGATGTCGTCGACATGGAGCCGGCCATGGCGGGCTACGCCGTCGAGACCCTGTCCCGGACCCTCTTCTCCTCCGAGATAGGCCTGCCGGCCGTCGCTGCGGTCCGGGAGCACCTGCCCGTGCTGTTGACGAACCTCCTGGTCCGCGCCGCCTCCCCGAAGTTCCTCGATCGGCTCCCCATACGTGCCAACAGGGAATTCGACCGTGCGGCCGCCGAACTCCGATCGGTCATCGACGAGGTCGTGACCCGCTCACGTGCGGCAGGGCCTACGGGCCGTGACGACCTGCTGTCGCTGTTGCTGACGGCCCAGGACCCCGACAGCGGTACGAGGCTGTCGGACCAGGAGGCGCGGGACGAGCTGTCCACGATCCTCTTCGCGGGTGCGGAGACCACCGCCGCCACCCTCGCCTGGACGTTCCACGAGCTCGCCTCCCGACCCGACGTGGAAGAGGCAGTCGTTGCCGAGATCCGCGAGGTCGTCGGTGACGGCCCCGTCACCGCACTGCACGTGCCCCAGCTGAAGGCCCTGCGCCGCGTCATCGACGAGGTGATCCGGCTGCACGGCGTCACGCTCCTGATGAGGCGCACGACCGAGCCGGTGACCCTCGCAGGGGTCGCCCTGCCGCGCGGTACCGAGGTGGCCTTCAGCTTGTACGCGCTGCACCGCGATCCCGGTTTGTATGAGAACCCCGACCGGTTCGACCCTGCCCGCTGGCTTCCCGAACGGCAGGCCGGCGGGCCAGGCCGCCGCGCCTACATCCCGTTCGGCGCAGGCAACCGCAAATGCATAGGCGACCTGTTCGTATGGACAGAGGCCACGATCGCCCTCGCGACGATCCTGGACCGCTGGAAGCTGGTCCCGGTCGCCGGGCACACACCGCGGGAGGTCGCCTCGGCCGTGGCACACGCGGACTCCATTCCCATGACTGTGGTCGCCCGGACGTGACGTCCTGGCAAGCGTCTCCCATCGGGCTTCCAGCCAGCGGACTCGGCCGTCCGGTCAGCCCCGCAGGCCGGACAGGCCGAGGGGCTGAGCCGCTCGCAGGGGACGGCCCTGCGGCACCACGTCCCACCACCACGACACCGCGTCGATCCCCAAGCGCTCGGGGCTGTCATCCGTCGGTCTCTGGGCGAAGGCCGTGGGCAGACCGGCAGGGTCGTCGGGGGTGGTGTACCGGACCGATGTGACACCCCAGTCCAGAGACCCACGGACGAAGCTTCGCAGGCCGGCCGTGTACTGCCGCATCTGCGGACTGCCCACCGCGGAGAGATGGTCGGTGAGGTGCATGAAGGCGCCCAGTACACGGTCGCGCTGGGTGATGGCCCGAGCCATCGCCTCCTGCGGACCGAGCCCGTCCTCCTCCAAGACCCGGAGGACGTTGAGGTGGTAGCCGTCCGCTGCCCGTTCCTTGTGGTCGGAGAGAATGTCGTTGTCCCACGTGATCACGAACGACGCCATCTCCTCGGCTGCCCGGACGGACTTGTCGTCGCGCTCGTGGGGCGGCAGCTCGTATCCGTGCCCCATCTCCAGCAGCGGGAAGATGACCGTCGTCGCACCGTCGTACAGCCTCATCAGGGTGTAGTCCGACAGGGCCGGGACCGTGTTCGAGCGGCGATGGGACGCCTCCCATACAACGGACAGGGCGTATTCGCGCAAATTGGCGACCCAGCGGGCCGCCTGACTGTCCGTCCCGTACATGTCCACGCGAGTCCGCAGGTCGCGCAGCCCGCTTGCCAGCGGGTCGTCGAGCAGCAAGGGCGCCTCGGGATTCTGCGCCACCCGCAGCAGGCGGTGCATCGTTCCTGCAAGGTCTCCTGGACGCTGGCCGAGAGAGCCTTCCTCGCAGTAGCCGTCGTCGACGCCGAACAGCCACATCACGAAATCCGCCAGGACCCTGACCACTTCCTGTCGCCCATGCGGCAGTATTCGGGCTGCGAAAATGCCGATCTCGTGCCGCACCAGTCGGCGGCGCAGGTCGACGGACCCTATCTGAAAGCTTTCCGCCCATGCGGCGGTCTGTGCGTTGACCTCTGCGTGGCAGGGGTGGATGGCAGGTGGTATGGGGGAGAACAAAGGCGGGACGGCAATCACGAGTGGGGGCTCCTCTGTCGCGGGTGACGAGGGCCTGCGCCGCCTGGCACACGCTTCACACCCGTTTCTGCACCTCGACTCGCGATCATGCGGCATGCCCATGGCTCGATCCAGTGGGGCGATCCGATCAAATGCACCAAGCGGGCTCATGCTGCCACTCGAATGCGCCGCCCCCGGGTCAAAACGACGGGGGGGTAGGCCCGCTTTGCGCCTCTGGCGCGTGATTGACCGCTATGGCCAGCATGATCGTACACAGCGCACTGAAGCCGCCGTACGACCGCGCTGTGGACACGGCGCGCCTGCGGTCCGACGGCTCGTCCCGCCAGACGGCATTCAGGAAATCCTCGGTGAGGGCGTAGAGCATTTCCACGTCCTCATCACCGGCGAGTTGCCCATGAATGCGTGCCTCCAACTCCCTCCGGTCCTCGGGTGTCAGGGCGGTGCCTATGGTCACCTTCGCGTACGCGTTGCGGGCGGATGGAGCTGCGTGCTCGACGATGTCCTGCGCCAATAGGAAAGCCATGTATTCTTCGCCGGCTTCGCCCCAATTGCGGGCAACCTCGCGCATCAGCATGTCCACCATGCGGTACTCCTGCAGAGCTGCACAGCCGATGATGTCGTCGACGATCGACCGCAGTCTCAATTGGTCAGCGGAGCTCAGGGTCACAGTGGGCGCGGCCTCTCTCGTTACTGGTTGAAGTGCGGGCCCCTAGTTCAACGAAGCCGACGTGCCCCCAGCAGCGCGTCCCGACCGAGTTCGACGTCATACATGTGATCGCGGCCAAGCAACTCAGACAAGCCGTCGGGGCCAACGCACTGTCTGACGGAGTCAACCGTGGCCCCGAGATCGTCAAGTAGCTCGTTGACGACAGCTGCGGTCTGCCTGGGCGATCCTCCCCAGCGGTGCCACGCCAGCTGTTCGAAAGAGCTGCACGGGGCGGGGTAGACACGGCCACGGCTGGTCGTAATCCACGCGGTGTGGTAGAGGGTCACGGACGCAAGTTCTTCCCCGTCGGCAGGGAGCGACAAGGGGGCGTAGAACCGCCAAGTGGGATTGCCATCTGCACCGTCCGGGCTGCTGAGGGCCGGCATATCGGTCAGCGGGTCGATGAAACAGGTGTCGACCGGTGAGCCGTCCATCACGAGAAGGGCGTGGAGCAGCGTCGGCTCGGATTTCGCGAGACGACGGGTCCACTTCTCGATCACGGTGCCAGGGCGGTCCGGAACCTCCGTGAAGGCGCCGAGCGGGGGATGGTTCAACCCATGGCCAACGGCGTTTTCCAGGGCCGTGATTGCGTCACGGCGCTCCTTGACGGGGTCCGAGACCACCCCGTGGTCTGGCGCGAACGGCAGGCTGTGCATGTTCTTGAGCACGCGGAAGTTGTCATCCATTCGTTGCCCTTCGTCGCTACACAAGGTCCAGTCTTTCATGCAGGGCTGCCGAGGGACCGGGTGGCACCTTCCACGGCTCTCCAGGGTGGGATGTGAAGCACGCATCGGGGAGTGCAGGGGTTGGATAGGGCCTGCTGTGGCTGGTGGTTCGGTCGGTCTGCTGCGCGCATGCTGCCAGTTCTGGGTGGCTCGCGACCAGCTGCTGATGCATGCGCCGAGCGTTCTCGGCCGCTCTCCGGGCCTGCTGCGGGGCATGGGCCGCTTCCCGCCCGGCGTGCTCGGCGTACGCGTCGGCCAGCATTGCCTCCCAACGGGCTGCCGTCCTGAGCCGCTCGGCCTGGGCGGCGTACTCCGCCTCCATCTCGGCCCGCAGGCCGGCCACGGCCCGCTCGATCACCTCGGCCTCGGCCCGGTCATGGCACTTCCAGCAGAGGCCGTCCTCGGGCCTGGTGCCCTTCCCGGTCGCCTCACACAGCCGGCCCCTGTCGTCGGTGCCCTCGCATTCCCACCACACCGCGGCTGCCGTAGCTACCTGGGGGCCGGGGACGAGCCCCCGCCGTCGGGAAGCCCGGCGCTGAGCCCTGCGTTCTTCGCACTTGGGGCAGACGTCCTGAGGGCCCAGGTGGACCCGGGCACCGTCCTCGCACATGGGGTCCGGGCAGTCCGTGGACGGGCGGACCAGGCCGACCGCTACGCCGACGGCGGAGGCGATCCCTTTACCTCCGTGGGCCGCGTCCACGGCGTAGCCGTGGTCCCACCACCGACGCCGCACCCGGTCCGCCAGCTGGCCGGCGGTCCGGCCGCCATTCAAGGCGGCCAGAATGGCGTCCCGGAGCACGGCCGGGCGGTACTGCGGCAGTAGCGCGGCCAGGGCCTCGGGCCAGGCAGCCTCAACCTCGGCCACTGCGGCGGACTGCTCGGCCGACATACGGGTGCGGCCGGTCTTCGCGCCCGTCGCCGATCGAGCCCCCGAGTTCGGCGCGCCGGCGCCGCAGGACGAGGCGGAGCCGCCCGCGCTCGTCCGCGCGCTACTACCCGCACCAGCCCTACGGGCGTCACCAGCGGCTCGCGCCGCAGGCGCTCGGTCGTCTTCTGTTGTCTTCTGGCTGACAGTCTTCTTAATGACTCCCGCGTTCCCCGGCACCCGGGGTTTCCGGGAGTCGGGGACGGCCTGGTCAATTGAATCGTTCTCGCAGGTCAGCCCCGACTCCCGGGAATCTGGGAGTCGGGGAACGGTGATGTTGAGCTTGCCCGCAGGCTTTTCCGCCGCGAGCTTTGCCCGGCGTTTGGCGGCTGAGGCCAGGGCCCTGGAAGTCGGCTCGATCAGCTGCACCTGCCGGACACCGGGCTCACGTTCGACAGAGTCCAGCAGCGCGGACACCTCCGCGTCCGTGGCGGGGGTGTCGTACACCACCACTTCGGTGGACCACGCGTTGCCCTTCCAGGCCATGATGCGGATCTTGACGACGTACCGGGCAACCTGGAGCAGTCCCATCGCGCCCGCGAGCCCGTCACGGCCGTAGCCGTACTTCCGGGCGATCGTAGCCAGCTGGATGTCCCACCCGTCCTGGTGCCGGATCAGGACCGCCAGCAGCCCCAGGGCCTCGAGGTCCAGGGCCACCGCGTTGTCGATGGTGTCGTTGGGGACTGCCGCAAACCGTGCCGGCCGTCCGCTGCGCTTCTTCACCAGCTCACCCCCGCTCGGTTGGCTGTGCCGTCGAGGGCGCAGAGAGCGGGCACGGCGAGGTGCAGGGATGTGCTGAAGTCCGGGCGCTGCACGATGGCATTCCCCCTTAGGGCGAACGCGTGGGGATGCACCATGCGCGGGGTACGGCGCAGCGTGGCCGCTCCGGAATGCGGATGTCGGCCTCGCGTCGTACCCGTGGCAGAGCCGACGCGGTTGCGCGCGCCGGCTGGAGCATCCTCAGCGAGTGGGTTTGGGTTTATCGCTGGCGGAGCAATGACTCGGGCGAGAGTCGGCAGCCGTTTCTTCTGCAAAAGGAGAGCGGCCGCAGATATGGCAGATACGTCAGAGGAGAGGCTGGTGTTGCGGGCCGGCCTCTCGGGCGGTCGGGAGACCACCGCCCCAGTCAGGGGGCCTTGGACGATGCGGCACTCGTGCTGCACCCCGTACGCTGATCACGAGCGCACCTCTCCGTCGTTGGTTCAGGTGTGCGTCCGTCTTCCGGGCGGCCACCCGGAAGACGGACCGACAGGTCCGCTCTGGGCCTGTTTGGTTTTCGGGGGAAGGCTGGCCCCTCCCTCTATCCGATCACAGGCACCGTATCGCCTGCTCCACAGGGTCGGCCAGGCCATCCCCCGTTACCTGGGGTCTTGGTGAGGGTGAGTCAGCCGTGGTGCAGGCGGCCTGGCCTGGCTTGAGGGAGGGTGGGGGAAAGGCCGAATGAGCCACATCGGCCGGAAGCCGGATCACAGCCTCCGCATCCCGATTCTCTGCTCTGCTTGATCTCGTCGCGGATGATCACAGGGCAGCCGAATCGAATGATGCGGGGCGGCGGACCGGTACGGGCGCGGTCTGGGCCACGCCCAGCTTCCTGCCGAGCTGCAAGCCAACGAAGCCCGGCTGACGGGTCAGTCGTAGTACCGGAACAGCCGAGACCTTCTTCGGGATCAGCGCCAGATGTTGGTGTCGACGATCTCGCCGGTCTCCAGGTCGATGCGGCCCTGGAAGTCACCCGCGTTCCGCGTGACCATGATCATGAGCGGTCGGCCATCCTGCGGCACAGCGAGGTAGAAGCCGTGCACGTCGCTCGGCGTGTACACCAGGCCACGCGGCGGGTGCAGCCTGAACCGCTCCGATCCGTCGGCCCGGTAGACCACCGCATTGTCCGACGGGGTGAACGGTGCAGTGTTGATGGCTTCCACCACCACGACCAACGTCTCGTCGTACTCCCGCCACGCCATGACGTCCTGCGGCGGACGCTCGTACGACTTCTCGGCGCTCCCCGCCGGGCCACTCCACCGGATCGTGGTGTCGCCCGGGGCCCAGGTGACCACGACGCCGGGATCTGCTTCTGTCATTTGGGGATCTCCGTGGGTGGACCGACTGGGATCAGTCGGGATCGGTCAGCGAATTCCATGATCTCAATCTGGGTCCCGCCGCCGGGTAGCCGGCCCAGCTTCGGGTCCATCTGGGGCCCGATGATGCTCTCCTGGACGAGGATCGGGTCACCGTCGGAGATGCGGTACCGCTGCAGGAGCGAGACGTCCGGCTTCCAGTCGGTGCGGACGGCCATTTGATCGCGAACGTACTGCTGGTTGGGTACGTCGTCGAAGGTGCCGAATCCGCCCGGGCCACGCTGACCGGGTGCGACCACCATGTTGAACTCCTCCCCTGGCTTTGCGAAGCGCGCGACGATCGTCGACCCCTCCAGGTGCGGGACGGTATCCCCGCGCTGGGACGGCCCCAGCGCCTTCCGCTCCTCGCTCTTCTTGGGGCAGGGACTGAGGCCCAGCGGGTCCGCCCACACGAGCGGGTTCGTGACGTACGCGACCGGGTTCGGGGCCGGGGCGAGGCCCAGCGGGTCGCCCGTCAGGTAGCGGGCCGTCTCCGGGTCGTAGGTGCGGAAGTAGTTGTGGTGGAGGCCGGTCTCCGGGTCGTGGTACTGGCCCGGGAAGCGCAGCGGGGTGTAAGCGGAGGCGTCCCTGTTCCAGCTGGTCGTGCCCCATACCGTCGAGCGCGTGCGCCAGGCGATCTCTCCCTGCTCGTCGATCAGCTCGGTCGGCGTGCCGACCAAGTCGGTGACGATGGCGAAGAACCGGCTGTCGATCTCCTCCTGAGTCGCCTGCACCCCCGGGGAGGCCTGGCGTATGGACTCCACCTGCGTGAGCGGGTGCAGGCCGGAGTGCGTCCAGCTGAGCGTGACCTCGTGCGCGTTGCCCGCCGAGCGGGTCGTCTGCTCGATGAGGGTCGGGCCGTCCCACGTGAAGACGGTCTCCTCCACGACCTCGTCCGGCTGCGCCGACGCCTCAGGTGAAGCATCGCGCGACGCGAGCCGCTGCTTCGCGGCACGGCGGCCCATCGCGTCGTAGCGGTAGCGCCAACGCGTCCCGTCCGGGGTGGTCACCTCCGTGAGCCGGTCGTCGGCGTCCCACGTGTAGTGCCAGGTGTCCGGCTTGCGGGAGAGCCGAGTCTTCTGCCGCAGGATCACTCGGCCCTGCGCATCGTGCTCGTAGCGGACCCGGCCCGCGCGGTTGATCCGCGTCCCGTTATACGCGCGTTCGCCGGTGGCCTCCGTGCCCAGCTGCTCCGGCCACGCGGCAGAGGTCTGGTTGCCCGCCTCGTCGTAGGCGTAGCGCTCCGACCAGGAGGCGGCGTCCACGGCGGTGACACGGGAGGCCGCATCCAGGGTGAAGGTCCGCGGTCCGGTCGCCTCGTCGTCGATCGCCAGCAGGTTGCCGTCGGCCCGGTAGCTGTAGCCGCGGCGCAGCAGGGTTCGCTGCTCCGAGCCGGTGATGTGCCGGGTGGTGAGTCGGCCCATCGCGTCGAAAGTCTGGTGCAGCGCCGCGCTGTCACCGATGCGCCGCGTCAGTTCACGGCCGGCCGCGTCCCGCTCGAAGGTCAGCGTCCGGCCCGAGGCCGTGATGTCGGTGCAGCGGCCGCCTTCGTCGTACGTCCGGCGGTTCTCCGCGCCGGTGGGGGTGGTCATGCCCACCGGCCGGCTCAGCTCGTCGTACGTGTAGCGGACCGTGCGGCCGTCCACATGCTCCTCGACCAGACGTCCGTGCCGGTCGCGGATGCGGACCAGCCTGGTGCCGTCGGAGGAGACCGCCGCCGCCGGCAGGTCGAAGACGTCGAACTCGAAGGTCGCCGTACCGGTCGGGGTGGTCTTGCGTACGATCCGGCCGAGCACGTCCCGCTCGTACGCGATCTCCTCGCCCAGCCCGTTCACGCGGGAGCGCAGACGCCCGGTCGGGTCGTAGGAGTAGGTCAGCGTCAGGCCGTCGAAGTCGGTCTCCGAGATCAGCCGCCCCGCAGCGTCGTACTCGTACTCCCAGGTCAGCCCCTGAGGGTTGCGTACGCCCGTGAGTCGCAACAACGCGTCGTAGGTGTATTCGTACCGTACGCCGTCGGGCCCGGTCCGGGCGGCGAGGAGGTCGAAGTGGGTGTACTCGAAGCGGGTCACCCCGCCCGCCGGGTCGGTGAAGGACGTGCAGTTGCCCTCGCCGTCGTACGTCCACGCCGACTCGGCGCCGTCCGGATCCATCCGGTGGGCAGGATGCCCCTCCGGGGTCCACTCCATGACCGTCACCCCGCCGAGCGGGTCGGTCACGCGCACCGTGCGCCCGAACGCATCGCGTTCGATGCGGGTCGTGGCGCCGAGGGGGTCCATGATGGAGACCGGGAGACCGGCCTCGTCGTTGGCAATGCGCGTAACGGCGCCCAGTGGGTTGGTCTCCGCGACGACGTGTCCGCGTTCGTCGTACGTGAAAGTGGTGACCGCTCCGGTGGAGGTGGTGAGCGAGATGCGGTTGCCGCGCTCGTCGTAGGTCTGGCGCAGGACGGTGCCGTCCGCATTCGCCACCCGTACCGGCAGGCCCAGTTCGTCGTATTCGGCGCCGATGGTACGGCCGTCGGGTCGTATCGCCCGGGTGATACGACCGGCTTCGTCATACTCCTGGAGGCTCGTCGCGCCCAGCGGGTCGGTACGGCTGATCACTCGGCCGTACCTGTCGTACTGGTAGCGGGTGACCGCGCCCAGCGGGTCGATCTCGGCGACGACACGGCAGTGGCCGTCGATCACGTACCGACGGGTGTGCCCGTCGGCAGTGGTGACCGCGGTGACGCGGTGGCCGGTCTCCGGATCGCGGGTGTCGTAGGTGAGGGTGAGCGCGAGGTGTCCCTCGGTGCCGCCTTCGGCGACACAGCGGTCCTGCTCGTCGTACGTGTAGTCGTACCGGCTCCCGTTGGTGTCGGTCCAGGAAGTGATGCGTCCGCGGTCGTCGTAGGCCAGCCGCAGCGGCAAGCCGGAGGAGTTGACGACCTCCGTCAGGTTCCCGTCGCTGTAACCGTACGAGAGCACGCGCGGTCCGCCGGTCAGGTGGAGGGCGGTAATGCGGCCCTCGGCCGTCTCGAAGCGCAGGTGGTAGCCGCCGGAGTGCGCGATACCCAGCGGCGTGCCCGCTGCGTCGTACTCGAAGGTGACGAAGTTGCCGTTGCGGTCCTCCAGCTGGGCGATCGGGGCGATGCCGTCCTCGGCGCCGTCCGCCGGCGGACTGAAGCGGCGTACCCGGCCGGAAGCCGGGTCGGTGAGTGTCCAGTCCCCGTCAGGGGTGCGCTCCAGTGGATGGCGCGGGCCTGTTTCGGGCAGTACTGGCACGCCAGGTGCCGGGTGCGGGTAAGCGACGATCAGGCCGTCCTCACCGACGAGGACGACGCCTTCGGCGTCGATCTCCAAGTGCTGATCGATCGTGGATGCCCAGGAGGGGCCGAACCAGCGGCCGACTGTGTAGCCGGACTCCGCACGGCGCGTGAAGGCGAGCGGCAGCGCGCCCGGCAGCACGATGTCGGTCTGCGGCAGGAACATTCGGCCTGTGGCGAGGTCGACGGGGTCGGTGTGACCCGTGGACGTCTCGCTGTCCGGCGTCTTGTGCAGCTCCGGGCCGTCCTTGTCCAGGCTCGTGCGTCCCGGTCCCTTGAGGTCGTCGAGATGCTTGGCGGTGGAGCTGAGCTTCTTGAAGGCGCCGGCGCCCTTGGAGCCGACAGCTTCGGGGACGAGCTTGCCGAAGCCTTCGAAGGGGTCCTTCGAGAACTCATCGAGCATCTGCTTGCCCGCACCCATGGGATCGTTGGCCATGGTGACCAGGCCCGCAGCCGTCGAGTTCAGGTTGGTCACGTACTCGGCGGGATGCGTGATGTTGTAAGGGTCCAGCGGGTTGAGCGCCCGGGCGAAATTGGCGAGGCCGGCAGTGCCCTTGACCACACCACCCAGGAAGTGGTCGCCCGCCAGTACGAAGTACTCCTCACCATCACCGAGCTGCTCGGCGTACGAGGGCTTCTTTGGGGCCTTGTCGCGGGCCGCGCGGACCGCCGTACGGGTCGTCTCGGCGACTTCGTTGCGCTGCTTGCGGGCGCTGTCGAGCTTGTCCTGGGCCGCGGCGATCAGGGGATCGCCCGGGTCCTTGAAGTCCTTGGCGTCGACCGGCTT
>NZ_JBVIGX010000018.1:0-25271 GCF_055570595.1 Streptomyces sp. NPDC031132
GGCTGTTTCAGGGGGGCAAACCCGGCCCCCGCGCCTCTGGGGCCCCCCCTCTTGGGGGGGCCCCACGGCGTGCAGCGGATCAGGCTTCGGTCGGAGCCGAGACGGACGGCTGCGACTGCTGCTCGGCCGCCGCGGTCTTCTTCGTCGCCCGCTTGGCCACGGTCTTCTTCGCCGTCGCCTTCTTCGCGACGGTCTTCTTGGCGGCCGTCGCCTTCTTGGCGGCGGTGGCCTTCTTCGCCGGGGCCTTCTTGGCGGCCGTCTTGCGGACCGCCTTCTTGGCCGCCGGGGCGGCCTCCTCGGCCTCTGCGGCCTCCGCTGCCACGGCCGGGGCCGGGGCGGCCTCGGGCTCGGCGGCGGGGGTCTCGACGACCAGTACGGCAGCCTCCGCCGCGCCAGCCGGGGAGCCGGCGGGTGCGGTGGCCTTACGGGTGGCACGCCGGCGCGGACGGGCCGGTGCGGCCTCCGCCACGGGGGCCTGCGCGACCGGCGCCTCGGCGACGGGCTCGGGCTCCGCTTCCACGACGGGCTCCGGGGCGGCCGGGGCGGCCGGCTCGGGCTCCGGGGCGGCCTCGGCCGCAGGAGCCGGAGCGCCCGCCGGGGCCGTGGCCTTGCGGGTGGCACGGCGACGCGTGCGGCCCTTGGGCGCGGCCTCGACCGTCTCGGCCGCTTCCACGGCCTCGACGACGACCTCGGAGACCGGCTCGAGCACCGTGTCGGCAGCCTCGGTCACCGGCTCGGCCTCGACGACCGGCTCCGCCGCCGGGGCGGCGACGGGCTCGGCCTCGGGGGCCGGAGCCGCCTGGGCGGCCGCACCGCGCGGGGCACCCGCCGGAGCGGTCGCCTTGCGGGTGGCACGGCGACGGTTGCGACGGCCGCTCAGGCCGGCCGCGGCCTCCGCCTCCGCCGGGCTGCCGTAGAGCTCCTCGTCCGCGACGAACGCCGGCTCGGGCAGCGCCACCGGCGCTGCGAGCTCGGCGGCCACCTCGGCCTCGGTCTCGGCCTCGAGCACCTCGTGCTCGACGGTCGCGGCGCCCTCGATCTCGTGGTCGTGCTCGTGGCCCCGGCCGCCGCGACGCTTCGCGCGCTTGCCGTTGCCACCGCCGCCGATCGCGGTCGGCGTCTCCATGTGCACGATCACACCGCGCCCGTTGCAGTGGACACAGGTCTCGGAGAAGGACTCCAGCAGGCCCTGGCCCACCCGCTTGCGGGTCATCTGGACCAGGCCCAGCGAGGTCACCTCGGCGACCTGGTGCTTCGTACGGTCGCGGCCCAGGCACTCCAGCATGCGCCGCAGGACCAGGTCGCGGTTCGACTCCAGGACCATGTCGATGAAGTCGATGACGACGATGCCGCCGAGGTCGCGCAGCCGCAGCTGGCGCACGATCTCCTCGGCCGCCTCCAGGTTGTTCCTGGTGACGGTCTCCTCGAGGTTGCCGCCCTGACCGGTGAACTTGCCGGTGTTGACGTCGATGACGATCATCGCCTCGGTCTTGTCGATCACAAGCGAGCCGCCCGAGGGCAGCCACACCTTGCGGTCGAGCGCCTTGGCGAGCTGCTCGTCGATCCGGTACGTCGCGAAGACGTCGACCTCGGAGGTCCAGCGGGACAGCCGGTCGGCCAGGTCCGGAGCCACGTGGTTCACGTAGCCGTGGATGGTCTCCCAGGCGCTGTCACCGCTGACGATGACCTTCGAGAAGTCCTCGTTGAAGATGTCGCGCACGACGCGGACGGTCATGTCCGGCTCGCCGTACAGCAGGCTCGGCGAAGAGGTCGAGATCTGCTTCGACTTCTTCTGGATGTCCTCCCACTGGGCCTGCAGACGCTCGACGTCGCGGCGCAGCTCGTCCTCGCTCGCACCCTCGGCGGCGGTGCGCACGATGACGCCCGCGTCCTCGGGGACGATCTTCTTGAGGATGGTCTTCAGGCGCGCGCGCTCGGTGTCGGGCAGCTTGCGGCTGATACCGGTCATCGAGCCCTCGGGCACGTAGACCAGGTAGCGGCCGGGCAGCGAGACCTGGCTGGTCAGGCGGGCACCCTTGTGGCCGATCGGGTCCTTGGTGACCTGCACCAGGACCGACTGGCCGGACTTGAGGGCGGACTCGATGCGGCGCGGCCCGTTGGCCATGCCGAGCGCCTCGAAGTTGACCTCGCCGGCGTACAGGACGGCGTTGCGGCCCTTGCCGATGTCGATGAACGCGGCCTCCATCGACGGCAGCACGTTCTGGACCTTGCCCAGGTAGACGTTGCCGACGTACGAGGTGGCTTCTTCCTTGTTGACGTAGTGCTCGACGAGCACGTTGTCCTCGAGGACGCCGATCTGGGTGCGCTCGCCGGCCTGGCGGACGACCATCACGCGCTCGACGGCCTCACGGCGGGCCAGGAACTCGGCCTCGGTGATGATCGGCACGCGGCGGCGGCCCTGCTCGCGGCCCTCGCGGCGGCGCTGCTTCTTCGCCTCCAGACGGGTCGAGCCCTTGATGGACTGCACCTCGTCGGACGGCTCGGCCTTCTCGCGCGCCGGGCGCGGCTCGCGGACCTTGACGACGGTGCGTACGCCGTCCTCCTCGCCCGCTTCGCCCTCGGCACCGGTGTCACCGCTGCGGCGGCGACGGCGACGGCGGCGACGGCTGGAGCTGGAGCCCAGGGCGCCGGTCTCGTCGTCCTCCTCCTCGGCGGAGTCCTCTTCCTCTCCCGCCTCCTGCTCGGCGGCCTCCGCCTCGGCCTCGTCCTCGGCGGACTCGTCCAGGTCGGCAGCCTCGCCGCGGCGACGGCGGCGGCCGCCACGACGGCGGCGGCGGGACGGGCGCTCGCCCGTCTCGTCGCCCTCTTCGAACTCGGCAGCCTCTTCGTCGAGCTCGGCGGCCTCGGCCTTGGCCTCGTCCTCCATGAGCTCGACGTCGGCCAGGGACACCGGCGCGGACTCGGCGGCCAGGGCGGCCTCGACCGCACCGCGGCCACGGCGGCGGCGACGGCCGGTCGGCTGCGGGGCGGGGGCCTGGGCGGCCTCGGCCTCGAGCTCGTCCTCCTCCTCGACCTCTTCCGCCTCGCCGGCTGCGGCGGCGGCCGCGGCGGCCATGGCGGCGGTCTCCGGGGTCTGGAACATCGGCTCGGTGAACACCGGGGCCTGGAACACGGCCACGGCGGGGCGCGCAGCGCGGCGGCCACGCGCCGGAGCGGCGGGCTCCTCCTCGGCGGCGGGCTCCACCGGAGCGGCGGCCTGGGCGGCCGGAGCGGCGGAGGCCGCGGAGCGGGTGGCGCGGCGGCGGCCGCCGCGCTTCGGGGAGTCCACGGCGTCGGCGACCGTGACGGTGGCCTTGGGAGCGGCTTCCTCCACGACGGCCTCGGCGGCGGGCGCCTCAGGGGCGGCGACGGCGCGGGTGGCGCGGCGACGGGCACGCGGCGCCGGAGCAGCGGCCTCCTCGGCAACCGGAGCAGCCGGGGCGGCCGGCGCGGCAGCCTCTACGACGGCCTCGGCAGCGGCCGGAGCCTCAGGGGCGGTCACCGCACGGGTCGCACGACGACGGACACGCGGCGCGGGAGCAGCAGCCTCCTCGACCGGAGCGGCCGGGGCGGCAGCCTCTACGACGGCCTCGGCGGCAGCGGGCGCCTCCGGGGCGGCGACGGCACGGGTCGCACGGCGACGGGCACGCGGCGCGGGAGCAGCGGCCTCCTCGACGACCGGAGCGGCCGGGGCAGCCTCTACGACGGCCTCGGCAGCGGCCGGAGCCTCCGGGGCGGCGACGGCACGGGTCGCACGGCGACGGGCACGCGGCGCGGGAGCAGCGGCCTCCTCGGCGGCCGGGGCGACGGCCGGGGCGACCTCGGCGGCAGGAGCCTCGGTGGCGGCCACGGCGCGGGTCGCGCGGCGGCGGGTACGAGCCGGGGCGGCGGCCGGAGCGGCCTCCTCGACGGGGGCGGCGGGGGCGGCCGGAGCGGCCTCGGTCACCTCGGCGGCCGGAGCGGCGGTCGCACCGGGCGGGCCGGCGGGCCGCGACGCGGCACGGCGACGCCTGCGCGGAGGCAGGTTGTCGCTCGGGCTGCCGCTGTCGGCGCCACCGGTGGTGTTGTTGGTTTCGTTGTTGAGCATGCGGGCGGTTCTCCCGTCACGCTCCCGGGCGCCGCGGCTGACTTCCGGTCCGGCACGGTCCCGCGCGATCAGCGCGGAACCGGCCTCCGGGGCGCGTTCGCCACACGGGAGCTGTAGTCCATGGCCGCCGGTTCCGTACGTCTTGTCCGTACGGCCTGGCGGAAGTCTTCAGGTCTGTGCGCGGCCCGACCCAGGTGGCTCCCGAGTGCCAGGGCTGCGCGACAACGACGATCCCTACGCGGCGGGACCTTCCGGCGCCTTCGCGTCGGCGGCTACGGCGGCCGTGGGTGGGGCGGCCGTGACAGCCTCGCGGTCGGGCGCGAGCGGGTCGGTCACCGTGCCGGACTCCTCGTCGAAGAGCCCCTGCGCCAGCCTGGTCACCGCTGCGGGGACCGGCGGCGCCAGGTCGGCCACAGCTCGGAGACCGGACAGGACGTCGTCGGGTCGCACGGCAGGTGTCAAATGCCGAACAACCAGCCGCAGTATCGCACAGGCATTGTCCAGCGGCCTATCAGCCGGGGTAGGAACCGCCTCGAGGCTCACTACGGCGCCCCGGGTGTCGAAGCTGCGCATGCCGTTCTTGGTGCGTCGCTGCACTTCCACCGCCTCGGCGGCGAGGAAGGCCTCGACCGCGCGCGCGGCGTCGGCGACCTCCACGCCCTCCAGCCGCAGCTCCCATACGGAGGCCGTCAGCCGGTCGGCGAGCCCGGAGGTACGGGCTTCGACGGCGTCGATGATGTCGAGCCCGAGCGGCATCGACTCGTCGAGCAGCTCGCGGAGCTTCTCGGGGTCGCGGGGCTCGGCGAGGGCGATCTCGAGGTACTCGGCCTCGCTGCCGGTGCCGGTCGGCGCGGCGTTCGCGTACGAGACGCGGGGGTGCGGGGTGAAACCGGCCGAGTACGCCATGGGCACCTCGGCGCGGCGCAGGGCCCGCTCGAACGCGCGCTGGAAGTCTCGGTGGCTGGTGAACCGGAGGCGGCCGCGCTTGGTGTAGCGCAGTCGGATGCGCTGCACCACCGGTGCGGGGGGTGGGCCTTCGGGCTGTCGCTTGCCCAGTGGTTCTTCTCCTTGTGCGGGGCTCCGCGGCTCGCGCGTCGCCCTGAGGTCTGGTGAGCCTGCCGGCCACACCGTGCCCTCCGGCTCACCCCTGCTTCTGTTCGTGCAGGGAGATCTCGGGGGCGGGCGCGTTTTTGCCTGCGGCTGTCGTACTACCCAGAGTACGCGCCCGTGACCTCGCCGGTTCCCGGCCGGGGCTCCCGAACAGCACCCTTCGCACATCGGCCCGGACTTCGCGGACGGTGGCGCGGACGGTGCGCCACACCTCACGTACGACATGTCCGACCGGCGTCAGCACGTGCCGGTACACCTGCGCCACGGGCCACCCGACGAGCACCCACCCGACCAGCCGGACTCCCCGCCAAACGGCCCGCACGATCCGTCCGGCGACGTGCCAGGCCCAGACGAGCACCTGCCAGAGGGGCACGAGCAGGTACCTGTACGCCCCGAGCCCGAGGGGCCGCAGCAGATACCGGTAGAGCGCGGAACCGATCGCGGCCAGCCCGTGCCCGAGGGGGGTCAGCACGTACCGGTGGAAAACGGCGCCCACCCACAGCAGCCCCCGCCCGACGGGCGCGAGCACGTACCGCCACAGCCCCACCCACGGCCAGACGAACAGGCTCATCCCGACCGCCCACGCCAGCCGTCCCAGGCCCTTGGCGAGCGGAGCGAGCAGGTACCGCGTCCCGCCGCGCCCGATCCAGGCCAGCGCCTCGCCGAGCGGACGCAACAGGTACGCGTACACGAGCCGCCCGGCGGGGGCGAGCAGGTACCCGTACACCGGCCGGACCACGTACCGCCACGACCCGACCCACGGCCAGACGAACACCAGCTTGAGCAGCACGGTCAGCGCCCAGCCGATGCCGCGCAGCACCGGCTGCAGCACGTACACGGAGAAGGGCCCCAGCACGTGCCGCTGAACGGCCTGCCCGAACGCGACGAGCAGATCCCAAACCACCCGTACGGGCAGTACGACGATCAACGCCACGATCTTGACGGGCACCCGGATGACGCCCACCAGGCACCCTTCGCCGCCGTCACCGGGAGGTCGCTTGTCGAGTTCCATACCCGTAGGACACGAGTGAGGCCCCCACCCGTTGCGGGTGGGGGCCTCTCGTGACTCAAGGGTTACTTCTCACTTCACGACCGACAGCGGCAGCAGCTTCTTGCCCGTCGGGCCGATCTGGATCTCGGTCTGCATCTGCGGGCAGACGCCGCAGTCGAAGCACGGGGTCCAGCGGCAGTCGTCGACCTCGGTCTCGTCGAGGGCGTCCTGCCAGTCCTCCCAGAGCCAGTCCTTGTCGAGACCGGAGTCCAGGTGGTCCCAGGGCAGGACCTCCTCGTACGTGCGCTCACGCGTCGTGTACCAGGCCACGTCCACGCCGTAGGCCGGCAGCGTCTTCTCCGCGGCCTCCATCCAGCGGTCGTACGAGAAGTGCTCGCGCCAGCCGTCGAAGCGGCCGCCCGACTCGTACACGGCGCGGATCACGTCGCCGATGCGCCGGTCGCCGCGCGAGAGGAGGCCCTCGACGATGCCCGGCTTGCCGTCGTGGTAGCGGAAGCCGATCGAGCGGCCGTACTTCTTGTCGGCGCGGATCTTGTCGCGGAGCTTGCCCAGGCGGGCGTCCGTCTCCTCGGCCGACAGCTGCGGCGCCCACTGGAACGGGGTGTGCGGCTTCGGCACGAATCCGCCGATCGACACCGTGCAGCGGATGTCGTTCTGGCCGGAGACCTCGCGGCCCTTGGCGATGACGTTGACCGCCATGTCGCCGATCTGGAGGACGTCCTCGTCGGTCTCGGTCGGCAGGCCGCACATGAAGTACAGCTTCACCTGGCGCCAGCCGTTGCCGTACGCGGTGGCCACGGTCCGGATCAGGTCCTCTTCCGAGACCATCTTGTTGATGACCTTGCGCATGCGCTCGGAGCCGCCCTCGGGGGCGAAGGTCAGACCGGAGCGGCGCCCGTTGCGGGTCAGCTCGTTCGCCAGGTCCACGTTGAACGCGTCCACGCGGGTCGACGGCAGGGACAGGCCCACCTTGTCGTCCGTGTAGCGGTCCGCGAGGCCCTTGGCGATGTCCGCGATCTCGGTGTGGTCCGCGGAGGAGAGCGACAGGAGGCCGACCTCCTCGAAGCCCGTCGCCTTCAGACCCTTCTCCACCATCTCGCCGATGCCGGTGATGCTTCGCTCCCGCACGGGGCGCGTGATCATGCCGGCCTGGCAGAAACGGCAGCCGCGGGTGCAGCCGCGGAAGATCTCGACGGACATGCGCTCGTGGACGGTCTCGGCGAGCGGGACCAGCGGCTGCTTGGGGTAGGGCCACTCGTCGAGGTCCATGACCGTGTGCTTGGACACGCGGTACGGGACGCCCGACTTGTTCGGGGCGACGCGCGCGATGCGGCCGTCGGGCAGGTAGTCGACGTCGTAGAAGCCCGGCACGTAGACCTGGCCGGTCTTGGCCAGGCGGAAGAGGACCTCTTCGCGCCCGCCCGGACGGCCCTCCGCCTTCCACGTGCGGATGATCTCGGTCATGTCGAGGACGGCCTGCTCGCCGTCGCCGATGACCGCGCAGTCGATGAACTCCGCGATCGGCTCGGGGTTGAAGGCCGCGTGGCCGCCCGCGAGGACGATGGGGTGGTCGACCGTACGGTTCCTGGCCTCGAGCGGGATGCCCGCCAGGTCCAGGGCCGTGAGCATGTTCGTGTAGCCCAGCTCCGTGGAGAAGGACAGGCCGAACACGTCGAAGGCGCCCACGGGGCGGTGGCTGTCCACGGTGAACTGCGGCACCTTGTGCTCGCGCATCAGCTCTTCGAGGTCGGGCCACACGCTGTACGTGCGCTCCGCCAGCACGCCCTCGCGCTCGTTCAGCACCTCGTACAGGATCATGACGCCCTGGTTGGGCAGCCCGACCTCGTACGCGTCCGGGTACATGAGCGCCCAGCGGACGTCGCACGCATCCCAGTCCTTGACGGTGGAGTTCAGCTCACCGCCGACGTACTGGATGGGCTTCTGAACGTGCGGAAGCAGGGCCTCGAGCTGAGGAAAGACTGACTCGGCGGGCATAGCAACCTTCGTGAGCTGGCAGGGGGCGACTATCAAGCGTAACCCGCTCTCAGCCGCCCCCTGAATCCCCGCAGTCCGCGGGGAGCAGAGCGCGCACCGGACGTCACACGAATCGCACGGCGGGTCACCCCCGTCACGGCGGGGAAAGGAGGCGCTCAGCGATTCAACGATCCGGCTGTCCTACGGTCACACCCCCAGGGCAGACCACGGCCCAGGGTCGGAGGCTTGCGCCCATACATCCGGGAGTTCCCGTTCGCGCCGCTCGGCCAGGGCTTCCTCGCGGGCGTAGAGCACGCCCCAGGTGAAGGCGGACTCTCCGGCTCCGGCCGCTTGTACGCCGAGGCCGTGCAGGGCTTCGCGGGCGACGACGCTGTCCTGGTGGTCTCCGAGCAGGCTCTGGACCGACTTCATGGCCTTGGCCAGCTGTTTTGCCGGTTTGCCGAGTGCGGGGACGGCGGCCTCCGCCGCGTAGCGGGCCCGTTTGGCGGCCTTGCGGGCTTCGTGGAGGGCCAGGTCGCACTCGTGGCCCGGCTCCAGGTCGAGGGCGCCCGCGACGCGCTTGGCCAGCCGCTCGTAGTCGCGCAGGGCGGCCTTGGGCAGGGCCTTCGCGGCGGGTTTGGCCGCGCCGGGGAGCAGGGGCGGGTCGGCCAGCAGGGCGTCGAGGGCGTCGAGCAGGGTCGCGTACCGCTTGGCGTCGAGCGCGGCGAGAGCCCGGCGCCGGGTTCCCGAACGGCGGGCGTTGTTCCAGACCCGCAGGCGGCCGCGGACGGGGCCGAGCACGAGGGCGCGGGGCAGCTCGCCGATCTGGGCCTGGATCCGCTCGGACAGGACTTCCTGGTCGCGGTCGAGGCCGAGCTCGGAGGCCAGCCAGCGCAGCTCTTCGCCGAGGGGGTCGGTGGCGGTGCGGTCGAGGACCTTGCGGTGGGTCTTGAAGGCGCTGCGCATGCGGCGGCAGGCGACCCGCATCTGGTGGACGGAGTCGGGCAGGTTGCGGCGGACGGCGGGGTCCTGGGCGACGAGGGCGTCGCGCTGTTCGCGCAGGTACGAGAGGACGTGCGCGCCCGCGGTGTCCTCGGCGGGGGCGGGCTCGGGCCGGGGAGGCGGTGCGGTGCCGGTCTCGGTGAGGGCGCGGGCGAGTTTGGAGGGGGCGTCGGAGACGTGGAGCCCGGCTTTGCGGAACTTCTTCTCGACGGCGTCGAGGAGGGCGGGGTCGACGCCGTCGGCGAGTTCGACCTCGACCTCGGTCCAGGCTGCGGCGGCCTCGTCGCGCTCGGCGCGGACGTCGTCGGTGGAGAGTTCGGCGAGGAGCGCGCCGCCGGCGTCGAGGAGGTGGGTGACGCGGCGCGAGGAGAGCAGCCGGACCTGGGGTTCCAGGGGGGTGTCGCGGACGCGGGAGCGGACGAGGGCGGCGAGGGAGCGGGGGACGGTGTCGCTGAGCGGGGCGGCGACCTCGTCGCGGACGCCCGGGGAGACGGGCAGTTTGAGGTGCCAGCCGGCGTCGGCGCCGCCGGTACGGCGTCTGAGGGTGAGGCCGTCGGCGGCGAGCCGCTGGTCGGGGGTGTCGTAGTAGACCGCGTCCAGGTCGACGGTGCCCTGCTCGGCGACGGCCGCGATCGCGGCCGTGCCGGTCAGGTCCGGGACTCCGCGGCGCGCGGCCTTGCTCGTCGTGAACTCGAATTTGCGCTCGATCTCGCGTTTCGTGTCCGCCATGGATCGAATTTAGTCCTGAACGGATCACGACGGCAGGGTGAACGGCGAATCGGCTGCGGAATGCGGCTGAAGATCGGCCCCGCTAGGCCGACATCGGCCGTTGGACCCTGATCGACTGCAGCAGTCCGACCGCCACCCACACCGCGAACATGGACGAGCCTCCGTAGGAGACGAACGGCAGCGGGAGCCCGGCCACCGGCATGATCCCGAGGGTCATCCCGATGTTCTCGAACGCCTGGAAGGCGAACCAGGCGATGATCCCGGCGCAGACGATGGTCCCGTACAGCTCGGTGGTCTCGCGGGCGATCATGCAGGCCCGCCAGAGAATGATGCCGAGCAGGAGCAGGATCAGCCCGGCGCCGAGGAAGCCGAGCTCCTCCCCCGCCACCGTGAAGACGAAGTCGGTCTGCTGCTCGGGCACGAACTGGCCGGTGGTCTGCGAGCCCTTGAAGAGCCCGGAGCCGGTCAGTCCGCCGGAGCCGATCGCGATGCGCGCCTGGTTGGTGTTGTAGCCGACGCCGGCGGGGTCGAGGTCGGGGTTGGCGAAGGCCGCGAAGCGGTTGATCTGGTACTCGTCGAGCACGCCGAGCTGCCAGATCAGGATGGCCCCGGCCGCGCCGGAGCCCATCAGCCCCAGCACCCAGCGGTTGGAGGCTCCGGAGGCGAGCAGCACGCCGAGCACGATGATGACCATGACCATGACGGAGCCGAGGTCGGGCATCAGCATGACGATGCCCATCGGGGCGGCGGCCAGGCACAGCGCCTTGACCACGGTGCGGTGGTCGGGGTGGGTGAGGTCGCCCGCGTCCACCCGGGTGGCCAGCAGCATGGCCATGACCAGGATGATCGTGATCTTCACGAACTCGGAGGGCTGGAGCGAGAAACCGCCGCCGAGCACGATCCACGCGTGGGCGCCGTTGATGGTGGCGCCGAGCGGGGTGAGCACGGCGAGGATGAGCAGCAGGGAGAGCCCGTAGAGGATCGGCACGGCGCCGCGCAGGGTGCGGTGGCCGAGCCAGATGGTGCCGATCATCAGGACGAGCCCGATGCCGGTGTTCAGGGCGTGCCGGACCAGGAAGTAGTACGGGTCGCCCTGGTTGAGCTGGGTGCGGTTGCGGGTCGCCGACCACACCAGCAGGGCGCCCATGAAGGACAGGGCGAGCGCCGAGAGGAGTATCGGCCAGTCGAGCCGGCGCAGCACCGAGTCGCGCGAGGTCAGTTTGGCCATCGCGCCGCGCTCGGGCGCGTACCGGGATACGGAGAACTTGTTGGCGGTCTGCATGTCGGTTTGCGGTCCTCAGTCGTGCCGTGCGGGGGACGCGGCGGGCGGCCCGGCGAGCGCGGGGGGCGGCTCTTCCGGCGACGGCGGCACGTACGGCCGGATCTCGGGGGAGTCGATGGAGCCGTCGGGGTCGATCTTGGGCAGTTTGGTCTCGGGTCCCGGCAGCAGGGCCTTCTTCAGGTCCTGGTTGCCCTCCATGTCGAGACCGTAGATGGCGTTGTAGAGGTTGCGGACGGCGGGGCCGGAGGCTCCGGAGCCGGTGCCGCCCTGGGAGATCGTCATGACGATCGCGAAGTCCTTGGTGTAGGTCGCCAGCCAGGACGTGGTCTGCTTGCCGTAGACCTGGGCGGTGCCGGTCTTGGCGTGCATCGGGATCTTGTCCTGCGGCCAGCCCATGAAGCGCCAGGCGGCGGTGCCGCCCGGCTCGGCGACCGAGCGCAGGCCCTTGTCGAGGTCGCTGATGGTCTTGGCGCCGATCGGCAGCCTGCCGTGGGCCTGCGGCTTGACCATCTCGGTGTGCTTGCCGTCGGGGCTGATCACGGCCTTGCCGACCGTGGGGTCGTAGAGGGTGCCGCCGTTGCTGATCGCGGAGTAGACGGTGGCCATCTGGATGGGGGTGACGAGTACGTCGCCCTGCCCGATGGCGAAGTTGATGCTGTCATAGGCCTTCAGCTGATTGCCTTCGAGGCAGCTCTCGTAGGCGATCTGCTCGACGTAGGTGCCGCCCTTCTTGCCCTGCTTGCACCAGGAGTCCTTGTTGGCCTTCCAGAAGTTCTGCTTCCACTTGCGGTCGGGGATACGGCCGGTGACCTCGTTCGGCAGGTCGATGCCGGTCTCGGCGCCGAGTCCGAACTCCCGGGCGGTCCGGTAGAACCAGTCGTGGGCGTCCTTCTTGGGCTTGAGCCCGCCGTCGCGCTGCCACTCCTTGTGCCCGAGGGCGTAGAAGACGGTGTTGCAGGAGAACTTGAGGGCCTCGCCCAGGGTGATGGGCCCGTGCCCCTTCGACTCGAAGTTCGCGAAGCTCCGGCCGCCCATGTTGTAGGAAGCGCTGCAGTTGTACTTGCCGTCGAAGTCGTAGCCGGCCCGCACGGCCGCGCTCGCCGACACCACCTTGAAGATGGAGCCGGCGGGGGCCTGGCCCTGGATGGCCCGGTTCAGCAGCGGGTAGTTCGAGCTCTTGCTGGTGAGCCTCGCGTAGTCCTTGCCGGAAATGCCGCCGACCCAGGCGTTGGGGTCGTAGTCGGGCTGGGAGGCCATCGCGACGACCCGGCCGGTCTTGGCCTCCATGACGACGACGGCGCCCGAGTCGGCCTCGTACTTGCGGCCGGTGATGTTGTCGGTCTCGTTGCGGACGGTCTTCATCGCCAGCTGGAGCTCGTACTCGGCGACGGCCTGGACCCGGGCGTCGATGCTGGTGACGAGGGTGGCCCCGGCCACGCCCGGGTCGGACTTGGTCTGGCCCATGACCCGGCCGAGGTTGTCGACTTCGTACGAGGTGACTTCCGCCTTGCCGCGCAACTGCTTGTCATAGGTGCGTTCGATCCCCGAGCGGCCGACCTGATCGGAGCGCAGATGCGGCGAGTCGGTGTCCTTGGCCTTCTGGATCTCGTCGTCGGTGACCGGCGAGAGGTATCCGAGCACCTGCGCGGTGCGGGCCCCGCCGGGGGCCGGGTAGCGGCGGACGGCGGTGGGCTCCGCGGTGATGCCGGGGAAGTCCTCGGGGCGTTCGCGCAGCTGCAGCGCCTGCTGCGTGGTGGCTTCGAGGGTGACCGGAATCGGCTGGTAGGGGGAGCCGTTCCAGCAGGGCGCGGGGGTCTGGGAGTCGCAGAGCCGGACCTTTTCCATGACCTCCTTGGGGCTCATGTCCAGGACGTCGGCGAGACGGGTCATGACGTCCTTGCCCTTGTCCTTCATCTTCATGAGCTTGGTGCGGCTGGCGGAGACGACCAGGCGGGTCTCGTTGTCGGCGAGCGGTACCCCGCGGGCGTCGAGGATCGAGCCGCGCACGGCCGGCTGGACGACCCGCTGGACGTGGTTGCTCTTCGCCTCGTGGTAGTACTCCGCGCCGTCGCGGATCTGGAGGAACCAGAGCCGGCCGCCGAGGGTGAACAGCGTCGAGAAGACGAGGACCTGGATCATGATCAGCCGGATCTGCACCCGCGGGGTGCGGCCGGTCTCCGGAACATTGGTCACGTCTGCTCCTCCCTCACAGCTTCTTGACGCTCTTCACACCCTTGATTCCCTTGACGCCCTTTATCCGGCCGGCCTTGTTGGCGCGGCTGCGGGCCGTCTTGAGCCGGAGGCCGCCGCGCTGGCTGCCGATGCGCAGGCCGGTGCCGCCGGAGAGCCAGCCGGAGGACACGTCGGCGGTCTTGGCCTGTCCGCCGTTCGCCTCGACGGCCATCGGGTCGTTCTCGGCGCGCCGGGCCAGCGCCATGATGAACGGCACGGTGAACGGGGCGAGCAGCAGGTCGTAGAGGGTCGCGGTGAACAGCAGCCCGGTCAGGCCCACGTGACGGGCCGCGGTGTCGCCGACGAGGGCGCCCACGCTCGCGTAGAGCAGGGTGGAGCCGATCGCGGCGGCGACGACGGTCAGCATCGGGCCCCAGGCGGAGCGGAACCGCCCGGAGTCGGGGCGGACCAGGCCGGCGGCGTACCCGATGACGCACAGGACGAGCGCGTACCGCCCGGCGGCGTGGTCGGCGGGCGGCGCCAGGTCGGCGAGCAGTCCGGCGGCGAAGCCGATGAGCGCGCCGCTGAGGTGCCCGTACACCAGGGCGAGGGCGACGACGGTGAGCAGGACCAGGTCGGGCACGGCGCCGGGCAGTTGCAGTCGGCCCAGGACCGAGACCTGGACGACGAGGGCGACCACGACGAGCGTGGCCGAGAGCAGGATCCGGTTGAAGCGCATGGCGGTCAGCTCCTACTCGTCGGCCGGCTTGCCGGGCACGCTGGCGGACGGGGACGGCGTGACGGTGACGGTGACCGTCGGGGTGGGCTTCACCTCGGGCTTGGGTGGAAGTACGGCGTCGCGCGGGTCCTCGCGGGGCGGCATGACGACGACGCCGACGATGTCCAGGCGCGAGAAACCGACGAACGGACGCACCCAGATGGTGCGGGTCAGGTCGCCGCGGGAGGGGTCGACCTTGACGACCTCTCCGATCGGGACGCCGGGCACGAAGGGCTTGTTGCCGCGGGAGCCGAAGGTGACGAGCCGGTCGCCCGGGTTCACCTTGGCCTTGCCGTTGAGCATCTGGACGGACAGGGCGCGGTCGCCCTGGCCGGTGGCGAAGCCGAGTTCGCCGGTCTTCTCCAGGCGGGTGCCGACGGTGAAGTCGGGGTCGTTGGCGAGGACGACGGTGGCGGTGTCGGGGCCCACGGTGGCGACGCGGCCGACGAGTCCCTCCCCGTTGAGCACGGTCATGTCGCGTTCGATGCCGTCCTTGCTGCCGGCGTCGATGGTGACGGTCCAGGAGAAGCCCTGGGCAGCTCCTATGGCGATGACCTCGGCGCCCTTGATGCCGTACTGTCCGGCGCCGGCCCGCTTGAGCATCTCGTCGAGCTCGCGGATGCGGCTGCGGGTCTGGTCGTCGCTGCCCAGCTTGGCCTTCAGGGCGGCGTTCTCGCGCTCCAGCGTGGCGATGCGGTTGTGCCGCTCGCCGGAGTCCCGTACCGCCCCTATGGCGTTGGCGACGGGGTCGACCGCGGTCGCGACGCCCTCTTCGACCGGGCCGAAGACCGCTGCGGCGGCCTGCCGGGCGCCGTCGACCGGTGACTCCTCGCCTGCCCTGATGTCCACCGTGATCAATGCGAACGCGATGGCGATCATGAGCACCAGGAGCAGCCGGCTTTCTCGTGTGTCCCTCACGTGCGGCGGCCGTGCCTTCCTCGTCGGATTCTTCTTCGTCTGTATATCAACGATCCGCCGCACGGGCGCGGCAGCACCCGTACGGCGGATCCTTGTGTTCCGCATGGCCCCCGGACGGGGGTCTGTATCAGCGCCGGGGCTGGGCGTCCAGGACTTGCTGGAGCGCCTCGAACTCCTCCACGCACTTGCCGGAGCCGAGCGCCACGGAGTCGAGCGGGTCCTCGGCGATGTGGATCGGCATGCCCGTCTCGCGGCGCAGCCGCTCGTCGAGCCCGCGCAGCAGGGCGCCTCCGCCGGTCAGGACGATGCCGCGGTCCATGATGTCGCCGGAGAGCTCCGGCGGGCACTTGTCGAGGGTCGTCTTGACCGCGTCGACAATGGCGTTGACCGGCTCCTCGATGGCCTTGCGGACCTCGGCTGCCGAGATCACGACCGTCTTGGGGAGGCCGGAGACCAGGTCCCGACCGCGGATCTCGGTGTGTTCGTCCTTGTCGAGGTCGTAGGCCGACCCGATGGTGATCTTGATCTGCTCGGCGGTCCGCTCGCCGAGGAGGAGCGAGTACTCCTTCTTGATGTGCTGGATGATCGCGTTGTCGAGCTCGTCGCCGGCCACCCGGATGGACTGCGCCGTGACGATTCCGCCGAGGGAGATGACGGCGACCTCGGTGGTGCCGCCGCCGATGTCCACGACCATGTTGCCGGTGGCCTCGTGGACGGGCAGGCCCGAGCCGATGGCGGCGGCCATGGGCTCCTCGATGATGTGCACCTGGCGGGCGCCGGCCTGCGTGGACGCCTCGATGACGGCGCGCCGCTCCACTCCCGTGATGCCGGAGGGGACGCAGACCACGACGCGCGGACGGGCCAGGTAGCGGCGCTTGTGGATCTTGAGGATGAAGTACCGGAGCATACGCTCGGTGATCTCGAAGTCGGCGATCACGCCGTCCTTGAGGGGCCTGACGGCGACGATGTTGCCGGGCGTCCGGCCGATCATCTTCTTCGCCTCGGAGCCGACCGCCAGAATGCCGCCGGTGTTCGTGTTGATGGCGACCACGGACGGCTCGTTCAGGACGATCCCCCGGCCCCTCACGTACACCAGCGTGTTGGCGGTCCCGAGGTCGATCGCCATGTCACGGCCGATGAACGACATGTTGTTCCCCTTGTTCCCCATGAGGAGCGTCTGGCCTTCCAGTTGATAGCGGCTGCTGTCAGGTCGGCGAGGTGGGTGTGTGGGTGGAGGCCCCATCGTAGTGCCGCAAGTATGAACACCGCGCGACGGGACTCCGGCAATCCCGCCGGAACGGAAACCCGCCCCCTTAGTGGTGACGACGTGTCCTGCCCATGCGTTCCCGCAAGTGCCCGGTAATACCGAAGGGCGACCGAAATTACTTCGGTCGCCCCAGGTCATGAGCGCTATTCGGCTGATGTTACGTCAGGAAGGACTCATCCGAGGGTGGGGAAGAACAGCTTCAGCTCACGCTCGGCGGACTCCTCCGAGTCCGAGGCGTGGATGAGGTTCTCGCGGGTGATGGTGCCGAAGTCCCCCCGGATGGAGCCGGGCGCCGCGGCGATCGGGTCGGTGGGTCCGGCCAACTGGCGGACACCCTCGATCACGCGTTCCCCTTCCACCACGAGCGCCACGATCGGGCCGCTCGCCATGAAGCCCATCAGGGGCTCGTAGAACGGGCGACCCACGTGCTCGGCGTAATGCTGCTCCAGGATGCTCCGGTCGAGCGTACGCAGCTCCAGCGCCGGGATGCTCCAGCCGGCCTTGCGCTCGAAGCGGCCGATGATCTCGCCCACCAGGCCACGCCTGACCGCGTCCGGCTTGAGCAGGACGAGCGTGCGCTGGGTCATGTTGTAACTCCTTGCGGCAAACGGGTGCGGTTCCCCGAGGCTACAGGGGCCGGGCACGGCAGGAGCACGGGCCCGTCAGGCCTGCGCCTCGCTCTGAGCGGCCCAGCGGGCCTTGATCGCGTCGATCTTGCCGCCGTAGTGCACCGAGCACCACCACAGCCCGGCGAACACCGCACCGAGGAAGAACATCATCGGTACGAAGAACCCGCTCAGGATCAGGCCGATCTGCAGGGCCCAGCCGATCTGCACCGCGCCCGGGCGCGACAGCATCCCGCACAACAGCACCGAAACCACCATGGCGACCCCGCAGACCGTCCAGACCGTGGCCTGGGTCAGATCCGGGTTCTTCATGGCGACCAGCCCCGCGAAACCGATCACGAAGAACTCGCCGATCAGCGTCGAAGCACACAGCGTGCGCATCCCTCAGCCCCTCTTCAGCAGCAGGCGGGCCTCGCCCACCGTGATCACGGAACCGGTCACCAGGACCCCGGCCCCTCCGTATTCGGCCTCTTCCTCCGCGAGGGTGATCGCCGCCTCCAGGGCGTCGTCCAGCCGCGGCTCCACCTGCACCCGGTCCGGCCCGAAGACCTCGACCGCGACCGCCGCCAGCTCGTCCGCGGACATGGCCCGGTGGCTGGAGTTCTCCGTGACGACGACCTCCGCGAAGATCGGCTCGAAGGCCTCCAGGACCCCCTTGACGTCCTTGCCGCCGCTCGCGGCCACGACGCCGATCAGCCGGCTGAAGCCGAAGGCCTCGGTCACCGCCTCGGCCGTGACCTGCGCGCCGGCCGGGTTGTGCGCCGCGTCCAGGACCACCGTCGGGCTGCGCCGCACGACCTCCATCCGGCCCGGCGAGGTCACCGAGGCGAAGGCCCTGCGCACGGTCTCCAGGTCCAGCTCCCGCGACTGCTCCGCCCCGACGCCGAAGAAGGCCTCGACCGCCGCCAGGGCCACCGCCGCGTTGTGCGCCATGTGGGCCCCGTACAGCGGCAGGAAGATCCCGTCGTACTCGCCGCCCACGCCGCGCAGCGTCAGCATCTGCCCGCCGACCGCCACCTCGCGCGCCACGACGCCGAACTCCATGCCCTCGCGGGCCACCGTCGCATCGACCTCGACGGCCTTCTTCAGCAGCACCTGCGCCGCGTCCACCGGCTGCTGCGCCAGGATCACGGTGGCGTCCTGCTTGATGACGCCGCCCTTCTCCTGGGCGATCTCGCCGGGCGTGCCGCCGAGGCGGTCGGTGTGGTCCAGGCTGATCGGGGTGATCACCGCGACCGAGCCGTCGATCACGTTGGTCGCGTCCCAGGTGCCGCCCATGCCGACCTCGACGACGGCCGCGTCGACCGGGGCGTCCGCGAAGGCCGCATACGCCATGCCGGTGAGCACCTCGAAGAAGGACAGCCGGAACTCCTCGGATGCGTCGACCATCTCCACGTACGGCTTGATGTCGTAGTACGTCTCGATGAAGCGCTCGGCGCTGATCGGCGCCCCGTCCAGGCTGATCCGCTCGGTGACCGACTGCACGTGCGGGCTGGTGTAGCGGCCGGTGCGCAGCTCGAAGGCGTTCAGCAGGGCCTCGATCATGCGGGCGGTGCTGGTCTTGCCGTTGGTGCCGGTGACGTGGATGGACGGGTACGCGCGCTGCGGTTCGCCGAGGACGTCCATCAGCGCGGCGATCCGGGTGACGGACGGCTCCAGCTTGGTCTCGCCCCAGCGGGTGGCGAGCTCCTGCTCCACCTCCTGCAGTGCCCTCGCCACCTCCGCGTCGAGGGGGTGCGCGGGCACCGGGTCGCCCTGGGGCGGTCCGGCCTGGGCGCGCAGGGTGCGGCTGCCGGCCTCGATCACCGCCAGGTCGGGGTCGCGGTCGGACTCTTCGGCCACGATCCGGTCGAAGACCTCGAGGGTCTCGTCGCGGTCGTCGGGTCCGTTGCTCTCGGGCTGCTGCTCACTCACGGGGCCAGTCTACGGACGGGGGGCCCGGGGACTTTCGACCCGGCCGTTTCGGGACGTTCGGCGCCCGGTGCGACCGGATCGTTATGCAAGCCTTGCGGGCAGGAGATAGGGGAACAAATGCCGCAGGCCAGTAGTAAGACGTCCGCTTCCAGCCGCGACATAGGGATCGATCTGGGGACCGCGAACACCCTCGTCTACGCCCGGGGGCAGGGAATCGTCCTCAATGAGCCGTCCGTGGTCGCCGTGAAGGCGGGCACCACCACCGCGCTGGCCGTCGGGACCGAGGCCAAGGAGACCATCGGCCGCACTCCCGGCTCCATCACCGCGATCCGCCCCCTGAAGGACGGGGTGATCTGCGACTACGAGGCCGCCGAGGAGATGATCCGGCACTTCGTCCGCAAGGCCGTGCCCGGGCGGCGGCCGCGCACCCGGATGGTGATCTGCGTGCCCTCCGGGGTCACCCCGGTCGAGCGGCGGGCCATCGTCCACGCCTCGACCCGGGCCGGGGCCAGGGCCGTCCACCTGATCGAGGAGCCGATGGCGGCGGCGATCGGCGCGGGCCTGCCCGTGGCCGAGCCGCGCGGCTCGATGGTGGTGGACATCGGCGGCGGCACCACCGAGGTCGCCGTCATCTCGCTCGGCGGGATCGTCACGTCCCGGTCGCTGCGGGTCGGCGGGGACCGGCTGGACGCCGCGATCATGGACTACGTACGCAAGGAGCACGGACTGCTCATCGGCGAGCGCAGCGCCGAGGACGTCAAGGTCGGCATCGGATCGGCGTGGCCGGTGCCCGACCGGCCGGAGCTGGAGACCCGGACCTTCACGGTGCGCGGCCGGGAGCGGGTCGGCGGTATGCCGAAGACGCTCTCGCTGGGCGCCGCGGACGTACGGGCCGCGCTCGACGAGCCGGTCGAGGCGATCATCGCCGCGGTGCGCACCACCCTGGAGGAGTGCCCGCCCGAGCTGTCCGGCGACGTGATGGAGCACGGCATCGTCCTGACCGGCGGCGGCGCGCTCCTGCCCGGCCTGGACCTGCGGATGGCCTCCGCGACGGGGATCCCGGTGTTCGTCGCCGACGCCCCGCTCGACTGCGTGGCCCTGGGCTCCGGCAGGTGCGTGGAGGACCTGGACACCCTGAACAGCCTGCTGGTCCCGGCGAAGGCCTGACCGCGGCCGTCCGCGGCTGTTTCCCCGGCTGTCCGTGGCCGCCCACGGCTGTCACCGGCTATCCGCGCGGGAGGGTGGCCACCACCGTGTACGAGTCCTCCGTGCGCGTCGCCGTCAGGGTTCCGCCCAGGCTGCGCACGCGCTCGGACATGCTCGCCGTGCCCGAGCCGGCCGAGACGGGGGCGCGCACCGGCGTACGGGCGGGCAGGCCGTTGCTGACCGCGATCCGCAGCTGCGGGCCGTCCGCCGCGATCGACACGTCGACGGTCTCCCCGCCGGCGTGCTTGGCCGCGTTGGTCAGGCACTCCTGCACCACTCGGTACACCGCGGCCTGCCGCAGCGGCGACAGCCCGTGCACCTGCGGATCCAGGGCCAGCCGTACGGGGGAACCCGCCCGCCCGCTCTCCTCCGCGAGGGCCGGCAGCCCGTCCACCCCCGGGGTCGCGGCCCGCTCCCCGCGCTGCACGATGATCTCGTTGAGCACCAGATGCGCCCGGCGCGCGGTGTCGGCCAGCTCCTCGAAGTCCTTGGCGTGCGCCGACTCGCGCGCCCGCACCGACAGCACCTCGGAGCGCACCGTCAGCAGCGTCAGCTCCCGCCCGACGAAGTCGTGGACGTCGCGGGCGACCGAGGTGCGCTCCTGCTGGACCGCCTGCAGGACGGCCGATTCGGCCCGCCGGGCGGCCAGCTCGCGCACCAGGTCGTGCCGGTAGGCGGCGATGCCGACGGCCGAGGCGAGCACCCCGATGGGCACGACCAGGCTCAGGAACGAACTGAGCGACTGCGCCCGCGGTTCGGGCCAGCCCGGGACGCTGAAGACGATCAGCGCGAAGGCGACGTACCCGAGGGTGGCGAGGACCGCGGGCCGGCGCCCCCGGTAGCGGCCGACCGAGTAGAGCGCGAACTGGATCAGCGTCAGCTCGTGCAGCCAGGCGATGAACAGCAGCGCGGTGATGTACGAGATCCAGGGCGCCCGGCGGCGCACCACCAGGCTCGAGCACCCGGCGGCGAGCACGACGGCCGCCATCGGGCCGCTGAGCGAGTTGTCCGCGGCGGCCAGGCCCGGCAGGTCCAGTGCCATCAGGCCGAGGCAACTGAGTGCGGTGAGCACGTCAAGCGCCCGGGGAGACCCGGTCCAGCTCTCGGCGAGTCGGCGGCCGGTGGCCGCGGCCCGGCGGAGCACCGGGGCGACGGGCGGGACGTGCATGCCTTCCATCATCCGTGCTCGCCGAGGGGGATCGGATCAGTCGACCGGCCCGAAAGCGTGATGTCCGACACTCCGGACAACTCGGGACAACACCGAAAAGGGTCCGCGAGGTCCCGCCCGCCCCGTCAGGGCGCGGAAGCGGCACCCGGGGCCGCTGTCACCCCACGCGTCGGCCCCCGAGCGAGGTGCTCGGGGGCCGAAGGTTCACCGTATGTGCGTGTGGTTCACCGTGCGCACGGGTTACGCGGCGGGCATCGAGTCCAGCTGCGCCTGGATCCGGGCGATGTCCGCCTCGGCCTTGGTCAGCCGGCCCTTGATCTTGTCCACGACGTTGTCGGGGGCCTTGGCCAGGAAGGCCTCGTTCCCGAGCTTCGCCTCGGCCTGCTGCTTCTCCTTCTCCGCGGCCGCGAGGTCCTTGGAGAGGCGCTTGCGCTCGGCGGCCACGTCGATCGTGCCCGACAGGTCGAGCGCGACGCTGGCGCCGGAGACCGGCAGGGTGGCGGTGGCCGTGAAGGCCTCGCCCTCCGGCTGGAGGCGCAGCAGCTGGCGCATGGCCGCCTCGTGCGCGGCCAGCGGCGTACCGGCCAGGTCCAGACGGGCCGGGACCCTCTGGCCGTCCTGGAGGCCCTGCTCCTTGCGGAAGCGGCGGACCTCGGTGACGACGGCCTGGACGCGCTCGATCTCGGCCTCGGCGGCCTCGTCGCGGAAGCCGCTGTCCTTGGGCCACTCGGCGATGACGAGCGACTCGCGGCCGGTCAGCGTGGTCCACAGCGTCTCGGTGACGAACGGGACGACCGGGTGCAGCAGCCGCAGCATGACGTCGATGACCTCGCCGAGCACGCGCCCGGAGACCTTGGCCTGCTCGCCGCCAGCGAAGAACGTCGTCTTCGACAGCTCGACGTACCAGTCGAAGACCTCGTCCCACGCGAAGTGGTAGAGCGCCTCGCTGAGCTTCGAGAACTGGAAGTCCTCGTAGTACGCGTCGACCTGAGCGACCGTCTTGTTCAGGCGGGACAGGATCCAGCGGTCGGTCGCCGACAGCTGCTCGACCGGCGGCAGGTCGCCCTCGATCGTCGCGCCGTTCATCAGCGCGAAGCGCGTGGCGTTCCAGATCTTGTTGGCGAACTTGCTGGAGGCCTGGACCCAGTCCTCGCCGATCGGCACGTCGGTGCCCGGGTTGGCGCCCTTGGCCAGGGTGAAGCGGACGGCGTCGGAGCCGTACTTGTCCATCCAGTCCAGCGGGTCGACGACGTTGCCGAAGGACTTCGACATCTTCTTGCCGCGCTCGTCGCGGACCAGGCCGGTCAGCGCGATGGTCTTGAACGGCGCCTCGCCGTCCATGGCGTACAGGCCGAACATCATCATCCGGGCGACCCAGAAGAAGATGATGTCGTGGCCGGTGACCAGGACGTCGGTGGAGTAGAACTTCGCCAGGTCCGGGGTCTTCTCCGGCCAGCCGAGCGTGGAGAACGGCCACAGGCCGGAGGAGAACCAGGTGTCGAGGACGTCGGTGTCCTGGTGCCAGCCCTCGCCGGTGGGCGCCTCGTCGTCCGGGCCGACGCAGACGATCTCGCCGTCCGGGCCGTACCAGACCGGGATCCGGTGGCCCCACCACAGCTGGCGCGAGATGCACCAGTCGTTGAGGTTGTCGACCCAGTCGAAGTAGCGCTTCGACATCTCCTCGGGGTGGATCGAGACGCGGCCGTCGCGGACGGCGTCGCCGGCGGCCTTGGCCAGCGTCTCGACCTTGACCCACCACTGGAGGGACAGGCGCGGCTCGACGGTGGTGCGGCAGCGGGAGCAGTGCCCGACGGAGTGCAGGTACGGGCGCTTCTCGGCGACGATCCGGCCCTGCTCGCGCAGCGCCCCGACGACCGCGGAGCGGGCCTCGAAGCGGTCCAGGCCGAGGAAGGGGCCGTGGACGGTGATGATGCCGTGCTCGTCCATGATCGTCATGGCCGGCAGGTCGTGGCGCTGGCCGATCGCGAAGTCGTTCGGGTCGTGCGCCGGGGTCACCTTGACGGCGCCGGTGCCGAACTCCGGGTCGACGTGCGTGTCGGCGACGACCGGGATGGTCCGGTCGGTCAGCGGCAGCTTGATCTGCTTGCCGATGAGGTGCGCGTACCGCTCGTCGTCCGGGTGGACGGCCACGGCGGTGTCACCGAGCATCGTCTCGGCGCGCGTGGTGGCGACGACGAGGGAGTCCTCGCCCTCGCCGTACTTGATCGAGACGAGCTCGCCCGCGTCCTCCTGGTACTCCACCTCGATGTCGGAGATGGCCGTGAGGCAGCGGGGGCACCAGTTGATGATGCGCTCGGCGCGGTAGATCAGCTCGTCGTCGTAGAGCTTCTTGAAGATCGTCTGGACGGCCTTGGAGAGGCCCTCGTCCATGGTGAACCGCTCGCGCGACCAGTCGACGCCGTCGCCGAGGCGGCGCATCTGGCCGAGGATCTTGCCGCCGTACTCTTCCTTCCACTGCCAGACGCGCTCGACGAACTCCTCGCGGCCCAGGTCGTGGCGGGACTTGCCCTCCTCGGCGAGCTGCTGCTCGACCTTGTTCTGGGTGGCGATACCGGCGTGGTCCATGCCGGGCAGCCACAGCGATTCGTAGCCCTGCATGCGCTTGCGCCGGGTCAGGGCGTCCATGAGCGTGTGCTGGAAGGCGTGCCCCAGGTGCAGGGAGCCGGTGACGTTCGGCGGCGGGATGACGATGGTGTACGCGGGCTTCTCGCTCGCGGGATCGGCCGTGAAGTACCCACGCTCCACCCAGCGCTCGTAGAGCTTCCCCTCTACCTCGGCCGGAGCGTACGCCGTCGGCAGTTCGGAGTTGGGGCTGCTGGGTGTCTGCGTGTTCTCGGTCACGAGGCACAGTTTAGAGCCGTAACAGTCCAGCTATGAAACCGGTAATCAAGGGGCCCGCTGCCCCGGGCCCGGTCGGCTTCCGCCAGGATGTGAGAAACGTATAAGCAACCTCAACAGGGGGACGCGGGATGAGCTACAACCAGCCAGGACCGTACGGGCAGCAGCCGCAGCAGCCGGGACCTTACGGGCAGCAGCCCCCGCCGCCGGGCCCCTACGGGCAGCCCGCACCGCAGCCGGGTTACGGCTACCCGCAGCAGCCGGGCGTGCCTCCGCAGGGCTACCCCCAGCAGCCGCAGCCGCAGCCGGGCTACGGCTACCCGCAGCAGCCCCCGTACGGTGGGATGCCCCCGCAGCAGCCCCCGAAGAAGTCCAAGGCCGGCGTGATCATCGCCGTGGTCGTAGCGGTCGCCGTGATCGCGGGCGCGGGCTGGTACTTCACGAAGGGCGGCGGCGCCTCGGGCACGGTGGCCGCAGACACCAAGGGCTACAAGCTGGTCGCCCCGGAGACGGTGGGCGACTTCAAGAAGGACCCGAAGTACAAGGACACGCCCCTCAGCGACAAGGACAAGACCGAAGCTGAGGCCATGGGCATCAAGAACCCCACCAAGGTGGCGCAGCAGTACCAGTCCGGCGACCCCAGCAACCCGTTGTCGGCCAAGGCCCTGAACTTCTCGGGCCTGTACGGCGACATCGCGGACCCGGAGAAGGCGGTGGACGCGTACTTCGCCACGGCCAAGCTCAACGCCGGCAAGGACAAGTCCATGTCGGTGGACCTGATCGGAAGCCCCCAGGCGGTGACCCCGTCGGGCTTCAGCGGTGCGGTCATGAAGTGCCAGGAGATGAAGTTCACCTCGACGAGCACGAGCACCACGGCCAAGGGCCCGAAGGAGTTCACGCTGCCCGTCTGCATCTGGGGTGACTACAGCACCCTGAGCGTGGTCAGCGCGACCGACCTGGCCTCGGTCCTCGCGGGCAAGACGGGCTACACCCTGGAGCAGACCTCCGAGCTGGCGGCGAAGCTCTACAACACCGCCCGCGTCAAGAAGTAGCGGCGGCGCCGCAGCAATGCGGAAGGGGGGGGAGGGCGGGGGGGGGGGGGGCCCCCCCCCCCACCCGTCGGGGCGGCGGAGACTCTCCCTTTCGGGCTTGGTTCTTTCTGGGGAG
>NZ_JBVIGX010000018.1:25281-131460 GCF_055570595.1 Streptomyces sp. NPDC031132
AGGGGGGGCCCAACCCGGGGGCAGCCCTCGGGGTTGTGGGAGAGCCTCACAAACCCTCCTGCGTGAGGGGGGGGGGGTGGCCCCCGAAAAAGGGGGGGGGGGGCGCGTTTCCCTCCCCCCCCCCCCCCTCCTCGTACGTCGTGACGGCTACGCCGACTTCTCCTGCGGGCCCTGGTCCTTCGGGACGATGCGGGGGACCAGCGTCGGGTTGACGTTCGAGCGGACCACGTCCGCCGTGATGACCACGCGGGCCACGTCCTTGCGGGACGGGACCTCGTACATCACCGACATCAGGACCTCCTCCATGATGGCGCGCAGCCCCCGCGCGCCCGTCTGGCGGAGGATGGCCTGGTCCGCGATGGCCTCGAGCGCCTCACGCTCGAAGTCCAGCTCGACGCCGTCGAGTTCGAACAGCCGCTGGTACTGCTTCACCAGCGCGTTGCGCGGCTCGACCAGGATCTGGAGGAGGGCTTCCCGGTCCAGGTTGTGCACCGAGGTGATGACCGGCAGACGGCCGATGAACTCCGGGATCATCCCGAACTTCACCAGGTCCTCCGGCATGACCTCCTGGAACTGGTCGCTCGCCTCGATCTCGCGCTTCGAGCGGATCGTCGCCCCGAAGCCGATGCCCTTGGCGCCCGCACGCGACTCGATGATCTTCTCGAGGCCGGCGAAGGCGCCGCCCACGATGAAGAGCACGTTCGTCGTGTCGATCTGGATGAACTCCTGGTGCGGGTGCTTGCGGCCGCCCTGCGGCGGCACCGAGGCCGTCGTGCCCTCGAGGATCTTGAGGAGGGCCTGCTGGACGCCCTCACCCGAGACGTCGCGCGTGATCGACGGGTTCTCGCTCTTGCGGGCGACCTTGTCGATCTCGTCGATGTAGATGATCCCGGTCTCGGCCTTCTTGACGTCGTAGTCGGCGGCCTGGATCAGCTTGAGCAGGATGTTCTCGACGTCCTCACCCACGTACCCGGCCTCCGTCAGCGCCGTCGCGTCGGCGATGGCGAACGGGACGTTGAGCATGCGCGCGAGCGTCTGGGCGAGGAGCGTCTTGCCCGAACCCGTCGGGCCCAGCAGCAGGATGTTGGACTTCGCGAGCTCGATCGCGTCGTCCCGGCCCTGCGCGCCGCCGTTCTCGCCGGCCTGGACCCGCTTGTAGTGGTTGTAGACCGCCACCGAGAGGGCCTTCTTCGCCGGCTCCTGGCCGACGACGTAGCTCTCCAGGAACTCGTAGATCTCACGAGGCTTGGGGAGTTCCTCCCACCGGACCTCGGAGGTCTCTGCGAGCTCCTCCTCGATGATCTCGTTGCAGAGGTCGATGCACTCGTCGCAGATGTACACACCGGGTCCTGCGATGAGCTTCTTCACCTGCTTCTGGCTCTTTCCGCAGAACGAGCACTTGAGCAGGTCGCCGCCGTCACCGATGCGTGCCACGAGGTGCTTCCCCTTCGCCTGGGAGACGCCTGGTTCAGCGCTCCTGGTGCCTCATATCCGACGGTACCTTGCCGGGGGCCCCGTACGGGGCCCCCTTGACGTGGTTCACATCGCCGAATGTGACGACGTGCCCACGCCAATTGGTGGCAAGGATCAGTGGGAGTTCTTGCGGGTCGAGACGATCTGGTCGATCAGGCCGTACGCGAGCGCGTCTTCGGCCGTCAGGATCTTGTCGCGCTCGATGTCCTCGCGGATCTTCTCGATCGGCGTGGTCGAGTGCTTGGCCAGCATGGTCTCCAGCTGGTCGCGCATGCGCAGGATCTCGTTGGCCGCGATCTCCAGGTCGGAGAGCTGCTCGCGGCCGGTGCCGCCGGACGGCTGGTGGATCAGCACGCGGGCGTTCGGCAGCGCCATGCGCTTGCCGGGGGTGCCGGCGGCGAGCAGGACCGCGGCGGCGGAGGCCGCCTGGCCCATGCAGACCGTCTGGATGTCCGGCTTCACGAACTGCATCGTGTCGTAGATGGCCGTCAGCGCGGTGAACGAGCCGCCGGGGCTGTTGATGTAGATCGAGATGTCCCGGTCCGGGTCCATCGACTCCAGGCACAGCAGCTGCGCCATGACGTCGTTGGCGGAGGCGTCGTCGATCTGCACGCCGAGGAAGATCACGCGCTCCTCGAAGAGCTTGGCGTACGGGTCGTACTCGCGCACGCCCTGCGAGGTGCGCTCGACGAAGCGCGGGACGACGTAGCGGTTGTCCACCTGCGCGCCGGTGTAGAGGCCGCTCGCGGGAGAGAGGTTGTTCATGTGCATCTGGGTGTTCACCATCCTGGTGGCGTTCTGCGGGCTGGGGCTTGCCGGGTGCGGGCGGGCGTACGGGGCCTCGTACGAGGTCCCGTGCGCCGGGGCCGGGATCAGGCCCCGGTGCCGCCGCCGCCCGGGACCAGCGACGCGGCGGAGATGATCTCGTCGATGAGGCCGTAGTCCTTGGCCTCCTCCGCGGTGAACCAGCGGTCGCGGTCGCCGTCGCGGATGATCGCCTCCACGGTCTGGCCGGAGTGGTGCGCGGTGATCTCGGCCATGCGCTGCTTCGTGCGCAGCAGGTACTGGGCCTGGATCTTGATGTCCGAGGCGGTGCCACCGATGCCGGCGGAACCCTGGTGCATCAGGATGTCGGTGTTCGGGAGCGCGAAGCGCTTGCCCTGGGCGCCGCCGGTGAGCAGGAACTGGCCCATGGAGGCCGCCATGCCCATGCCGATGGTGACGACGTCGTTCGGGATGTACTGCATGGTGTCGTAGACCGCCATGCCCGCCGTCACCGAGCCGCCAGGGCTGTTGATGTACAGGTAGATGTCCTTCTCCGGCTCCGCGGCCAGGAGGAGGAGCTGCGCCGTGATCTTGTTGGCGATGTCGTCGTCGACCTGCTGGCCGAGGAAGATGATGCGCTCGCCGAGCAGCCGGTTGTAGACATGGTCGCCGAGGCCGCCACCGATGGACGGCTCACCCGCGGCGTAAGGCTTCAGATTCGTCACGTATCCACCTGCTCGTCTCCGACGGCCACATGCCGTCTCAGCGTCTCGTTCTGGGGCGCGGACCGATCGGGGCGGCGGTGGCCGCCGGCTCCGGGTACTCCCGTGCCCTCGTATTCATGGACCCTAACGCGCAGGTCGGACAACGCCATCCCGCTTCCCGAACTGTTCGCTCGGAGCGCAAGGTCCGTGGGCCCTTCGGGGGCCGGGCGCATGCCCTGTGGGCGGCGCCGTGCGCGGAGTGTGCGAAGGGCCCGTACACGGCTGCGTACGGGCCCTTCGGGTGCTGCTCAGCGGGCGCCGCGCGGGGCGGCGCCCAGGGTGTTACTTGGCCTCGTCGGCCTGCGCCTCGGCGGCGTCGGCGTCACCGTCGACGGCGGTCTCGGCGGCGGCCTCGGCCTCGTCCTCCTCGTCGGAGAGGTCGACGACCTCACCGTTGGTGTCGACGACCTTGGCGGCCTCGACGACGACCGCGAGGGCCTTGCCGCGGGCGACCTCGCCGACGAGCATCGGCACCTGGCCACCCTCGACGACGGCCTGGGCGAACTGGTCGGGGGACATGCCGGAGGAGGCGGCACGGCGCATGAGGTGCTCGGTGAGCTCCTCCTGGTCGACGCCCAGCTTCTCCTTGTTGACGAGCGCGTCCAGGACGAACTGGGTCTTGATGCCCTTGATCGCCTGGTCCTTGGTCTCGGCGTCGAACTCCTCGACCGTCTTGCCCTGGAACTCCAGGTACTTCTCGATGGTCAGGCCCATCTGGCCGAGCTGGTGGTGCTCCAGGTTGTGCTTGCGGGTGTTGACCTCGTCCTCGAGCAGCTTCTCGGGGATCGGCACCTCGACGAGCTCCAGCAGCTTCTCCAGGACGCGCTCCTGGGCCTGCGTGGCCTGGTCGTACTGCTTCATGTTCTCGAGGCGCTTGCGACTGTCCGCCTTGAGGTCCTCGAGCGTGTCGAACTCGCTCGCCATCTGCGCGAACTCGTCGTCCAGCTCCGGCAGCTCACGGGCGGAGACCTTGGTGACCTTGACGGTGACCTCGGCGTCCTTGCCCTCGGCGGAGCCGCCCTTCAGCTGGGAGGTGAAGGTGGCCTCGCCACCGGCCTCCAGGCCCTTGACCGCGTCGTCGATGCCCTCGAGGAGCTCGCCCGAGCCGATGGTGTAGGAGACGTCGGAGGCGACGCCGTCCGGCAGCACCTCGCCGTCGACCTTGGCCTCGAGGTCGATGGTGACGACGTCGCCGTCCTCGGCCGCGCGCTCGACGTCCTTGGTGGACGCGAAGCGGCCGCGCAGCTGCTCGACCGACTTCTCGATGTCCTCGTCGGAGACCTCGACCGCGTCGACCTCGACCTCGATGCCGGAGTAGTCCGGGATCTCGATCTCGGGGCGGACGTCGACCTCGGCGGTGAAGGCCAGCAGCTCGCCGTCCTTCAGCTCCGTGATGTCGACCTCAGGCTGGCCCAGCGGGTTCAGGTCGGCCTCGTTGACGGCCTCGGTGTAGAACTTCGGGAGGGCGTCGTTGACGGCCTCCTCCAGCACCGCACCGCGACCGAAGCGCTGGTCGATGACCCGGGCGGGGATCTTGCCCTTGCGGAAGCCCTTCACCGTGACCTGCTGGTTGATCTTCTTGTACGCCGCGTCGAGGCTGTCCTTGAGCTCCTCGAAGGGCACCTCAACAGTGAGCCGAACCCGAGTCGGGTTCAGGGTCTCCACGGCGCTCTTCACGGTTCGGTCTCCTTGTGGCTGACTGCTTGGGGTTCTGCGTCCGCGCTGCGATTCAGCGGTTCTGCGGATTCGGCCCGGTACATCAGACACACGGGCACGCAGCTTGCATAGTAGCCGCAAGCGGCAATCAGCCCACAACGCGATCTCGTGATGGCGATGCCGGTGGTACTGGTGGTCGGGGTGGCCGGATTCGAACCGACGACCTTCCGCTCCCAAAGCGGACGCGCTACCAAGCTGCGCCACACCCCGTCGGTGCGACACGTAGGGTACATGCCCGGAGACCCTCCGATGCGCGGGGTTTTAAGCGAACGTTTCCGGACGCCGCACCGCGGGCGCGTCATGCGGTGTGCACTCCCCCGGCCCGACCCGCTAGGATGCTGTCCGTGCCGCGGTCCCCCGGACCTGCGGCGCACGCGTTGCGGGCGTAGCTCAATGGTAGAGCCCTAGTCTTCCAAACTAGCTACGCGGGTTCGATTCCCGTCGCCCGCTCTGATGCACTGAAGGGCCAGGTCAGAGGATGTTTCCTCCGCCTGGCCCTTAGTCGTTCCCGGGGTCTGCGATCAGGTCCCCGTGCCTCCTGCGTACCCCTGCCCTTCCGCGTGCCCTGGGCGGGCTTGCTCAGCGCATCGGCGATCGATCGATTCGTCCACGGGATGCGGCCCGCTCGTTCGGAACGGGCGGAGGTCTCAGTGGGTGACCGCCGTGCAGGTGACCGTGGTCTTGCCGTCGGCCGACTTGACGACGTACTTGCTCCCAGTCAGACCGCCGAGGTCGAACCTCCCCGACTTGTCGATGGGGACCGAACCCGAGGCGGAGCCGGAGTAGGTCACTGTCGTGCCGGCGGGGAATCCCTCACCCCACAGGTGGTACTTGCCGGCTGAATCCACCTCGACGTTGCACTTCGCGGCCGCGGGGGCCTGGGTGGTCGAGGCGTGTGCGGCAACGGCGGGGCCCAGCGCGAGCGCGGGGGCCACCAACAGAGTGAGCGCTGCAAGACGACGTGTCCGGTTCATCATTCAACCTGCCTTGGACGGTGACGGTGCGGCCGGTCAGGCGTGACGGCTCCGAAACCCGCGGCAGCGGTCGCACGGGGGGGGTGCCGAGGGGAAGTCTCGCTCCGTTACGCCGTACTGATGCCACTTTTAGCCTATCGTCCGGTTTGCCCCATGGCATCTCACGGACGGTCGTGACGGCGAGCGGGGGAGGTTGCGTACGCCGGGCCGCCTGAGGCCGATGCGTTGACGGTGCTCGCGTCCCGCATGGAGAAGGCGATCGCCGACGAGAATTCGGCCACCCTCGGCGTCATGGCGCTGGGCAGCCGGGTGAAGCGGACCTGGAGTACCGGCGGGCGGCCGGCACTCCCCGAGTTCCCCTAGAGCTTGATTCCGGCGATGGTGTCGGCGAGGGAGTTGAGGAAGCGGTTGACGTCCGGGGCGATCGAGCTGGACGCCAGGAAGAAGCCGAAGAGGACCGCGACGATCGCGGGGCCGGCCTTGATGTGGTTGCCGCGGACGAGCACCACCAGGATGACCGCCAACAGAACCACCACTGACAGCGAAATGGCCACTACTGATCACACCTTCGGTCGTCCCCTGGTCGGCCTGGGGCGCGCGGCCCGCGCGCGCCCCCACATGGACCATCCTCCCACCAACGGGCCCCGGCTATCCGCCCCGTGACGAATCGGCCTCGATGCGTTCCCGCCAACCGGCCGTGCACCGGTCATATTTCGGGCGCGGGGCCGGCGTCACGGTGCGGTGAGGCCGAGGAGGGAGCGGACATACGCGTACTTCGCGGACAGTCGTTCCCGGGTGGGGCCGTCCAGTACGGAGAGCCGTACGGGGTCCGCGTTGTGCGCCAGGTCGGCCTCTTTGACCAGGAGGGCGCCGGGCGTGGCGAGGATCCGGGCCGCGTACTCCTCCACCGGTTCGCCGGGGCGCTTGGTGACCGCCAGGACCATGTCCTTCACCGGCTGGGGCAGAGCGGCGGAATCCAGCCACTCCCGGCTGAGCGCGTCGTCCTCGACGGCGTCGTGCAGCCAGGCCGCCGCCTGCTGCTCCGCGCTGCCGCCGCGGGTACGGACTCCCTCCGCGACGGCCGCGAGGTGCTCGGCGTACGGCCGGCCGGCCTTGTCGGTCTGGCCCTCGTGCGCGGAGCGCGCCAGGGCCTCGACCTCGAGCAGGGTCAGCGGTTGCTGCTGCGTCATGCGGTCCCCTTCGCTGCCGTGTGTGCCGCTGTACGGAGAGCCTGCGCGGCCCGGCGTACATCGGCCTGTGTGGTGCGCCAGTTGGAGAACGCTGCGCGCAGGGCGGGGGTTCCCTCGTAGACGGTGGGGGTGACGAAGACCTCCTCCTGCGCCGCCTCCCGGAGGGCCGTCAGGCGGGCCGGGGTGGGGTCCTCGGCGAGGGTGAAGCAGACGACGTTCAGGCGGACCGGGGCGAGGAGGCGGAAGGCGGGGTCCTGCTCCAGTGCGGCGCCGAGGGCCCGGGCGCAGGCGATGTCGCGCTCGACGATCTCGCGGTGGCCTTGGCGGCCGTACGCGCGGAGGGTGAACCAGGCGGCGAGGGCGCGCAGCCGGTGCGAGTTCTCGGGGGTGAGGTGGACGAGGTCGGGGCGCTCGCCCAGCGGGCCGAGGTAGGCCGCGGCGTTCTGGAAGACGCGGGCCTGGAGGTCTTGGCGGCGGGTGAACTGGACGGCGCTGTCGTAGGGGACGTTCAGCCACTTGTGCAGGTCGATGCAGAGGGAGTCGGAGGCGTCGAGGCCGGCGGCGAGGTGGGCGTGTTCCGGGGAGAGGGCGGCGAAGGCGCCGAAGGCGGCGTCGGTGTGGAGCCAGAACGCGTGGCGTTCGCGGAGGGCGGCGATGGCGTGGAGGTCGTCGAAGTCCACGGTGTTGACGGTGCCGGCGTTGGCGACGACGACGGCCGGGCCGGGGGTGTCGGCCAGGGCGCGGTCGAGGGCGGCGGGGTCGACGGCCTCGCGGCCGGGGAGGGTGGGGACGGCGACGAGGGAGCTGCGGCCGAGGCCGAGGACGGAGAGGGCCTTGGCGATGGAGGAGTGCGGGGCTCCGGAGAGGACGCGGACGGGGCCGAGGGCTGCCGCGCCGTCCTCGGAGGGGGAGACGCCGAGGCGTTCGCCGAGCCACTCGCGGGCGATGGCGAGGCCGGTGGTGTTGGACATGGTGGCGCCGCTGACGAAGGTGCCGGTGTGGGCGGCGGTGAGGCCGAAGAGCTCGCGGAGCCAGGTGATCGTTTCGCGTTCGAGGTCCTGGCCGGCGGGGTCCAGGGCGGAGTTGGAGTTCTGGTCGTGGACGGCGGTCAGCCAGTCGCCGACGAGGGCGGCGGGGGTGGCGCCGCCGGTGACGAAGCCGAGGTAGCGGGGGCCGGCGGAGGCGGAGAGGCGGGGCTCCCACCGGTTTCGGAAGGCGGCGAGGGCGGCGTCCGCCCCGGCGGCGTGCTCCGGCATCGGCTCGGGGTCCCGGGGCGGCCCGGGGTCCTGGGGCGGCCCAGCGGGCGGTACGACGGGACGGGCGTCCAGGGCTCCGAGGGCGTCGGCGGCGGTGCGGCGGGTGGCCTCGAGGAGGTCGGGGAGGCGGGCGAGGTCGGCGGCGAGCGTGCGGTCCATGGGGGCACGGTAGGGATCCGCCGGGCGCGGCGGACCGGCCAATCGGGGGTGATTGGCCCAGCCCGCGTCTCCGGGGGCCCGCCCCCGGGGCCCCGCGTGACGTGCGGCGCGGCTGCGCGAGCGGCCCCGGGCTGCGCCCAGGCTCTCCGGGGCTCCGCCCCGGACCCCGCGCCTCGAACGCCGGCGGGGCTGAGGTTGCCGACCGGGCTGGATGGCCGCTGCGGCCGGGAGTTGGCTGGTGGGGGCTGGAGCTACACGGTGTGGGCCGGGACTCGGCGGGAGTGGGACGGGCTTGACTGGCGCGAAGCCGCGCAAGCGACCGCCGGCTACGCCAGGGCCCCTGGGGCTCCGCCCCAGACCCGCGCCTCAAACGCCGGCGGGGCTGAGGTTCCGACGAGGGGGCTGGATTTCCTGCTGCGGCCTGGAGTTGGTTGGTGGGCGGAGTCGGGCGGGACGGCTGGGGTGGGTGAGGCAGCCGGAAACCGGGCGGGCAGGCGGGGGGGGGGAGGCAAGGTCGAGCACGCGCGGGCAGAAGGGGGAGGGCGGAGCAGGGCAGGTGGAGGCGGCACGCAGGCGGAGGTCGGAGGGCAAGTAGGGGGCAGGCGGGGCGGGCAGTGCCCGGCGGAGGTGGCGGCAGGCGGAGGCGCGCAGACGGGCAGCACAGGACCGGAGGCGCGGCAGGCCGGGCGGCAGCGGGTAGTCGGCGGCAGGGAGCCGGAGTTGGGCGGGCGGGGTCGGGGGCGGCGGTGGGGGTCGTAGGGTCGGAGGATGGCGCGTACGTGGTGGGTGGCGGGGGTTGTCTGGGGGGCCGTTTTGGCGGGGGTGGTCGTGGGGTGCGATACGCCGCCCGCGCCTGAGGCCGCGCCGGGGCCCAGTGGGGCGGGGGCCGCGCCGTCCGTCGGTGCTGCGCCATCGGCGGCAGGGGCGCAAGAGGACTGTCCCGACGGCGGGGTGCGGCTGCTCGAAGGGACCGGGAACGCCGCGATGGGGCTTCGGGTGACCGACGTCCAGCTGGTCAACTGCAGCAAGCAGACTTATGTACTCGAGGGCTATCCGGAGATCCGGTTGCTGGACAAGAAGCGGGTCCCGGTCGAAGTCGCAGTCGTGCACGGGGCGGAGGAGATCACGTCCGCGCCGACCGGCGCCGAGGGTGCCCCGCAGAGGGTGGAGCTCCGGCCCGGCCAAGCGGCCACGGTCATGATGGTGTGGCGGAACCTGGTGACCGAGGGGACGGTGCCCGCCGCCGAGGGGTGGGTGCTGGACGTGACCCCGCGGGCCGGTGCGCCCCGGGTGGAGCTGGAGCTCGAGCACTCCGTCGACCTCGGGAACACCGGGAAGCTCGGGATCGGCCCTTGGAAGGCGATGACCCGCTGATCATCCGGCTCAACGGACCCTTCGGGGGCGGGAAGACGCGGACCGCGTACGAGCTGCACCGGCGGCTGCACCGCATGATGCCTGCGGCGCTGGGCGGGGACGTCCAGGACCTGCCGTCGGGGGTGGACCTGTGCGCGCAACCGCATCCGGGCCAGTGGCCGTACCGATGACCGTGACCGAGGCGCGGTCGTCGTGCCCCGCTTTGCGCGGCCGCCGTGCGCGGAGCGGAGTTCTCCGACCCTCTGACGGTGCCCGGGTGACGGGCCGGGTCGCCGCCACGCCGGGAATTCGCCCCGGACACCGGCCGGCGTGCTCCGCGGAAGGCTGCGGCGCTCGCTGGTCGGTGTCCGGCGCATCCGGTTCGGCCAGGGCCCGGCACGCGCCCGGCTACCTTTCCCGGCGGAGGGCCCAGCGGGCCGGCAGGGTGGTGGCGGTCAGGCCGAGGGTCAGGGCCGCCGCCGCGAAGGAGGCGTACAGCATCGGCGGGATGTGCGGGGGCGCCCCGGTGAGGGCCTTGGTCAGCGGGTACAGCGTGGCCAGGGCGATCGCGCTGCCGAGGGTGACGCCCGCGCCGCCGATCAGGAGGGCCTCCCAGCGCAGCATCCGGAGCACCTGGCGGCGGGTGGAACCGACCAGGCGCAGCATCCGCAGCTCGCGGCGGCGGTCGAGGACGGTCATCACCAGGGTGTTGGCGGCGGCGACGGCCGCGAAACCGCCGAGGACGGCCGCCATGACGGTGTTGGCCCAGGCGTTGACCTCGCGGTCCGTGTTCTGGGCGGTGGTCCAGTCCGAGGTGGACATCGCGGACCCCAGACCCGCCGGGACCGGGCCGCGGATCAGCAGTTCGGTGGCGCGCCCCGCCGTGGTGTGGCCGGTCAGGTCGGCCGCCGGGAGGGTGACCTGACCGAGGCCGAGGCCCCGGGTGTAGACGGCCACGATCTCGGGGGTCGCCGGAGCCCCGTCGGGGAGCCGGAGTTGCACGCGGTCGCCGACGCCGAGGCGGGCCGACTCCGCGAGGCTGCGGTCCACGGCCACCGTGCCGGGGCGCAGCGCGGCCAGGCTGCCCTCGCGTACGCCCAGGTCCTGGACGGTGGTGACATCGCCCGCGACGCCCTGGGCCGAGACGGACTGGAACCGCTGCTCGGGGCCCGTGCCGAACATCGCGAGGACGGAGGTACGGGTGACCGCGACTCCCCGCGCACATCGGTCGGGGGGTCGGTGATCACGTGGTCGGCGAGCAGTCCGGCCTCCTGCTGCTGCCGGGCGGCACGTTCCTCGCTGGTGTGCAGGAAGACCAGGGTCGAGGAGAAGGCCATGGCGAGCACGATCGGCGTGATCGCGGAGGCGAGTCGGCGGGCGTGGGCCCGGGAGTTGGCGGCGGCGAGCGAGCCGGAGGCGCCGCCGGCGCGCAGCGGGAAGCCGAGTACGAAGGCACAGGCGCGGGCGATCAGCGGGCCGAGCAGGGCCACGGCCAGCATGAAGAGCATGACCACGCCGAGCGCGGCGTTGGCGGCGTCGTCCCCGCCGGAGGTGGCGGCCAGGCCCGCGCAGGCGGTCCCGCCGGCCACGGCCGCCAGGCCGAGCGGCGTACGGATCCACCCCGGGCGGAGGCGTTCCACGGCGGCCTCGGCGAGCGCCTGGCCGGGGCGGATCCGGGCGGGCCTGCGGGCGGCGGCCCAGCCGGCGAGCAGGGCGGCGACGAGGCCGATGCCGACGGCCGAGACCAGGGGGATCCAGGAGACGGCGAGGTCGACCCCGGCCGGGATCGCGCCCTTGGCCTTGAGCTGCCCGAACCACCAGGCGGCAAGGGCGATTCCGGGTACGCAGCCCAGCGCGCCCGCGACCGGCGCGACGAGCAGGGCTTCGGTGGCGACGGTGCGGCGGATCTGTCGCGGGGTGGCTCCGACCGCCCGCAGCAGGGCGAACTCGCGGGAGCGCTGCCCGACGGAGAGCGCGACCGTCCCGGCGGCGGTGAAGACGGCGACGAGGGTGGCGGTGCCGCCGAAGGAGCCGCCGAGGCCGACCAGCAGCTCCCTGGCGCCCGCGAGCTGCGGGTCCACGGCGCGGGCGGCGCCGGTCAGCACCTGGGCGCGGCCGTCGACGGCGGCGCGGACCCTGGCGGGGTCGGCATCGAACAGGACGACGGCGTCGAGCGTGCCGGGGTGCCCGGACAGGGCGCGGGCCTCGGCGTCGGAGAACCAGACACCGGTGCCTTCGGCGTGTCCCACGACGCGGAACTCCCGCTTGCCGACCGGGGTGTCGAGCGACACCCGGTCACCTGCGAACCCCGCACCCGCACCCGCACCCGCACCCGCACCCGCAATCGTTCCCGTACCCAGCACGACCTCGCCCGCAGCCCCCGGGGCCCGGCCCCGGCCGAGCTGTGCACCGGTGAAGGCCGACGCCCCCCAACCCGAGGCCTCCACGGCGGAGCCCGCATCCCCCCGTACGGGGAAGACCACGTCGGGGACGGCCCGTCCGAGCGGAGCCAGCCGTTCCAGCAGGGCGGCGTCGACCCGGGCCCGCTCCGGGACCCGTACGGATTCCTCGTACGAGCCCTCGCCGCTGCCCACCTGCCAGCGGATCTGCTGGTCGGCGGCCACGACGACGGGGGCCTGGGCGTACCGGGTGGGCGGGACGGCCGCCCGGGCTCCGCTCTCCAGCAGGATGCCGCAGGCGGAGACGATGGCGACGGTCATGAGCAGGGCGATGAAGGTGCCGGCGAAGGCGGCGGGGCGGAAGCGGACCGCCGCCCGGGCCAGGCCGTTGGGGTGGAGCGGCATCAGGCGGCCGCTCCCGCGTACGCCGGGGCGGTGAGGGCGGTCATCCGGTCGGCGATGACCGCGGCGGAGCTGTGCGGCAGCCGGTCCGCGATCAGCCCGTCGGCGAGGAAGAGCACCTGGTCGGCGTGGGCGGCGGCGGCCGGGTCGTGGGTGACCATGACGATGGTGGCGCCCATGGAGTCCACGGCGGCCCGGAGCAGCCCGAGGACCTCGGCCGCGGTGGTGGTGTCGAGGGCGCCGGTGGGCTCGTCGGCGAAGACGACGTCGGGCCGGGTGACCAGGGCCCGTGCGATGGCGACGCGCTGCTGCTGTCCGCCGGAGAGCTCGGCGGGGCGGCGCCGGCCCTTGCCCTCGAGGCCGACGCGGGCGAGCAGGTCGGCGGCCCGCGCACGGTCCTGGCGGCCGCCGGCGAGCCGCATCGGGAGCAGCACGTTCTGCTCCACGGTGAGGGAGGGCAGCAGGTTGAAGGCCTGGAAGACGAAGCCGAGGCGGCTGCGGCGCAGCTCGGTGAGCTCGTTCTCGTTCATGCCGGTGATCTCGGTGCCGCCGAGGCGGACGGAGCCTGCGGTGGGCAGGTCGAGCCCGGCCGCGCACTGCAGGAAGGTGGACTTGCCGGAGCCGGAGGGTCCCATCACGGCGGTGAAGCTGCCGCGGGGGAGGCTGAGGTCGATCCCGCGCAGCGCGTGCACGGCGGCGGTGCCCCGGCCGTACTCACGCCGTACGCCGCGCAACTCGACGGCGGCGGTGCTGTCGTAGGCCCCCTGCCCGGTGCCCTCGTACGCCGCGCGCCCGGTGCCCTCGTACGCACCCCGCCCGGTCTCGCGCTGCCGCCTGCTCCGCCGGAGCCCCATGATGTGCCGCCTTCCGTGTCCGCCGATGATCGTGGTCTCGACGCTACGGAGGCGGGGGCCCTCGGGACCATGGCGGAACCCGGTCGGCCCGGGGTGGGGAAAACCCCACCCCAGGCCGTGCGGCCCGGGGTGGGGTAACGGTCAGACGGCCGGGCGCTCAGGCCCGGAACCCGCCGTGGACCGGATCAGCCCTGCTCGTTGTCGCCGGTCGCGAAGCGGCCGAGCTCCTCGCCGTTGGCCGCACGCAGCACGAGGGTCGAATCCATGCCGTAGGTGAGGTAGGCGCCGGGGTTGCCCCACGACTCGGTGTTCCAGAGGGCGCCGCCCTTGCCCTCGCCGCCGTTCTTCGCGTAGATCACGAAGTTGCCGTCCTTCTGCATCCGGGCGTACGCACCGGGGCTGTAGGCGCCGACCGCGGAGCGGACGGTGTCCGAGTTGCGCTCGAAGACCGCGAAGTAGCCGCGGTTGTCCATGGCGAGGACGGTGTTGGTGGCGGCCATCCACGTGCCGCGGTCCAGGTTCTCGCCGCCGCTCAGCGTGGTGTCCCACACCTGCCAGGTGCGGGTGGACCAAGCGGCCGACCCGTCCTTGCGGTAGACCACGAGGTTGGCGTCGTCCTGGAAGTCGATGCGGCCGTTGGCGTTGCCCCAGGTGGCGCTGCTCCAGACGGCCCCGCCCTTGCCCTCGCCGCCGCCCTTCTTGTAGACGACGAAGTTGCCGTCGGCCTGGAACACGGCGTAGGCACCGGGGTTGCCGTACGTGCCCGACGCCCACAGCTCGGCGCCGGCCACGTGGTCCAGGACCAGGTTGCCGTCGGGCTGCATGTACAGGACGCCGTTGGCGGTCTGGATGTACTCGTTGGACGCGAGCACCTCGCCCGGCTGCAGCGTGATGCTGCCCGCAGCGGCGAGACCGGACGCCTGGCTCGATGCACTGGACTCGGCCTTGGACTTGGCCGTCGCCTTCGCCGCGACCTTGGCCTTGGCGTTCGCCGGCAGCTTCTTGGGCTGGATCTTGCCGGACACCGGCTTGATGGTCTTGCCCTCGGCGGCCTGCGCCGGGGCTCCGACGGCGCCGGCCGTGACGACGGCGGCGACGAGCGCGCCGATCCAGGCGGCGCGCTTGCGGTTGAGAGTCATGCAATCCCCCCACGAAAGTGGCATGAAAAATTGAACCTGTTCGATTCAACGGTGATCAGTGTGCACAGCGTTCGCCCGAAACACAAAGGGGTTCGTGTACAGGGGCGCGGCAGGGCACTTGGATGCTGCCATCGGCCACTGACAGGTCAGGGTGAGCGGCGGATGAGCAGCAGTGCCCGGTCGTCGTTGACGTCCTTGGCGACCTTTTCGATCAGGTGCCAGGCCGCGCCGTCCCAGCCGGCGGCGACGTAGCGGTCGGCTTCGCCGGTGAGGCGGTCGATGCCCTCGCCGATGTCGCGGTCGGCGGTCTCGACGAGGCCGTCCGTGAAGAGCATGAGGACGTCGCCGCGGCGCAGGTTGCCGCGGGCGGCTTCGAACTCCGCGCCGTCGTAGACGCCGAGCAGCGGGCCCTCGCCGGACTTCTCCTGCCAGCGGCCGGTGCCCGCGGAGAGCTGGAGGGCGGGCAGGTGGCCGGCGGAGAGGAGTTCGTAGTCGCCGGTCTCCAGGTCCAGGACGAGGTGGATGGAGGTGGCGAAGCCCTCGTCCCAGTCCTGGCGGAGCAGGTAGCCGTTGGCGGCGGGCAGGAAGCCGTGCGGGGGCAGGGCGCCGAGCAGGCCGCCGAACGCGCCGGACAGGAGCAGGGCGCGGGAGCCGGCCTCCATGCCCTTGCCGGAGACGTCGGTCAGGACGACCTCGAGGGTCCGGCCGCCGTTCGTCCGGGCGGCGACGACGAAGTCGCCGGAGAAGGACTGGCCGCCGGCCGGGCGCAGGGCCATCTCGCGGTGCCAGCCGCGCGGCAGGCCGGGCAGCTTGCTCTGGACCCGGATGCGTTCGCGCAGGTCGAAGAGCATGGTGCCGCCGCGCCGCCAGGGCACGCCGACGCGGCTGCGGAACTGGGCGATGACCAGTCCGAAGAACCCGCAGGCGGCCACGACCAGGACCGTGCCGGGGGTGACCCGGGCGGGGCCGAGGGTGTACGGCCCGAGGACGAGGGCTTCGACGATGAGCGCCGCCGCGGAGGCCGCGTACAGCGCGAGAAGGCTCGCGGGGCGCAGCAGCAGCCCGCCCGCGACGATCGGCAGGACGAGGGCGGAGGGCGAGAACCAGACCGGCAGCATGATCGTGCCGCAGGCGATGGCGGGGATGGTCAGGAGCAGCCCGGCGAAGGCGAGCCAGTCGGAGGCGTCGCCGCGGAAGTAGTCGACGGCGGATTTGCGCAGGGCGGTGCGAGCCCGGTGCGACAGCATGCGCATCCGGGCCATGAGCGTCTCCATGCGTGCTCCGGCCATTGCTTCGGGACCTTATCCATCCTGGCTGTGCATGCGCAGGGGGACCCCCGGACCTGGGGGCTCCGGCCGGTCGAAAACCCTTCGACTGTGACGGAATGCCCTGGTAAGGATGGCCGTATGGCTCTTGAGATGCGCGTATTGCAGGCTGATGAGTGGGATGTCTGGTACGACCACCTGGAACTGGCGTTCGGCGGGGTGCCGGAGTCTTCCCAGGAGCGGGAACTCTACAAGTCTCTGACGGAGCCCGGGCGCTCGCTGGGCGTCTGGGACGGCGGGACCTGCGTCGGCTCGGCCAGTGCGTTCTCGTACCGCCTCTCGGTGCCGGGCGGCGCGCTGGTGCCGGCGGCCGGGGTCACGATGGTGGGCGTCGCGCCGACGCACCGCCGCCGGGGGGTGCTCACGTCGATGATGCGCCGCCAGCTCGACGACATCCGTGCGGGTGGCGAGCCGCTCGCCGTGCTGACGGCCTCGGAGGCGGCGATCTACGGGCGTTTCGGCTACGGCATCGCGTCGTACGCGCTGGCCCTGGCCATCGACAGCACCCGCGTACGGCTCTCGGTGCCGCCGGGGACGGACGAGGTGCGGCTGCGGCTCGTCGATCCGGAGAAGGCGCTGTCGGACTGCGAGCAGGTGTACGCGGAGCTGGTCGCGCGGCGGCCCGGCATGCCGGCGCGGCAGCCCGGCTGGGAGCGGCTGGGGGTGCTGGATCCGGAGGTGTTGCGCGAGGGCGCTTCGCCGCTGAAGTGCGTGGTGGCGGAGCGGGCGGACGGCGAGGTGGCCGGGTACGCCCGCTACCGGGTCAGGGCGGTCTGGGAGCCGCAGGGCCCGGAGGGCAAGGTCGAGGTGGCCGATCTCGATGCGCTGGACCCGGCGGCGACGGCCGCGCTGTGGCGCTACCTCTTCGAGATCGACCTGACCTCCACCGTCCGGGCCGGCAGGCGACCGGTGGACGATCCGGTGCTCCACCTGGTCAGCGACGTCCGGCGGTCGCGGCCGAGCCTGAAGGACTCGCTGCACCTGCGGCTGGTGGACCTGCCTCAGGCCCTGGAGGCGCGGACGTACGGGGCCCCGCTGGACGTGGTCGTGGAGGTCGAGGACGCGTTTTGCCCGTGGAACGAGGGGCGGTGGCGGCTGGTCTGCGACGCGGAGGGCACCGCCCGCGTCACGCGGACCGCGGACCCGGCGGACCTGGAGCTGTCGGCCCGGGAGCTGGGCTCGGCGTACCTCGGCGGGATCACCCTGACCGCGCTGGCGGCGGCGGGCCGGGTGCGCGAGCTGCGCCCGGGCGCCCTGGCTGCGGCCTCGCGGGCCTTCACCGCCGACGCGGCCCCCTGGCTCCCGCACGGCTTCTGAGCGGCCTTCCCGAGGCCGCTCGGGTCGCCGGGTCCGGCCTCAGCGGGTCCGGCCTCAGCGGGTCTGACAGGACGGGCACCAGAAGAGGTTGCGCGCCGCCAGGTCGGCGGTGCGGACCTCGGTCCCGCAGATGTGGCAGGGCATGTTCGCCCTGCGGTAGACGTACACCTCGCCGCCGTGGTCGTCCACGCGCGGCGGGCGGCCCATGGCCTCGGGCAGGTGCTCGTCGCGGACGGTGTCGATCCGGTTGTTCCGTACGCCCTCGCGCATCAGCGCCGCCAGGTCCGCCCACATGGCGTCCCACTCGCCGCGCGTGAGGTCCTTGCCCAGCCGGTACGGGTCGATGCCGTGCCGGAAGAGGACCTCGGCGCGGTAGACGTTGCCGACGCCCGCGATCACCTTCTGGTCCATGAGCAGGGCGGCGACGGTGGTGCGGGAGCGGGAGATCCGCTTCCAGGCGCGGTCCGGGTCGTCCGCCGGCCGCAGCGGGTCGGGGCCGAGCCGCTCGTGTATCGCCTTCTTCTCGGCGTCGCCGATCAGTGCGCAGGCGGTGGGGCCGCGCAGGTCGGCCCAGTGCTCCGCATTGAGCAGCCGCAGCCGGACCGTGTCGGTGGCCGGGTGCGCCGGAGCGGGGCCGAAGCCGAGCTTGCCGAACAGGCCGAGGTGGATGTGGATCCAGGCGTCGCCGAGTTCCAGGAACAGGTGCTTGCCGTGCGCCTCGGCGCTCTCCAGGTCCCGCCCGTCGAGCAGGGCGGCGCTCTCGGCGAAGCGGCCCTGCGGGCTGCTCACCCGGACCGGCCGTCCGGCGAAGCGCTCGGTGTGGTCCTGGGCGAGGCGGTGGATCGTATGCCCCTCGGGCACTGCACTGCTCCTACCTCTGGAAACGGCCGTGCCGCCGGGCCCGGAGCCACGGCGGCACGACGAAACGGAAGATCAGCCCTGCGGGTGGTGGGCCGGGATCGGGGGGAGCTCGCCGGTGGTCTCGTACGCGGAGAGCATCTCGATGCGGCGGGTGTGGCGCTCCTCGTCGGAGTACGGGGTCGCCAGGAAGGCCTCGATGAAGCTGACGGCCTCGTCCTGGGTGTGCATGCGGCCGCCGACGGAGATCACGTTGGCGTTGTTGTGCTCGCGGCCGAGCTTCGCGGTCTCGACGCTCCAGGCCAGGATGGCGCGGACGCCCTTGACCTTGTTCGCGGCGATCTGCTCGCCGTTGCCGGAGCCGCCGATCACGATGCCGAGGCTGTCGGCGTCCGCTGCGGTCTTCTCCGCGGCGCGCAGGCAGAACGGCGGGTAGTCGTCCACCGCGTCGTAGATGTGGGGCCCGCAGTCGACGGGCTCGTGGCCGTTGTTCTTGAGCCAGTCCACCAGGTGGTTCTTGAGCTCAAAGCCGGCATGGTCGGATCCGAGGTACACGCGCATGCGACGAGTGTGGCACGAGCGGCCCGGAAGATCCGCGGAGGGGTGTCGCGTAAGTCACTTCTAAAGCTCAAGTAAACCCAAAGAACGCAGATGGGACAGGGCGGGACCCACGTCCTGGACTTTCATCCCAAGGCAACGATCCGGACTGAGGTCTTCCGTCCTGCGTTCATCTCAGGTTTGAATGCCGGGGCCTCGCAACCCGAGAACCTAAGGATCCGTCCATGAGCTCCACGACGACCCTTCAGAAGGAAGGCAACCCCACCGGTAACTCCGGTGAGGGCCTGCCCTCCGACGGTCTGAAGGCCGGTCTCAAGAACCGCCACCTTTCCATGATCGCCATTGGTGGCGTCATCGGCGCAGGTCTCTTCGTCGGCTCTGGTGGCGGCATCGCCAAGGCCGGCCCCGCCATCCTGATCTCGTACCTCCTCGTCGGCGCGATGGTCGTCTTCGTGATGCGGATGCTCGGCGAGATGGCCGCCGCCAGCCCGAACTCGGGCTCCTTCTCGGCGTACGCCGACCGCGCGCTCGGCCGCTGGGCCGGCTTCTCCATCGGCTGGCTGTACTGGTTCTTCTGGGTCGTCGTGCTCGCCGTTGAGGCGACGGCCGGTGCGAAGATCCTCGAAGGCTGGGTCCCGGCCGTCCCGCAGTGGGGCTGGGCCCTGATCGTGATGGTGGTCCTGACGGTCACCAACCTCGGCTCGGTCGCCTCCTACGGCGAGTTCGAGTTCTGGTTCGCCGGCATCAAGGTCGTCGCCATCGGCGCCTTCGTGATCGTCGGCATGCTGGCCGTGTTCGGCGTGCTGCCGGGTTCGGACAACCCGGGTGCGGGCTTCGCCCACCTCACCGACGCCGGCGGATTCATGCCGAACGGCTGGGGCTCCATCCTCACCGGTGTGCTGATGGTCGTCTTCTCCTTCATGGGCAGCGAGATCGTCACCCTGGCGGCCGGCGAGTCCGAGGACCCGCGCCGCGCGGTCACCAAGGCCACCAACTCGGTGATCTGGCGCATCGGCGTCTTCTACCTGGGCTCGATCTTCATCGTCCTCACCCTGCTGCCGTGGAATGACAAGTCGATCGTCGACAAGGGTTCGTACGTCGCCGCCCTGGACTCGATCGGCATCGCGCACGCCGGCCAGATCATGAACGTGATCGTCCTGACCGCCGTGCTGTCCTGCCTGAACTCGGGCATGTACACGGCCTCCCGCATGGCGTTCTCGCTGGGTGAGCGCGGTGACGCGCCCAAGATCTTCGCCAAGGTCAACAAGCGGGGCGTGCCCATGGCCGCGATCCTGGGCTCGGTCGTCTTCGGCTTCGCCGCGGTCTACTTCAACTACAGCTCCCCGGACACCGTCTTCAGCTTCCTGCTGAACTCCTCGGGTGCCATCGCGCTCTTCGTGTGGCTGGTCATCTGCCTGACCCAGCTGCGCATGCGCAAGATCCTCGTCCGCGAGGCGCCGGACAAGCTGACGGTCAAGATGTGGCTCTTCCCGTACCTGACGTGGGCCACCGCCGCGATGATCACCTTCGTCCTGGCCTACATGGTCTACGACAAGGACAACCGCGAGACGGTCATGCTGTCGCTGCTGGTCGCCGCCGTCGTGCTGGTCATCGGCGTGGTGCGCGACATGCGCCGCAAGGCCGCCGAGCGCGTGGCCGAGCGCGCCTAGGCAGGCACGTGAGCAAGCACGGCAGCCCCGGACCACGCGAAGTGGTCCGGGGCTGCCGTGCTTGCAGCGCTTGCCGTACGGGGGCTACTTGCGGCCGACCAGCTTCCAGGTGGCGGGCAGCAGACCCATGGCCAGCGCGGCCTTGAGCGCGTCGCCGATCAGGAACGGCGTCAGACCCGCCGCGACGGCCGCGCCGAAGGACATCCCGGTGGACAGCGCCAGGTACGGCACGCCCACCGCGTAGATCAGGGCGGAGCCCAGCGCCATCGTGGCGGCCGTACGGAGCACCGAGCGGTCGGCGCCGCGGCGGGCCAGGGCGCCCACGACGGTGGCGGCGAGCAGCATGCCGAGCACGTAGCCGAAGGAGGCGCCGCCCGCGCCGGAGGTGCCGCCCGCGAACCACGGCACGCCCGCCATGCCGACGAGCGCGTAGAGGGCGAGCGAGAGGAAGCCGCGGCGGGCGCCGAAGGCGGTGCCCACCAGCAGGGCCGCGAAGGTCTGGCCGGTGACCGGGACTGGGGAGCCGGGGACGGGCACGGAGAGCTGCGCGGCCAGGCCGGTGAGCGCGGCACCGCCGACGACGAGCGCGATGTCGCGGACGCGGCTCGCGGGCAGCAGGTCGGCGAGGACGGCGCCGGGGCGGAAGGAGACGGAAGCAGTGCTCATCGGAGGCTCCGCGGAGTGAGGGTGACGGGACGATCACCGACGCTAGTGCGCGGCCGGGCGCCTCCTCTCCGTCGGCCGGGACAAAGCCCTACTCACCGGTTTGGTGGGGAGTGCACAAAGAGGCCGGTTCACACCTGACATGCAGTGATCCGCGTCACGAGCCAGATTCAGACAACACGTCCGTTTTGCACGGAGGGGCGCCGTCCGGCGAGACTGTAGGGTCCCGCCAATCCTCTGCGGAGCCCCCACCGCCGCTGCCGAGCACGAGAGTACGAGCACCCACTCATGCGCGACCGCTTGCCCACCGCACCGCCTTCCGGGCCCACCCCGCCGACCGGCCCCGGCCTGCCGGAGGAACCCCTCAGCCACAGTCTCAAGCAGCGCCACCTGACCATGCTGGGCCTCGGCGGCGTGATCGGCGCCGGGCTGTTCGTCGGCTCCGGCGCCGGCATCGGCATCGCCGGCCCCGCGATCATCTGCTCGTACCTGCTGGCGGGCGCCCTCGCCATGCTGGTGATGCGCGCGCTCGGGGAGATGTCGGCGGCGATGCCCGCCTCCGGGTCGTTCTCCGTGTACGCGGAGCGGGCGCTGGGCCGCTGGGCCGGTTTCTCCGCGGGCTGGCTGTACTGGTTCCTGCTGGTCGTGGTGCTGGCCGTGGAGGCCACCGGCGCCGCGAAGATCGCGAACGGCTGGCTGCCCTCGGTCGACCAGTGGGTCTGGGTGCTGATCTTCATGGTGGTCTTCACCGTGAGCAACCTGGCCGCCGTGAAGAACTTCGGCGAGTTCGAGTTCTGGTTCGCGGCCCTCAAGGTCGGCGCGATCGTGCTGTTCCTGGTCCTCGGCACCCTCGCGATCTTCGGCCTGCTCCCGGACACGGATCCGATCGGCATGGCCAACCTCACGGGCCAGGGCGGCTTCCTCCCCGAGGGCTTCGGCGGGGTGGTCGCCGGCATGCTCGCCGTCATCTTCGCCTTCGGCGGCCTGGAGGTCGTCACCATCGCGGCCGCCGAGTCCGACGACCCGGCCAAGTCCGTGGCCCGCGCGGTGCGCAGCGCCGTGTGGCGCATCCTCTTCTTCTACGTCGGCTCGATGGTGGTCATCGTCACCCTGCTGCCGTGGGACTCGCTGACGCCGGGCGAGAGCCCGTACGTCGCGGTGCTGGACTCCATCGGGATCCCGGCGGCCGGCCAGATCATGAACATCGTGGTGTTCGTGGCGCTGCTCTCCGCGCTCAACGCCAACCTGTACGGCTCCTCCCGCATGGTGTTCTCGCTGGCCGAGCGCGGCGAGGCGCCCGCGGCGCTGTTGAAGGTGTCCGGCGGCGGAGTGCCGCGCCGGGCCGTGTTCGCCTCGGTGGCCTTCGGCTTCGTGTCGGTGGTGCTGAACCTGCTGTGGCCGGACACGGTCTTCCTCTACATGCTCAACGCGGTCGGCGCGGTGCTGCTGTTCGTGTGGGCGCTGATCGCGGTCTCGCAGCTGAAGCTGCGCCGCACGCTCGAGCGGGACATGCCGGAGCGCCTCACGCTGCGGATGTGGTGCTTCCCGTACCTGACGTGGGCGGCGCTGATCGGCATGGCGGCGGTGCTGGTGCTGATGCTGTTCGACGACGCGGCACGGCCGCAGCTGCTGTGGTCCACCGGTGCGGCCGCGGCCGTGCTGGTGGTGGCCTGGGTGCGCGAGATCCGGGCGCGCCGGGGCTGATCCCGCGGAAGCGGTGAAGGAGCGGGCCCCCTGTGCCGGAAGGCGGGGGCCCGCTGCGCGTTCGGGGGCCGTCAGGTCCGCAGGTACGAGGCGCCGTTGACGTCGAGGACGGTGCCCGAGCTCCAGGCCGCCGCGGGCGAGGCGAGGTGGAGGACCGCGGCGGCGACCTCCTCGGGGGTGCCGACCCGGCCGAAGGGGCTCTGGGCGCGGATGCGTTCGCCCTCCTCCCCGTCGAGCCGCCCGGCGACCCGTTCGGTGGCCACGAAGCCGGGTGCGACGGCCGCGACCGCGATGCCGTGCGGGGCCAGGGAGACGGCGAGGGACTGGCCGAGGGCGTGCAGGGCCGCCTTGGTGGCGCCGTACGCCGGGTGGTCGGGCTCACCCCGGAAGGCGCCGCGCGAGCCGATGTTGACGACGCGGCCCGCGCGGCGGCCGTCGATCATGCGGCGGGCGACGCAGTGCACGAGGTTGGCGGCGCCGAACAGGTTGACCGCGGCGGTGTGCTGCCAGGCCGCCTGCCAGTCGGCGTACGAGGTGGTGGGCAGCGGGTGCGCGACCATGACGGCGGCATTGTTGACCAGCACGTCCACACCGCCGAGCGCGTCCTCGGCCGCGGCGGCCAGGTCCGCCACCTGCGCGGGGTCGGCGAGGTCGCCGGTGAGCAGGACGTGGCCGTCCCCGGGCAGCTCGGCGAAGGTCCGTTCGGCGTCGGCCCGGCGGGCGGTGCAGTGCACGGCGACCCGGTCCCCCTGCCGGGCGAAGGCGGTGGCGACGGCCCGCCCGATGCCCCGGGAGGCTCCGGTGACCAGTACGCCCCGGCCCGTCGGCGCCAATTCCCTTGTGCCGTGGTCCATTCGGCCTCCTGCCGCGTCTTCGGTGTCTTGCCGCGAGCGTACGGGGACGATCACCGGCGGTCATCCCATTGTCCGAATAACGGACACCAAGCGTCCGATGATCGGACAGAGGTGAGACTGGGGCACTTCCTCCCGTCCACCCGCACACCGGACAGGCAACACCTCCATGAGCCAGACATCCACCGCGCCCCGCGCCCAGGAGGCGCCCCCCTCGGGCGGCGCCGGATCCCCCCTCGGCAACGGCCTCAAGCAGCGCCACCTCTCGATGATCGCCCTCGGCGGGGTCATCGGAGCCGGCCTCTTCGTCGGCTCCGGCGCCGGCATCGCCGCCGCGGGTCCCTCGATCGTGGTCGCGTACGCCGCGTCCGGGCTGCTCGTGATGTTCGTGATGCGGATGCTCGGCGAGATGTCCGCCGCGAACCCCGCCTCCGGCTCGTTCTCCGTGCACGCGGACCGGGCGATCGGCCCCTGGGCCGGGTTCACGGCCGGCTGGATGTTCTGGACGCTGCTGTGCGTGGGCGTGGCCATCGAGGCGATCGGCGCGGCGCACATCATGACCGGCTGGTTCCCGGGCACCCCGTCCTGGATGTGGGTGCTGGCCTTCATGGCCCTGTTCTGCGGCACCAACCTGGCCGCCGTCTCCCACTTCGGCGAGTTCGAGTTCTGGTTCGCCGCCCTCAAGATCGGCGCGATCGCGCTGTTCCTGGGCCTGGGCGTGCTGGCCGTCCTCGGCCTGCTGCCCGGCACCTCCTCCCCCGGCGCCGCCAACCTGGTGCACGACGGCGGGTTCCTGCCGAACGGCATGGACGGCCTGCTGGTCGGACTGCTCGCCTCGGTCGTCGCGTACGGCGGTCTGGAGACGGTGACCATCGCGGCCGCCGAGTCCGACGACCCCGTCAAGGGCGTGGCCCGGGCCGTGAAGACCACCATGTGGCGGATCGCGATCGTCTACGTCGGCTCCATGCTGGTCATCGTCACGCTGCTGCCGTGGAACGACCCGGCGGTGACCGGGGAGGGCCCGTACGCGGCCACCCTGGACCACCTGGGCATCCCGGCCGCCGGCGAGATCATGAACGTGGTCATCCTGATCGCCCTGCTGTCGGCGATGAACGCCAACGTCTACGGCTCCTCGCGGATGGCCCACTCGCTCGTCTCCCGCGGCCAGGGCCCCAAGGCGCTGGGCAAGGTCAGCGGCCGGGTGCCGCGCCGCGCGGTGCTCGCCTCCTGCGGGTTCGGTTTCGTCACCGTGCTGCTGTCGTACTGGTATCCGGACACCCTGTTCGCCTGGCTGCTGAACATGGTCGGCGGGGTCATCCTCGTCGTCTGGGGCTTCATCGCCGTCTCGCAGTTCGTGCTGCGGCGCCGGCTGGAGCGGGAGGCCCCGGAGAAGCTGGTCGTGAAGATGTGGGGCTTCCCGTACCTGACGTGGGTGGCACTGGCCGGGGTGGTCGGGGTCCTGGTCCTGATGGTCCTGGGCGAGGACACCCGGGTCCAGGTGGTGTTCACCGGCGGCCTGACCGCGGCCCTGGCCGCGACCGGATACGTCATGCAGCGCCGGGCGGCGGCCCGGGCCTGACGGCCCGCACACCACGAAGGCGCTCCCCTTGCCACCGGGCAGGGGGAGCGCCTTCGCCGTACCCGGGGCACACCCGACGAGGTCAGGTGACCCTTACGTGATCACCGGAATAGATACTGCTAGCATGCAGTTGCGCATAGATTGCAATAAGCAGTTGGCACGCCGAGGGGACCGGACAACACGCATGGCCATCTACACGCTTCCTGAGCTTCCTTACGACTACGCGGCGCTCGAGCCGGTGATCAACCCGCAGATCGTCGAGCTGCACCATGACAAGCACCACGCGGCCTACGTCGCCGGCGCCAACACCACGCTGGAGCAGCTGGAGGAGGCGCGCGACAAGGAGAACTGGGGCGCGCTGAACGGCCTGGAGAAGAACCTGGCCTTCCACCTCTCCGGCCACATCCTGCACAGCATCTACTGGCACAACATGGCCAGCCCGAAGACCGGTGAGGGCGGCGGCGAGCCCACCGCCGCGGACGGCATCGGCGAGCTCGCGGACGCCCTCACCGAGTCCTTCGGCTCCTTCGCGAAGTTCAAGAAGCAGCTGACGTTCGCGTCCTCCGCCACGCAGGGCTCCGGCTGGGGCGTGCTCGCGTACGAGCCGATCAGCGGCCGCCTGCTCGTCGAGCAGGTCTACGACCACCAGGGCAACGTCGGCCAGGCCTCGGTGCCGATCCTGGTCTTCGACGCCTGGGAGCACGCCTTCTACCTGCAGTACAAGAACCAGAAGGTGGACTTCATCGAGGCCATGTGGAACGTCGTCAACTGGCAGGACGTGGCCGGGCGCTACGCCGACGCCAAGGCGAACACCCCGCTGCTGATCCCCGCCAAGGGCTGATCACAGCCCCGCCGAGCCCGTCCGCCTCGTGATCGTCTTCTCAGCCTTCGCGTGCGGACGTGTCCAACGGAAGACCCCCGCAAGGACGTGACTTGCGGGGGTCTTCCGTGTTCGGCGGGAGGCCTACTCGAAGATCGGGCCCTGGGTACGGGTGCGCTTGATCTCGTAGAAGCCGGGGGTGGAGGCGACCAGCAGGGTACCGTCCCACAGCCGGGCCGCGGCCTCGCCGCGCGGGGTCGGGGTGACGACCGGCCCGAAGAAGGCCACCTCGTCGCCCTCGGCGCCGGGCACGGAGATCACCGGGGTGCCCACCTCCTGGCCGACGCGCTCGATGCCGTTGTTGTGGGAGTCGCGCAGCACCTGGTCGTACTCGTCGGAGTCGGCGTACGCGAGCAGCTCGGCCGGCAGGCCGACCTCCTCCAGCGCCTCGGCGATGACCTCGCGGGTCGCGCCCTTGTCCTCGTTGTGGATCCGGGTGCCGAGCGCGGTGTAGAGCTTGCCGGTGATCTCGTCACCGTGCTTCTGCTGGGCCGCGATGACCACGCGGACCGGCGCCCAGCCCTTGGGGCCGAGGATCTCGCGGTAGCGCTCGGGCAGTTCGTCGAGCTTGTTCTCGTTGAGGACGGCGAGGCTCATCACGTGCCAGCGCACCTCGACGTCGCGGACCTTCTCGACCTCCAGCATCCAGCGGGACGTCATCCAGGCCCAGGGGCAGAGCGGGTCGAACCAGAAGTCGACCGGGGTCTTCTCTCGCACCTGGGTGTCGGCCATGTCTCTCCTCGTGTCGCGTGGGTACCACGGGTCCTGTTCCCCCTCGCCAACCAGGCCAGGACCTTCCGCATTCCCCCGTGGGAGGATTCGATCAGGTATCGCGATCACGCACGAAGGAGTGCACGTGCCCGGAGAGAATCTGTCCCGTGACGAGGCCCGCGAGCGGGCCGAGCTGCTGTCCGTCGACGGGTACGAGGTGGTCCTCGACCTGAGGTCCGCCGTGGACGAGGCCGAACCGGCCGAGGGCCCGCGGACCTTCCGCTCGGTGACCACGATCCGCTTCCGGTCCGCGGCCCCCGGCTCGGCCAGCTTCGCGGACCTCGTCGCCCCGTCGGTGAACTCCGTCACGCTCAACGGCCGCGCACTGGACCCGGCCGCCGTCTTCGACGGGGCGCGGATCGCCCTGGCCGGGCTGGCCTCCGAGAACGTCCTCGTGGTGGACGCGAACTGCGCGTACAGCCGGACGGGCGAGGGCATGCACCGCTTCGTGGACCCGGAGGACGGCGAGGTCTACCTCTACACGCAGTACGAGCCGGCCGACGCGCGGCGGGTCTACGCGAACTTCGAGCAGCCCGATTTGAAGGCGCCCTACCGCTTCGAGGTGACCGCGCCGGAGGGCTGGCAGGTCTGGAGCAACGGCGCGGAGGTGTCCCGCGAGGGCCAGACGCGGCGGTTCGCCGAGACCGCGCCGATCTCCACGTACATCACGTGCGTGGTGGCGGGCCCGTACCACTACGTGACGGACACCTACACGCGCGGGGACCTGACGATCCCGCTGGGTGCGATGTGCCGCAAGGGGCTGGCGAAGCACTTCGACGCGGACGACGTCTTCCTGGTCACCAAGCAGGGGTTCGACTTCTTCCACGAGCACTTCGACTACCCGTACCCCTTCGGGAAGTACGACCAGGCCTTCGTGCCCGAGTACAACCTGGGCGCGATGGAGAACCCGGGGATGGTGACCTTCCGCGAGGAGTACATCTTCCGCGGAAAGGTGACGCGAGCCGCGTACGAGCGGCGCTGCAACACGATCCTGCACGAGATGGCCCACATGTGGTTCGGCGACCTCGTCACGATGAAGTGGTGGGACGACCTGTGGCTGAAGGAGTCCTTCGCGGACTTCATGGGCTCCTTCTCGCAGGTGGAAGCGACCCGCTTCGACCAGGCGTGGGTGACCTTCGCCAACAGCCGCAAAGCGTGGGCGTACCGGGCCGACCAGCTGCCCTCCACGCACCCGATCACGGCCGACATCCGTGACCTGGAGGACGCGAAGCTCAACTTCGACGGCATCACGTACGCCAAGGGCGCGGCGGTCCTCAAGCAGCTGGTGGCGTACGTGGGGCGGGACGCGTTCCTCGAGGGCGCGCGGCGCTACTTCAAGGCCAACGCGTACGGGAACACCACGCTGGACGATCTGCTGTCGGTGCTCGGGGAGGTTTCCGGGCGGGACATGGCCGAGTGGTCGCGGGCGTGGCTGCAGACGGCGGGCGTGAACGTGCTGACGCCGGTGGTGACGTACGACGCGGGCGGGCGGGTGACCGAGCTGGCCGTGGTCCAGGAGGGCGAGGAGCTGCGCCCGCACCGGGTCGCGGTGGGCCTGTACCGGCTGGAGGAGGCCGCGCTGGTCCGCTACGCGCGAGCCGAGGCGGACGTGGCCGGCGCCTCGACGGTCGTCGCCGAGCTGGCCGGGCAGGAACGGCCCGACCTGGTGCTGGTCAACGACGACGACCTCACGTACTGCAAGATGCGCTTCGACGAGGGCTCGCTGGCGACGCTGCGCGAGCGGCTCGGAGGCGTGGCGGACCCGCTGGCCCGGGCGCTGTGCTGGTCGGCGCTGTGGAACCTGACCCGTGACGGGCTCATGCCGGCGCGCGACTTCGTCTCGATGGTGCTGGCCCACGCGGGGCGCGAGAGCGACGTCGGCGTGCTGCAGATGCTGCACGCGCAGGCGCTGACCGCGGTCACGCACTACGCGGCGGCCGACTGGCGCGAGCAGGGGGGCCGGGTGCTGTCGGCGGTCGCGCTGCAGGAGCTGCGGATGTCCGAGCCGGGCTCGGAGCACCAGCTGACCTGGGCCCGCTTCTTCGCGGCGGGCGCGGCGACGGAGGGCGACTTCCAGCTGCTGCTGGGGCTGCTGGACGGGTCGGCCCGGATCGACGGGCTGGACGTGGACCAGGAGCTGCGGTGGGACTTCCTGCTGCCGCTGGCCGCGCACGGCGCCGTGGACGAGGCCGCGCTGGCGGCGGAACTGGTGCGGGACGACACCGCGTCGGGCAAGCGGCACCAGGTGCGGTGCCTGGCGGCACGGCCCTCGGAGGCGGTCAAGGACCAGGCCTGGGCGGCGGTGGTCGAATCCGACGCGCTGTCGAACGCACTGGTGGAAGCGACGATCGCCGGGATGCAGCAGCCTTCGCAGCGGGCGCTGCTGGCGCCTTACGCGGAGCGCTACTTTGAGGTGATCGAGCGGATCTGGGCGGAGCGTTCGATCCAGATCGCCATGCACGTGGTGAAGGGGCTGTACCCGTCGCTGGAGGACTCGCCGGCCACGCTGGCCGCGACGGACGCCTGGCTGTCGGCCCACGAGTCGGCTCCGCCGGCGCTGCGCCGCCTGGTGCTGGAGGCCCGTGACGACCTGGCCCGCGCCCTGCGCGCGCAGGCCTGCGACGCGGCGGCCGCCGCGGTCTGACGCTCCCCTCGGCGGGGCCGGGCCTGCGGCCCCGCCGGCGGAAGCGAACGGCGGTATCGGCTTTCGAACGGCCGTACTTTAGTGCGGGCTTGTCCGGATTTGTCGACGGGACCGTAACAGGGGTTAGCGGGGCCCGGGCGAGCGGGAATCTCCGCCGCATGAACCACAACGCACCCCTCCCCCTCGCCCACCTCACGGGCAGCCGCCCCCGCGTGATGAGCCTCACCCAGCTCCGCGAGCACGGCGTGAGCGCCTCCGACGCGGCCGCGCGGCCCTGGCAGGAGATCCTGCCGGGGGTGTTCCTCCTCCACGCGGGCACCGCGACCAGCGAGGAGCGCCTGCACGCCGCCCTGCTGTACGCGGGCCGCCGCGGCGGCGAGGCCATGATCACCGGGCTGGCGGCCCTCGCGCTGTACCGGTTCGGCTCCGCCCCCGCGCTCACCGCCCTCGCGCAGATCGACGTGCTGGTGCCCCACACCCGCCGGCTCCGCTCCGTCGGCAGCGTGCGGATCGTGCGGTCGCACACCCCGCCCCGCGCGCAGCAGGTGACGGGGCTGCCCGTCGCGCCCGTGGCCCGGGCCGTGGCCGACGCCGTCGCCCAGCTCTCCGACGCGGGCACCGTACGCCGCCTGCTGAGCGAGGCCGTCCGCGCGGGGCACTGCGAACCCGGAGCCGTCGTACGGGAGCTGACGGTGGCCCGGCTGCTGAACCGCCCCCACGTGGTGGACGCCGTCGAGTCGCTGCTCGCCGAGGGCCGGGCGATCGCCGAGGACCGGCTGTACCAGCTCGTACGGGGCTACGAGCTGCCCGAGCCGGTCTGGAACGTGGATCTGCGCCTGCCCGGCGGCCCGCACCTGGGCGGGGTCGACGCGTTCTGGCCCGAGCAGGCCGTCGCCGTGGAGATCGACACCCGCGCACCCCGGCAGGGCGAGGACGAGCAGTTCTCGGAGGCCGTCCGCAAGCGGGAGACCCTGGAGCGGCTCGGGGTGACCGTCCTGCACATCACCCCGCGCAAGCTCCGCGACTGGCCCGAGCAGCAGGCCGCGGTCGTCCGGACCGCCCTGACGGCGTCCGCCGACCGCGAGCCCGCCGCCTACCTGGTCGTCCTCCCTCGGTGAGGTGGCGGCGCCGGATTGGCCGGCGAGTACTCCGGGGCGCTCCAGAGCAGCCTCCCGGGGTGCAGGGCCTCCACCACCGAGTCGACGCGGAAGCGGACGCTCCGGCTGCCGTCCGGGCCGAACTCGGTCCGGGCCCGCCCGCTGAGCTGGAGCACCGCCCCACTCTCCCAGTCCGGGAACAGCAGCCCGGCCCGCGGATCGGCGGCCAGGTTCCCCAGGGTCAGGAACATGGCGTTGCCCGCATAGTCCGGCCAGGACAGCTCAACCGGCGAGAGCACCTCGACGAAGCCCGGCATCCCGCCGCGGTGGCTGGCGTCGACCCCGTTCCCGGCGGTGGTGGCGACGAAGAAGGTGTCGGCGGCCCGGACGGCCCGCTCCTGGTCGGGGGTGAGCGCGCTCCCGCGGCGCACGACACCGGCTCCTTCGGCGACCAGCTCCAGCGGCTGCCGCTTCTGGATGTACTTGGGGCAGTTGGCGAAGACCCGGTCCGCCTCGACCGCGAACCCCTGCGCGGTCACCTCGAGGGTCCCGCCCAGGCGCATGCGGCGCCGGGTGCGCGGGTCGAGGGAGATGGTCCCGACCCTGGTACCCGCCGTGGCCAGCGCCTCGGTGAGGGGGTCCCCGGCCGGCACTCCGCCGACGACCGCCATCCTGTGCGGACCCGTGGCCCGGACGAAACCGGGGGCGCCGGTGAGCAGCGAGGCCCACATGCGTCCCGTCCCGTCCGCGGCGCCGACGACCAGGTGCGGCTGCAGCCCCAGGAAGGCCGCGGCGACGTCCTTGATGCCCGCGCCGATCGAACGGCCGACGTGGTCGGCGAGCTCGCGCACCCCCACGCGTTCCTGCACGGCCAGCGAGCCCTGGTGGTACCGGTCCATGATGCCGCCTCCTGACTGAGCGCCTAGAAGAACCCGCAGGTCGGAGCCCCCGAAACGGGGGCGGGCGCCTCCTCGGCGCCGGCCGGTGCGGAGATCTCCAGGCGGGTGCCGTCGGGGTCGTGGAAGAAGATGCCGCCGGAGGCCCTGCCTTCGCCGTGGGCGACGACCCCTTCGTACGCGAACTCCACGCCCAGCCCGCGCAGCCGCTCCTCGTACGCCCGCACCTCGTCGATGGTGGCGGCGGAGAGCGCCAGGTGGTGCAGTCCGGCAGCGGCCGGGGCGTACCCGCCGTCGGCCTGCTGCCAGAGCGTGAGGACGAGCTCTCCGTCCTGCCCGAGGAAGGCGAACCGGCGGCCTTCCTCCTTGCCCTCGCCCAGCGGCTCGAAGCCGAGGGCATCCCGGTAGAAGGCGAGGGAGCGGGTGAGGTCGGTGACGTTCAGGCCCACGTGCCCGGTGCGCAGCTTGCTGATGACAGCCGTCACGGCTGCCCCCTTTCATCGGTTCCACGACGTAGGTTCTAACCTTCTACCTCCAAGTTAAGGGTTAGAGCGAGGCGCGTCAACCGCTCACGTACTCTTGAGGGGTTAGCAGGCGCGTACGGAGGAGTGGCGAGATGGCGACAGAGGCCGCGGACCCCCGCCCCCTGACGGGCGAGCCGGTCTCCCTGGACCTGCTGAACACGCGCTGGATGCGGGACGGCGAGATCACCGACCTCTTCGCGGGGGCCTTCGGGCTGACCCGGATCGAGGGGCTCGCGATCTGGCTGGAGAGCACCGGCCTGGCCGGCCGGTTCCGCGCCGACGCCGCGACCCTGGTCCACCTGCTGACCGCCCGCGAGGCGCTCGCCCGCGCGGTCGCCGACCCGGACGACGAGAGCGCGCGCGCCCTGATCGACGCCGTCCTCGAACACGGGCGGATCCGGGCCACCCTCACCGCCGAAGGCCCCGGCGAACGCGCCGAGTTCGCGGATCCGACCTGGGGTCCGGCCTGGACGGCCGCCCGCGACTACCTGGAACTGCTGGCCACGACGCCCGAGCGGATCCGCAAGTGCGCCTCCGGGACGTGCGTGCTGCACTTCCACGACACCTCGCGCAACGGCACCCGGCGCTGGTGCTCGATGTCGGTGTGCGGAAACCGGGCGAAGGCCTCGCGGCACTACGCGCGCACGCGCGAGCGCTGACGGCCCGGAAGTTGTCACACCCGATCTGAGACGGGGCTTCGGACCATCCCCGCAATGAGGTCGGGAAGTCGATAAATCAACTCTTCACCCCCTGCGATTCGCACGGTTACGCCCCGGTACGACCTCGATGGCACATGGCCCGACCTGGCGAGAGTCCGCCATGTCAGGTCTCGGTCAAGACAACGCTCCCCAAAGAGCTGTCACTTGCGCAAAGCTGACCGGTCATCCGGCACCGAAATCCGGACCGTATCTTTCACTTATCCAGGGATGCTGATGACCCTCGAATCCCCCAGCTCCATATCCGGGGCCAGACGCGTTGCACGCGTCGCGGCCGCGGCCGGTCTGGTCGCCGCGCTCGCGACCGCGGGCGCGATGCCCGTGTTCGCGGCCACCGGCCCCGCGGCCGGCACCCCGGGCACCGGCCCGGCCGTCAAGTCAGCCGACCAGAAGATCGGTTCGGCGGACGCCGAGCTGCTCCAGGCGGCCAAGGCCAAGGGTGACGCGACCGTCACCGTCATGGTGGCCACCGCTCCCGGCCAGACCAAGCAGGTCGCCGACCAGCTCGGTGCGGTCCAGGGCGCCTCGGTCGGCCAGACGAACGACAAGCTCGGCTACGTGCGGGCCACGCTGCCGACCGCCAAGGCCGAGGCCGCGCTGAAGGCGGCCGCGAAGCTGTCCTCGGTGCACGCCCTGGACCTCAAGCACGAGATCCAGCTCTCGGACCCGCGCCCCGACGGCGGCAAGGACTCGAGCTCGGCGAAGAAGACCGCCTCCGAGGCCTACCCGGGGCCGGACAAGAACACCCCCGCGAAGAACCCGTACAACCCGTCCTTCGAGACCGGTGCGGTGGACTTCGTCGCCAAGAACCCGCAGGCCGACGGCCGCGGCGTGACCATCGGCATCCTGGACTCGGGCGTCGACCTCGGCCACCCGGCGCTCCAGAAGACCACCACGGGCGAGCGCAAGATCGTCGACTGGGTCACCGCGACCGACCCGATCACCGACAACGACGCCACCTGGCGTGCGCAGATCACCCCGGTCACGGCCGCGGGCGGCACCTTCAGCGCGGGCGGCCAGAGCTGGAAGGCCCCGGAGGGCTCGTACCAGTGGAGCCGTTTCAGCGAGTCGATCACCGCCACCGGTGACGCGAAGGGCGACGTCAACCGGGACGGGGACACCACCGACCGGTTCGGCATGCTCTACGACGCCGCCGCCGGCACCGTCCGCGTCGACACCGACCAGGACGGCGACTTCACGAACAACGAGCCGATGAAGCCGTACAAGGACGGCTACCAGGTCGGCTACTTCGGCACGGACAACCCGTCGACCGACGTCGCCGAGCGCATCCCGTTCGTGATCCAGATCCGCAAGGACGTCCCGATGGACCCGCTGGGTGGTGACTGGGTCGGCAAGAAGGCCGACTTCGTCAACATCGGCATCATCGAGTCCGAGCACGGCACGCACGTCGCCGGCATCACCGCCGCCAACAGCCTCTTCGGCGGCAAGATGAACGGCGAGGCGCCCGGCGCGAAGATCGTCTCCTCGCGCGCCTGCTCCTGGTCCGGCGGCTGCACCAACGTCGCGCTGACCGAGGGCATGATCGACCTCGTCGTCAACCGCGGTGTGGACATCGTCAACATGTCCATCGGCGGCCTGCCGGCGCTGAACGACGGCAACAACGCCCGCGCCGAGCTCTACAAGAACCTCATCGACACCTACGGTGTCCAGCTCGTCATCTCGGCGGGCAACGAGGGCCCCGGTGTCAACACCATCGGCGACCCCGGTCTCGCGGACAAGGTCATCTCCGTGGGTGCCGCGGTCTCCAAGGAGACCTGGGCCGCGAACTACGGCTCCGGCGTGAGCAAGAAGTACGACATGTTCCCGTTCTCCTCGCGCGGTCCGCGTGAGGACGGCGGCTTCACGCCGACCATCACCGCCCCCGGCGCTGCCATCAACACCACGCAGACCTGGCTGCCCGGCTCCCCGGTGAAGGAGGCCGGCTACAACCTGCCGGCCGGTTACTCGATGCTGCAGGGCACCTCGATGTCCTCGCCGCAGGCGACGGGCGCCAGCGCCCTGCTGCTCTCGGCCGCCAAGCAGCAGCACATGACGGTCACCCCGGCGAGCCTGCGCGTGGCGCTCACCAGCACCGCGAAGAAGATCGCCGACGTCCCGGCGCACGCCCAGGGCGCGGGCCTCATCAACATCGTCGACGCGTGGGAGTCCCTCCAGCGCGACGCCAAGGCCAACGAGTTCACCGTCAAGGCGCCGGTCGACACCGCGATCGACCAGTTCCTGAAGACCCCGGGCTTCGGCACCGGCCTCTACGACCGCGAGGGCGGCCTCAAGGTCGGCCAGAAGAAGGTCTACGACGTCGTCGTCACCCGCACCACGGGCGTCAAGTACGGCACCCGGCACAACCTGAGCTGGCGCAACAACGACGGCACGTTCAAGATCGTCGGCGACTACGACTACGTCACGCTGCCGCTGAACAAGCCGGTCACCATCAAGGTCGAGGCCAAGCCCAAGACGGCCGGCGTCCACAGCGGCATCCTGCAGCTGGACGACGAGACCACCGAGGGCATCGACAAGCAGATCCTGACCACGGTCGTCGCCTCCACCCCGCTGGCGAAGCCGTCGTTCACGATGTCGGACACCTCCTCCGTCCAGCGCAACAGCCACAAGTCGTACTTCGTCACCGTCCCGCAGGGTGCGAAGTCCCTCGAGGTCGCCCTCGGCGGTCTCGCGGCGGGCAGCCAGACGCGCTTCATCTCGATCCACCCGTACGGTGTGGGCGTCGAGGACAGCGCGACGACCCAGTGCTACCCGAACTACGACAACCCGGCGAACACCTGCCGCCCCGACCTGCGCTCGTACGAGAACCCGCAGCCGGGCGTCTGGGAGATCGAGGTCGAGTCGCGCCGTACGTCGCCGCTGCTCGACAACCCGTTCAAGCTGGACGTCAGCGTCCTCGGCGCGGCCTTCGACCCGGCGGTCAAGGTCCTGCCCGAGGTGAAGCAGGGCACCCCCGCCCCGGTCCAGTGGACGATCAAGAACGACGCCGCCGCCATCTCCGGCGGCAAGCTGCAGGGCGGCCCGCTCGGCTCCGCGAAGGTCGCCAAGCCGACCATCGCGAACGGCGAGACCCAGACGAGCACCGTCACCATCGGTGAGGGCGTCTCCCGCCTGGACGTGGCCATCGGCGGTGTCTCCGACACCGGTGCCGACCTCGACCTCACCGTCCTCAAGGACGGCGTGAAGGTCGGCTCCTCCGCCGACGGCGACTCCGAGGAGGCCGTGACCCTGCTCAACCCGGCCGCCGGCACCTACACCATCCAGGTGGACGGCTACGCGGTTCCGTCCGGGTCCACCACGTTCAACTACCGCGACGTGTACTTCTCGTCCGCCCTGGGCTCCGTCCAGGTCGACGAGGGTGCCGCGGTGAACCTCGCCAACGGTGCCTCGGCGTCCGTCACGGCGAACGTCCTCGCCGCCGCTCCGGCCCCCGAGGGCCGTCAGTTCTTCGGCGAGGTCAAGCTGCTCAACGCCCGCGGCACCGCCGCCGGCACCGGCAGCGTCCAGATCGAGAAGGTCACCCCGTAGCTCCACCGGTTCCACGACCGAAGGGGCGGTGCCGACCGGGCACCGCCCCTTCGGGCTTTTCGTACGCCACGGGCCTGACTACCGGACGGTAACCGGGTTCACACCCAGGACACTGTCCGTTCCTCGGACAATGGATTGGACAAGCCTCGTGGGGTCGAACGCATGATGGCTTCACGCGCCCGCGTCGTACGTACCAAAAGGAGTCACCGTGAGGGTCGGAATCGTCGGAGCCACCGGACAGGTCGGCGGAGTCATGCGCGGCATCCTCGCCGAGCGCAAGTTCCCGGTGGACGAGCTGCGGCTGTTCGCCTCGGCCCGTTCCGCGGGCTCGACCCTCGAGTGGGAGGGCAAGGAGATCACCATCGAGGACGCCTCCACGGCCGACTACTCCGGCCTGGACATCGTGCTCTTCTCCGCGGGCGGCTCGACGTCCAAGGCCCTCGCCGAGAAGGTCGCCTCCCAGGGTGCGGTCGTGATCGACAACTCCTCCGCGTGGCGCCGCGACCCCGACGTGCCCCTCGTCGTCTCCGAAGTGAACCCGCACGCGATCAAGAACCGCCCCAAGGGCATCATCGCGAACCCGAACTGCACCACCATGGCCGCGATGCCGGTGCTGCGCCCGCTGCACGAGGAGGCCGGGCTGACCGCGATGGTCGCCACCACCTACCAGGCCGTCTCCGGCTCGGGCCTGGCCGGCGTCGCCGAGCTCAAGGGCCAGGCGTGCGCGGTCTCCGAGGCCGCCGACCAGCTGACCTTCGACGGCGGCGCCGTGGACTTCCCGGAGCCGACCGTCTACAAGCGCCCCATCGCGTACAACGTGGTCCCGCTCGCGGGCAACCTGGTCGACGACGGCTCCTTCGAGACCGATGAGGAGCAGAAGCTCCGCAACGAGTCCCGCAAGATCCTGGAGATCCCGGAGCTCAAGGTCTCCGGTACCTGCGTGCGCGTGCCGGTCTTCGCCGGCCACTCCCTCCAGGTCAATGCCCGCTTCGCGAACCCGATCAGCGTGGAGCGCGCGTACGAGCTGCTCAAGGACGCCCCGGGCGTCGAGCTCTCGGAGATCCCGACCCCGCTGCAGGCGGCCGGCAAGGACGCCTCGTACGTGGGCCGCATCCGCGCCGACGAGACGGTCGAGAACGGCCTCGCGCTGTTCCTCTCGAACGACAACCTGCGCAAGGGCGCGGCCCTGAACGCGGTCCAGATCGCCGAGCTCGTCGCCGAGGAACTGCGCGGCTGAGCGTCCGGCCACGCAAAAAGGGGCGGCACCGGCCGGTGCCGCCCCTTTTTGCGTTCCCGCCGGCCGTCGGCCGTCAGGGCCTGCGGGCCTCGAAGAGGAAGCAGCCGAACTCGACGGCGCGGACGTGCACGAGGGCGACGTCCGGGTCGGCGAAGGCCTCCGCCAGCGCCTCCTCCAGCGTCGCGTCCGGCTCCTCGCCGAGGGTCAGGGCGCGCCCGCCGAGGATGCGGCCCCCGGCGTCGTAGCGGCGCGCCGTGCGCAGGGCCCCGGTCTGGGCGAAGGGGTACCCGGAGCCCTCGGCCGGCCCGCCGCAGTCGGCGGCGTGGATGAACACCGGGCCCTGCTCGTCGTACGCGCCCGGGTCGGCGCCGGTCTCGGCGGCCCAGCGGCGCAGCGGCGCGTACGAGACGAGGGCGATCCGCTCCCCGGGGTGGCTGCGGCGCAGGCAGCAGCGCAGCGGGGCGCCGCCCTCGGGGTCCTCGTACGGCAGGCAGGGCCGGCCGGCGTCGTCACGGACGCGCAGGCCGGCGAGGGCGGCGGGGGCGAGGGGGCGTACGCCGTGGAGCGCCGGCCGGGGCTTCGAATGTGTGGTCATGGCGTCCAGGGTGCCCGCCCGGACGCGGCGAAGCTGGCGGAAATCGGACGCCGCGTTTCGCCCGTGGATTACTCCCGGGCGTCTGGTCTGCGCCACGTGGAAGGATGGCGGGGCAACGTCACCATCGAAGGAGATGAACGCGTGCCTGGCACGAATCTGACCCGTGAAGAGGCTCAGCAGCGGGCGAAGCTGCTCAGCGTCGACTCGTACGAGATCGACCTCGACCTGAGCGGGGCGCAGGAGGGCGGCACGTACCCCTCCGTGACCACCGTGCGCTTCCAGTCCGCCGAGGCGGGCGCGGAGACCTTCATCGACCTGGTCGCTCCGGCCGTGCACGAGGTCGTCCTGAACGGCAAGTCGCTGGACGTGGCCGAGGTCTTCCGGGACTCGCGCATCGCGCTGAAGCACCTCGCGGCCGGGGCCAACGAGCTGAAGGTCGTCGCGGACTGCGCGTACACCAACACGGGCGAGGGCCTGCACCGCTTCGTCGACCCGGTCGACCAGCAGGCCTACCTGTACACCCAGTTCGAGGTGCCGGACGCGCGGCGCGTGTTCGCCAGCTTCGAGCAGCCCGACCTGAAGGCCACGTTCCGGTTCACCGTGACGGCCCCCGAGGGCTGGACGGTCATCTCGAACTCCCCGACGCCGGACGCCGCGGACGTCAAGGACAACGTCTGGCGCTTCGAGCCGACCCCGCGCATCTCCACGTACATCACGGCGCTGATCGTCGGCCCGTACCACGCGGTGCACAGCTCGTACGAGGGCCCGAACGGCCAGTCGGTGCCGCTCGGCATCTACTGCCGGCCGTCGCTCGCCGAGTTCCTGGACGCCGAGGCGATCTTCGCCGTCACGCGCCAGGGCTTCGACTGGTTCCAGGAGAAGTTCGCGTACGACTACCCGTTCGCCAAGTACGACCAGCTCTTCGTCCCCGAGTTCAACGCGGGCGCGATGGAGAACGCGGGCGCGGTCACCATCCGCGACCAGTACGTCTTCCGCTCGAAGGTGACGGACGCGGCGTACGAGGGCCGTGCCGAGACGATCCTCCACGAGCTCGCGCACATGTGGTTCGGCGACCTGGTCACCATGGAGTGGTGGAACGACCTGTGGCTGAACGAGTCGTTCGCGACGTACACCTCGATCGCCTGCCAGGCGTACGCCGAGGGCACGAAGTGGCCGCAGGCGTGGACGACCTTCGCCAACTCGATGAAGACCTGGGCGTACCGGCAGGACCAGCTGCCGTCCACGCACCCGATCATGGCCGACATCCGTGACCTGGACGACGTCCTGGTCAACTTCGACGGCATCACGTACGCCAAGGGCGCCTCGGTGCTCAAGCAGCTCGTCGCCTACGTGGGCATGGACGCCTTCTTCAAGGGCGTGCAGGCGTACTTCAAGGCGCACGCGTTCGGGAACACGCGCCTGTCGGACCTGCTGGGCGCCCTCGAGGAGACCTCCGGCCGCGACCTGACCACCTGGTCGAAGGCATGGCTGGAGACGGCCGGCATCAACATCCTGCGCCCCGCGATCGAGACGGACGCGGCCGGGAACATCACCGCGTTCGCGGTGCGCCAGGAGGCTCCGGCACTGCCTGCGGGCGCCAAGGGCGAGCCGACGCTCCGGCCGCACCGGATCGCGATCGGCCTGTACGACCTGGACGGCGGCAAGCTCGTCCGTACGGACCGGATCGAGCTGGACATCGACGGCGAGCTGACGGAGGTGCCGGAGCTGGTCGGCCGGGCCCGTCCGGCGGTCGTCCTCCTGAACGACGACGACCTGTCGTACGCCAAGGTCCGCCTGGACGAGGTCTCCCTCGCCAACGTCACCGCGCACCTGGGCGACTTCACCGAGTCGCTGCCGCGGGCGCTGTGCTGGGCCTCGGCGTGGGACATGACCCGCGACGGCGAACTGGCCACGCGCGACTACCTCGCCCTCGTCCTGTCGGGCATCGGCAAGGAGTCGGACATCGGCGTCGTCCAGTCGCTGCACCGGCAGGTGAAGCTGGCCGTCGACCTGTACGCCGACCCGGCGTGGCGGGAGCAGGGCCTGGCGACCTGGACCGACGCGACGCTGGAGCACCTGCGCGGCGCCGAGCCGGGCAGCGACCACCAGCTGGCATGGGCCCGCGCGTTCGCGGCCACGGCCCGCACCGAGGGGCAGCTGACCTACCTGTCCGCGCTGCTGGACGGTGCGGCGGAGGTCGAGGGCCTGGTCGTCGACACCGAGCTGCGGTGGGCGTTCCTGGAGCGCCTGGTCGCCACGGGTGTGCTGGACGAGCCGGCCATCGCGGCGGAGCTGGAGCGCGACCGTACGGCGGCGGGCGAGCGCCACGCGGCCACCGCGCGGGCCGCGCGTCCGACGGCGGAGGCCAAGGCCGAGGCGTGGGCCTCGGTGGTGGACTCGGCGGACCTGCCGAACGCGGTGCAGGAGGCCGTGATCGGCGGCTTCGTCCAGACCGACCAGCGCGAGCTGCTGGCCCCGTACACCGAGAAGTACTTCGCGGTGATCAAGGGGATCTGGGAGAACCGCAGCCACGAGATCGCGCAGCAGATCGCGGTGGGCCTGTACCCGGCCCTGCAGGTCTCCCCGGAGACCCTGGCGGCGACGGACGCGTGGCTGGCCTCGGCGCAGCCGAACGCGGCCCTGCGCCGCCTGGTCTCGGAGTCCCGCTCGGGCGTGGAACGCGCCCTGAAGGCCCAGTCCGCGGACGCGGCCTCCGCCTCGGCCTGACGCCACCCCGGTGGGCCCGCCGAGCACGTTCGGCGGGCCCACCGGGCACGGGGCCCGAAGAGCACGGGGGCCCGAAGGGCTAGGGGGCCGCGGCGGCTTCGCGGAGAGCGGCCAGTGCGTGCGCCACCGCCGGCGCGGACTCCGAGCCGCGGCGCGTGGCCGCGATGACGTGCCGGGTCGGCCGGTCGCGGGTCAGGACCCGCACCGTCACCCCCGAGGCCCGGCTCGACACCATGCGCGGGACCAGCGCCACGCCCATTCCGGCCTCCACCATCGCCAGGATCGCGGTCCAGCCGGACGCCGAGTGCGCCTGTTCCGGGACGAAGCCGGCCGCCTCGCAGGCGTTGCGGGCGATCTCCTGCCACGGCCCGCTGCCCCCGTAGATCCACGGGTCGCCGGACAGGTCCGCCAGCCGCAGGGTCGGAGCCTGCGCCAGCGGGTGGTCCGGCGGGAGGGCCACGTCCAGGGGGTCCTCCATCAGCGTCAGCCGGGTGAACCTCGGGTCCCGGGCCGTCGGGGCATGGGCCGCCAGTGAGAGGGCAAGGTCGACCGCCCCGGCGGACAGCAGCTCGTACGACTCCGCCGCCTCGGTCTCCCGTACCCGTACCTCCACCCCCGGGTGGCTCCGCCGCAGCGCCGCCACCGCCGGGACCACCAGCACCGGCACGGCCGTGGAGAACGCCCCGATCCGGACCTCCCCCGCATCCCCGGCCAGGTACCCGGCCAGCTCGGCATCCGCCCGCTCCAGCTGCGCGAACACCGCCTCCGCATGCCGCAGTACGAGGTGCGCGGCATCCGTGAGCCGGACCCGGCGCCCCTGCGCCTCCAGCAGCGGAACCCCCAGCTGCCGTGCGAGATTGGTCAGCTGCTGCGAAACGGCCGAGGGCGTCATGTGCAGCGCCTCGGCCGTCGCGGTCACGGTCCCCCGGTCGGCCAGGGTCCGCAGGATCCGCAGCTTCTTGATGTCCCACTCGGTCATGGGACCGAACCTACCGCCGGGCTCCCAAGCCCACGCCGCCCAGGATCAGCGCCATGCAGAGCAGCTGCGCCGGGCCCGTCCGCTCACCGAGCAGCAGGAGGCCGAGGCCGGCGACGCACACCGGCTGGAGGTAGTAGACGACCCCTGCCCGGGCCGCGCCGATGAGCGAAACGGCCTTGTTCCAGGCGAAGAAGGCGACGGCGGAGGACATGACGCCGACGTAGAGCAGCATGCCGCCGGTCCCCGCGGTGACCTCGAAGCCGCCCTGGACGGTGACGGACACCGCGTACACGGGGGCCAGCATGAGCGCGCCGAGCACGAAGGTGGTGATCAGGAAGGCCGGTCCGCCGAGCTCGGCGGGCTTGCGCCTCAGCAGCGCGCTGTACGTGGCGAACGACAGGGCGGCGGCGAACATCCACAGGTCGCCGGCCCCGAAGTCGAAACCGAGCGAGCCGTCCCCGACGAGCAGCAGCACACCGAACGCGGCGAGCAGCAGTCCGAAGGTGCGCCGGGCGCCGAGCCGTTCGCCGCCGAGGCGGGCGTACAGCGCCATGACGACGGGCGAGGCGGCCATGATCATGCCCATGTTGGAGGCGGAGGTGGTCAGTCCGGCCTGGTGCACGAGCGTGTTGTACAGGGCGACGCCGAACAGCGAGGCGAGGGCGATGAAGCCGAGGTGCCGGCGGATCAGTTCCCGCTGCTGCCAGGCCTGCCGGGCCGCGAAGGGGGCGACGGCGAGGGTGGCGATGATCCAGCGCCAGAACACGGCCTGGACGGGCGGGACGGCGTCGGCCATCCCCCGGGTGGCGACGAAGCTGCCGGACCAGACGACCGTGGCGACCAGGGCGAGGAGTACGCCGAGCCCGGCGGACCCCTTCTTCGCCCGGATGCCCGGCGTGTGCTGCGCGACGGTACGGACCCGGTCCATGACGGCCACGGTGTATCTCCCCCTCGGGTGCTGGTCGGACGGTCTGTCCGTCCGGCATGGATCTACCGTCGCACCGAGCCATCCGTCAGGTCCATCGAAATGTTTCGATCATTCTGTTCAGCAGAACTGAACGATTCCGTCGGGGCCGGGGCGGCCGCGAACAGCTGGCCCGCGACGGTGGCGCCGAAGGCGATCCCCATGCCCACGAGTTGGACGGGCGACAGTGCCTGCCCGAGGGCCGCCCAGCCGATCACGGCCGCGCTGAGCGGGGAGAGCGGGCCGAGCAGGGTGACCGAGGTGGCGGTGAGCCGGCCGATGCCGCGGAACCAGAGCCAGTACGCGACGCCGGTGTTGATCAGCATCATGTAGCCGTAGCCGAGGAGGGCGTTGCCGTCGAGCGCGGGCGGCGCCCCCTCGAGCAGGGCCGCGACGGGGATGATGACCAGGCCGCCCGCGGTGAGCTGCCAGCCGGCCACGGCCAGCGGGCCGACCCCGTCCGGGCGCCCCCAGCGCTTGGTCATGACCGTGCCCGCGGCCATGGAGGCGGAGGAGACGACACCGGCGACGATGCCGACGAGGTCCAGCCGGGCCTCGGCGGTCAGGACGACCATGCTCACGCCGAACGCCCCCGTGACGGCGGCGAGGACGGTCCGCAGCCGCGCCCGCTCCCCCAGGACGAGGGCGGCGAGTCCGACGACGAACAGCGGTCCGGCGGAGCCGAGTACGGCCGCCACCCCGCCGGGCAGCCGGTAGGCGGAGAGGAACAGCAGCGGGAAGAAGGCGCCGATGTTGAGCGTGCCCAGGACGGCGGACTTCCACCACCACTGCCCGCTCGGGAGTCTGCGGGACAGGGCCGTGAGCAGCAGGCCGGCGGGCAGGGCCCGCATCACCGCGGTGAACAGGGGCCGGTCGGGCGGGAGCAGTTCGGTGGTCACGGCGTAGGTCGAGCCCCAGGAGACCGGGGCGAGGGCGGTCACGGCGACGGTGGCGAAACGGTTCATGACAGGGGACTCCTCGGACGGATGAGGAACTCGGGACGAGCGGAGCCGGACCACCGGCGGGCGGCTCAGGCAGCCGGGGTCTGCGCCGGGGCAGCCGGGGTCCGCGCCCCGGCGGCGACCACCACGGCCGGAGGCTCGGCGTACACGGCCTCGGTCGGCAGCCGCCGCTCCAGCCGGACCAGCGCCAGCGCGGCGCCGGCCGCGGCGGCGGCGAGGACGGCCCAGGGCAGGCGGCCGTCGACGGAGAGCAGGGCGGTGAAGAGGGAGGGGGCCAGCGCGGTGGCCAGCGAGTAGGACAGCTGGTAGGTGGCGAGGTAGCGGCCTCGTACGGCTGCCGGCGCGGCGGAGACCGACAGGGCCCCGCCGGACGGGCTGTGCACCAGCTCGCCGAGGGTGTAGACGACGACGATGGCCAGCAGGGCGACCAGGGTCGCGGTCTGCCCGGGTCGCAGGGTGCCGAGCACGATCTGCCCGACGAAGGCGGCGGCGAAGAGCAGTGCCCCGAGGGCGGCCGAGCGGGTGCGGCGGGCCCCCGAGCGGCGGACCCGGCTCGCGACGAGCACGCCGATCCCGGCGCACAGGGCGGTGTTGACGGTGAACGCGGCTCCGGTGAGGGAGTCGGGCCCGTGCAGCCAGGTGGCGATGTACAGCGGGAAGAGCACGGACAGGGCCGCGTAGCCCAGTGCGGTCAGGAAGTTGGCGGCGGTCAGCGCGAGGAAGGGCCGGTCGCGCAGGACCATCCGGTATCCGGCGGCCGGCCGCTCGGCGGTGGAGCCCGCCCCGTCGCGCACCGGGCGGACCCGGCGCACGAGCAGTCCGGCGAGCGCGAAGGCGAGCGCGTTGCCCCAGGCGGTGTACGTGAAGGCGGCGGTTCCCCACAGCGCCAGCACTCCGGAGACGATCAGGGCTCCGGCCCCCATCCCGGCGTTCTGCAGGGCCCGCAGCGAGGCCTGGAGCCGGTCCCGGGCGCCGCCGCGCGCCACTTCCCCGATCAGGGACTGCTGGACGGCGGGGAAGGACCGGTCGGCCAGGGCGGTGACGAGCGCGACGGCGGCGAAGGCGGGCAGCGAGCCGGCGAACGGGTAGAGGGCGAAGCCGAGCGCCCGCAGCGCGTAGAGGACCAGGACGGTCCGCCGGGCGCCGAACCGGTCGACGGCCGAGCCGGCCAGCGGCATGAAGGCCAGTCCGGCCAGGCCGGTGGCGGTCATGACCACGCCGACGAGGGCGAAGGAGAGGCCGGTGACGTGGTGGAAGAAGACGAGGGAGAACGGGACGTACATGCCGATCCCGACCGCGCTGACACCGACGCCGACGAGCAGGGGCCGCTCCCCCGCCACCCTTGCTTCCTTGGCCATGGCCACTGTTCCTCCCCCGAAGTAGATTGCTGGAAAGTAGCTTACCCCTAAGCTACTTTCCGTCAAGCAACTTTCTTGCGAACGATCGGAGGAAGGCCGGATACTGCGCGCATGACCGAGGCCAAGAAGGACGCCGTCGACGCGATCATCGACCAGTGGGCTGCAGTGCGGCCGGACCTGGAAACCGCCCCCATGGCCGTCTTCGGCCGCATTTACCGGATCTCCCGGGCCATGGGCGACGCGGTGGAGAAGACCTACGCCCGCTACGGGATCTCGCGCGGCGAGTTCGACGTCATCGGCACGCTGCGCCGCTCCGGCGCCCCGTACACCCTCTCGCCGCGCCAGCTGTCGGCCACGCTCATGCTCACGACGGGCGGCATGACCGGGCGCCTGGACAAACTGGAGAAGGCCGGGCTGCTCTGCCGCAAGCCCGATCCGCACGACCGGCGGGGGCTGCAGGTGACGATCACCGACCGCGGGCTCGCCCTCGTCGACGAGGCCGTCGCCGCCGGCCTGGAGGTGCAGCGCGCCGCACTCACCGGGCTCGGCGACGAGGAGGTCGCCGTCCTGACGGGCCTGCTCCGCAAGCTGATGGCCGGCGTCTAGCGGGCGGTCAGGAAGGGCCCGGCCGGCGTCTGGCGGGCGTCAAGAAGCGCCCGGCCGGCGTCCGGCGGGCGTCAAAAAGCGCCCGGCCGGCGTCCGGAACGCACAACGGGACGCCGGGGGTCCGCACCGACGCCTTCACGGCACCGGCCTGCGGACCCCCGGCGCCCCGGAAGTCTCTGACGGGTACTACCCCCCGCGGGGTCAGCCCTGCGTCTGCGGCCTGTCCGACTTGTCGAGGACCATCACGAGGCCCGCGATGATCAGGAACAGCAGGATCGGCAGGCCGACGTACAGACCGAGGGTCTGGGCAACGTTCAGGCCCTTGCCCGGGTCGTCGCCGTCGTCATGGGTCACCGCGAGCGCGGGCGACGTCATCAGCAGCATCATCAGCGTCGATCCGGCCGTGACGGCGCCGGCGCGCAGAGCGTTCTTCTTGTCCACGGTGCAAACGTAGCGAACACCTAAACGAGGCGCGCGCCCGGGGGTGCCGTACGGGAACCCGCCCCCTCCCGCACCGCGGCCAGCAGGGCATTCGCCCGGGGCGAGGCGGCCAGCGCCTCCAGGGTCAGCGGCCGTCCCGCGGCGTCGGCGACCGGCAGCCGCCAATTGGGGTACTGGTCCCAGGTTCCCGGCAGGTTCTGCGGCCGCCGGTCCCCGACCGCGTCCGGCAGCCATACGCCGACCAGCCGGGCGGGGGTGCGCAGCAGGAAGCCGTACAGGGCCCGTACGGCGGCCTCCTCGCCCTTGGTGTCCAGGCCGAGCCCCTCCAGCACGTCCAGCCACTGGGCGGTGTCCGCGGCGTCCTGGGCCCGCTCCTCCTCCACCGGGCGGGTCAGCAGGCCGAGCCGGTCGCGCAGTTCGACGTGGCCGCCGGCCAGTTTGGCGGCGGTGGGCGGCAGGTCGTGGGTGGTGGCGGTGGCCAGGCAGTCGGCCCGCCAGGCCTCCGGGGCGAGCGGCTGTCCGTCGCCCGCCCAGTCCCGTTCGAACCAGAGCACGGAGGTGCCGAGCACCCCGCGCCGCGCCAGCGCCCGGCGGACCCGCGGCTCCACCGTCCCCAGGTCCTCGCCGATGACCAGGGCCCCGGCCCGGTGGGCCTCGAGCACCAGGACCGCGAGCATCGCCTCGCCGTCGTACGAGACGTACGCGCCGTCGGCGGGCGGGGCGCCCTCCGGGATCCACCAGAGCCGGAACAGACCCATGACGTGGTCGATGCGCAGGGCGCCCGCGTAGCGGAACACCCCGCGCAGCAGGGCCCGCAGCGGCGCGTAGCCGGTGGCCTCCAGCCGGTCGGGCCGCCACGGCGGCAGCCCCCAGTCCTGGCCGCGGGCGTTGAAGGCGTCCGGCGGGGCGCCGACGCACACGCCGTCCGCGTAGAGGGGCGGGCCGGCGGTGTCCGAGCCCTTCGGGTGCACCCCGACGGCCAGGTCGTGCACGATGCCGACCGTCATCCCGGCCTCGCGGGCGGCGCTCTGGGCCGCGGCGAGCTGGGTGACCGTCAGCCAGACCAGCCAGCGGTGGAAGTCGGCCCCGCTTCTCGGGTCGTCGTCGGCGTGCTCGGCGCACCAGGCGGCGTGCCGGTCCAGCGCCTCGCCCTGTTCGGCGCAGAACTCCCGGTAGGCGGCCTCCCGTCCGGGCGTGCGCGGGACCGCGTACAGCAGTTCCAGGGCGGCGCGCTTGAGGGCCCAGACGGCGTCGCGGTCGATCAGCGCCCCCTTCTCCAGGACCGCGCGGCGCAGCTCCCCGCCCCGGGCGGCGAGTTCGGCGAGGGCGCCCGGATCGGGGCAGTCGGCGTACTCGGGTACGTCCTCGATCCGCAGGTGCACCGGGTCGGGGAAGCGGCGTGTGGAGGGCCGGTACGGGGAGGGGTCGGACGGGACCCCGGGCACGGCCGCGTGCAGCGGGTTGACCTGGATGAACCCGACTGCGTGGGTACGGCCGGCCCAGCGGGCGAGCGCGGCCAGGTCGCCGAGGTCGCCCATGCCCCAGGAGTGCTCGGAGAGCAGGGAGTACAGCTGGACGAGCAGCCCGTGGGCCCGCTCGGGCGCGGCCGGGGCCCGCTCCGGGGCCACGATCAGGGTGGCGGCCCCGGTGCGGCCGTCGGGGGTCTCGGCGGCGAGGCGGTGGACGCCGAGCGGCAGTCCGGGGCCCCACGCGAGCTCCTCCCCCGTCTCTTCGGCGGCCACCCGCACCCGGGTGCCCGGCGGCAGCCCGGCGGGCTCCGGCGGCACGGGTTCCCCCTGCCAGAGCACCACCGTCCGCGGCAGCAGCCGCTCGGCCTCCTCCCGTACGGCGTCCTCGGCGCGCACCCGGACGTCCTCGGCGTCGTCGGCGACGACCCCCAACAGCCCGAGGAGCGCCTTGACGGTGGCCTCCGGGACCGGGACGGTGACGTCCTCGGCGGGCCGGTAGGTGGTGGCGATGCCGTGCAGGGCCGCGAGCCGGGCGAGGTCGTCCATGTGAATACCTGTGTCCCTGTGTCTAGTCGCCTGCGGCAGCGGCCGCGGCGGGTGGGGTCGGCTCGCTGGTCAGCGGGGCCTCGTCGGTGAGCGGGGGCTCGCTGGTCAGCGGCGCGTGGGCGGCACCGGCGAGCGGGGGCTCGCTGGTGAGGGGTCCTTCGGCGGGCCCGGCCTGCGCGGGCAGGTGGGCGAGCAGCGGGGTGTGCCGCGGTGCGGCGGGGGTGTGCGGGGTGCCGGTTGCGGTGTCCACGGGCGGTTGCTCCTTTGTCCGTACGAGGTGTGAGGGTGGGTCAGGGGTCATGGAACACCGCCGGGAACATCGCAGCCATACCCCGCGGGCAGCGCCGCAATTCCTGCGTATCCAGGTCAGAACGCCCGCCCGCATTGACACTCCGGCCGCACGGGTGGTGGGCTCGGGGTCATTCGTACGGGCGGGTGACGACTCGGGACGGGGAGGCTCCGTGCAGCTCAGGGGCAGGAAGCGGGCGACTGCGGCGGCGGTGGCGGTCATCGGGACGCTGCTGGGCGGCGGGGTGTTCGCCGGTCCGCCCGCCGCATTCGCGGCGCCGAGCGCGCCGGCCCTCCCGGGGCCGGACCCGACGGCCGGACCTGCCACGGGGACCGCGCCCGGACATGCGAACGGACCTGCTGCCGGGCCTGCCGCCGCGCCCGCTGCCGGCCCCTCCGCCGGGCCGGGTGCCGATCCCGCGACGGGGCTGGCTCCTGGGCCCGCGTTCGACCCGGGCTCCGACGCTCCGCGAGCGGCCGCCGAGGGGCCGGCCGTGTGGCCGCGGCCGCAGTCGATGACCGCCGACGCGGCGCGCGAGGTCCCGCTGGGCCCCGAGGCCGTGCTGGTGGCGGCACCGGACGCCGATCCGTACGCGATCGGGCTGGTCCGCACCGCCCTGCGCGCGGCGGGCGTACGGACCCTGCACGAACCGGCTCCCGGGGCGCCGCTGCCCGAACGGGGCACCGTCGTACGGCTGCAGGGCCCCGACGCGCAGGAGGCCCTGCGGGCGCTGGGCGCGGCCCCGGCGGCCGGGGCTGCGGAGCTGCCGAACGGGGGCTACCGGCTGGCCGTCGGCAAGGCCGCGGGCCGGGACACGGTCGCGCTGGCCGGCGTCGGGGAGGACGGGCTGTTCCACGCGGCGCAGACGCTGCGCCAGCTGCTGGCCCCGGTCGGAGCGGGCGGCGGGAAGGTGCCCGGGGTGGTGGTGCGGGACTGGCCGACCGCGCCCGTACGCGGGATCACCGAGGGGTTCTACGGGCAGCCGTGGACACAGGACCAGCGGCTCGCACAGCTGGACTTCATGGGCCGGACCAAGCAGAACCGGCTCCTGCTCGCGCCCGGCGACGATCCGTACCGTACGACCGGCTGGCGGGAGGACTACCCGGCGGCGCAGCAAGCCGAGTTCCGGGCGCTGGCCGAGCGGGCCCGCGCCAACCGGGTGGTGCTGGCCTGGGCGGTGGCCCCGGGGCAGTCGATGTGCCTGGCCTCGGCGGCCGACCGGGCGGCGCTGGCGCGCAAGCTGGACGCGATGTGGGACCTGGGCTTCCGGGCGTTCCAGGTGCAGTTCCAGGACGTCAGCTACACCGAGTGGGGCTGCCGGGCGGACCGGGTGCGGTACGGAACGGGCCCGGCGGCGGCCGCGAAGGCGCACGCGGAGGTCGCGGGCGAGCTGGCGGCGCACCTGGCCGCGCGGCATCCGGGCGCGGCGCCGCTGTCGCTGATGCCGACGGAGTACCACCAGAAGGGCGCGACCGCGTACCGGACCGCCCTGGCGAGCCGGCTCGACGGGCGGGTGGAGGTCGCCTGGACGGGCGTGGGCGTGGTGCCGCGCGCGATCACCGGGAAGGAACTCGAGGGGGCGCGCAGCGCCTTCGGGCAGCACCCGCTCGTCACGATGGACAACTACCCGGTCAACGACTGGGACCCGGGCCGGGTCTTCCTCGGCCCGTACACGGGCCGGGAGCCGGCGGTGGCGGGCGGCTCGGCGGCCCTGCTGGCCAATGCGATGCAGCAGGGCACCCTGGCGCGGATCCCGCTGTTCACGGCCGCCGACTTCGCGTGGAACGCGAACGGCTACCGGCCGGGCGAGTCCTGGGCGGCGGCGGTCTCCGACCTGGCCGGGCCGGACCAGGCGGCCCGCCGGTCCCTGGCGGCGCTGGCCGGGAACACGGCCTCCTCGGGCCTCGGCCACCAGGAGTCGGCGTACCTGCGCCCGCTGGTGGACGAGTTCTGGCGCAGCCGCGGCTCGGGCGACCCGGCGGCCGGTGACCGGCTGCGGGCGGCGTTCACGGCCCTGCGGGAGGCGCCCGAGCGGCTGCCCGGGCTGTCGGACGAGGCCGGGCCGTGGCTGGCGCGGCTGTCGGCGTACGGAACGGCGGGCGAGCTGGCGGTGGACCTCCTGCGGGCCCAGTCCCGCGGGGACGGGGCGGCGGCGTGGAAGGCCTCGCAGGAACTGTCGGCGGCCCGCAAGGCGCTGGCCGAGCCGGGCACCGCCCGGCTGGACCAGACCGTACTGGACCCCTTCCTCGCGCAGGCGGTGGCGGAGGCGGACGCGTGGACGGGAGCGGCCCGCCGGCCGGGCACCGTGTCGCAGGAGCCGGACTCGTACACGGTCCAGCTGGACACGGTGCGGCCGGTGTCGGTGGTGACCGTGATGACGGACCCGCTGCCGCCGGGGGTCCGGGGCGCGGCGGTGGAGGCGCACGTGCCGGGCGAGGGCTGGCGCAAGGTCGCGGAGGCCTCGGCGTCGGGCTGGACGCAGGCGGACGTCGGCGGTCTGGGTGCGGACGCGGTGCGGTTGTCGTGGGCGGGGCCGGCTCCGGCGGTCCACCAGGTGGTGCCGTGGCTGGCGGACGGGCCGTCGGCCTCCTTCGAACTGCCGGAGGCCGTGGACGTGGAGATCGGCGGGGCCGCGCAGGTGGTGCCGGGCCGGCTGTCGGCGCTGAGCGCCGGCGGGGCCCGGGGCCCGCTCTCGGCGGCGGCGCCGCAGGGGGTCGAGGTGAAACTCCCCGCGGAAGCCGCGGCTCCCCGGGGTACGCGGGTCACGGTCCCGGTGTCGGTGACGGTCCCGGCGGGCACCCCGGCGGGCAGCTACCCGGTGCCGGTCACGTTCGCGGGCCAGACCCGGACGCTGACCGTCCGGGCGGTCCCGCGTACGGGCGGGCCGGACCTGTTGCGCTCGGCGCGGGCCTCGTCGTCGGGGGACGAGACGCCGGCGTTCCCGGCCTCGGCGGCGGTGGACGGCTCCGCGACCACGCGGTGGTCGTCCAAGCCGGTGGACGGCGCGTGGTGGCAGGCGGAGCTCCCGGCGGCGGCGCGGATCGGCAAGCTGGTCCTGCACTGGCAGGAGGCGTACCCGTCGGCGTACCGGGTGGAGACCTCCCCGGACGGCGTCACCTGGCACCCGGCGGCGAGGGTGGCGGCATCCCGCGGCGGCCTGGAGACGGTCCGCCTGGACGCCCCGGCCCCGGCCCGCTTCGTCCGCGTCACCTGCGAGAAGCGCGCGACCCGCTTCGGCTGCAGCCTCTTCGCGGCGGAGGCCTACGCGGTCACGCCGTAGGGGCCCCGGCCCGGAGGCCGCGGCCCCGCGGCCCGGGATTCAGGAGGCTGCCGCGCCGATGCGGTCCAGGGCGTCCTCGGCGCCGTACGGCTGGAGGTACGGCATCCAGCGCGGATCCCGGTGGCCCGTGCCGATGATCCGCCAGGCCAGCCCCGACGGCGGAGCCGGCTGGTGCCGCAGCCGCCAGCCCAGCTCCAGCAGGTGCCGGTCCGCCTTGACGTGGTTGCACCGCCGGCATGCGGCGACCACGTTGTCCCACGCGTGCTGCCCGCCCCGGCTGCGCGGGATCACGTGGTCGACACTGGTCGCGACCCCGCCGCAGTACATGCAGCGGCCGCCGTCGCGGGCGAACAGCGCGCGGCGGGTGAGTGGAACGGGCCCCCGGTAGGGGACCCGCACGAAACGCTTGAGCCGGACCACGCTGGGCGCGGGGACGACTCTCGTCGCGCTGTGCAGAAAGGCGCCGGATTCCTCCAGGGAGACAGCTTTGTTCTCCAGGACGAGGACGAGCGCGCGGCGGAGCGGTACGACGCCGAGCGGCTCGTACGACGCATTGAGGACCAGGACGTGCGGCACGGACTGCCTCCTTGTACGCCGGCGGCGCGTGGCTCGCGCCGGGACGATCTGCTCTCCAGTCTCTCCTTACGGCTGGTCGAAGCGCCACCACGCGCCCGTAACGGGTCCGAGGTGTTTTCAACCACACCCGCTTCATCCCCAGGTGAGTCTGGTCTCTCCCTCGAACACGGCAACGGGGTCACACGAATGCCCCGTTAGTGTGGTTGGTCTGTCCCGCACACCCCTTCCGCGGGCGGACCGCTACACCTGGAGGTTCCCGTCGTGCCCTGGCCTGCCGCCCTGCTGCCCCTGGCAGCCGACAACCCGGACCCGGCCGCTTCGGTCAAGGAAGCCCACGAGAGCGTCACGAACGCCGCCAGCTTCATCGAGGAGAACTGGGCCGGATGGCTGTACCTCGGCCTGAAGATCCTGCTGATCCTGGTGATCGCCGCAGCCCTGCGCTCGCTGGTCCGCAAGTCGCTGACCAAGCTGATAACGCGGATGAACCGGGGCGCCGAAGCCGTTGAGGGCATGGCACTCGGCGGGCTCCTCGTCAACGCGGAGCGCCGGCGGCAGCGCTCCGAGGCGATCGGTTCGGTCCTGCGTTCGGTGGCCTCGTTCCTGATCCTCGGCACGGCCGGGCTGATGGTGCTCGGCGCCCTGGGCATCAACCTCGGTCCGCTGCTCGCGAGTGCCGGTGTGGCCGGTGTGGCGATCGGTTTCGGTGCGCGGAACCTGGTGACCGACTTCCTGTCCGGCGTGTTCATGATCCTCGAGGACCAGTACGGCGTCGGCGACAAGATCGACGCGGGGGTGGCCTCCGGCGAGGTCGTCGAGGTCGGCCTCCGCGTCACCAAGCTGCGCGGGGACAACGGCGAGATCTGGTACGTCCGCAACGGCGAGATCAAGCGGATCGGCAACCTCAGCCAGGGCTGGGCGACCGCGGGCGTGGCCGTCCAGGTCAAGCCGTCGGAGAGCCTCACCCGTGTCCGCGAGGTGGTCAAGCACGTCGCCGACGGTCTGGCCAAGGAGTCCCCGTGGGACGAGCGGCTGTGGGGCCCGGTGGAGGTGCTGGGCCTGGACGAGGTGCTGCTGGCGTCGATGACGGTGAAGATCTCCGCGAAGACGATGCCGGGCCAGCAGTTCGCCGTGGAGCGCGAGCTGCGCTGGCGGATCAAGGAGGCCTTCGACGAGGCCGGTATCCGGATCATCGGCGGTCTGCCGGCCGCCGACGGCGAGGACGAGGCCCCGGCCGACCCCTCGGCCACGGTGGCGCCCCCGTCGGCGCTCGCGAACCCGGCCTCCCCGCAGTCCCTGGCCACCGCCCCGATCCCGGCGCCGGCCTCCGCCACCCCCCGGATCAGCAAGTAGCCCCACCCCTCCCCTTTATCGCTCCCGCACCACACCGCTGCCCCCGCAGGTTCATTTCTGCGGGGGCAGCGGCATTGACACGGCTCAAACACCGATAGGAAACTTACCTAACAGTTCCCATCACGGCGTGAGCCGACGACGGAGAGAGCGCTCATGACCGGCACCACCCCCGGAACGCCCAGCCTGCTGCGCGTCATGAACGACCGCGCGGCGCTGGACCTGCTGCTGGAGCACGGCCCCCTGTCCCGCACCCGGATCGGCCGGCTCACCGGGCTCTCCAAGCCCACCGCCTCCCAGCTGCTGGCCCGCCTCGAAGCCGCCGGGCTGGTCGTGGCCACCGGCACCGACGGCGGCCGCCCCGGACCCAACGCCCAGCTGTACGGGGTCAACCCGCGCGCCGCCCACGTCGCCGGACTGGACGTCACCCCGGGCGGCATCGTCGCGGCCGTCGCCGATCTCACCGGCGAGGTCATCGGCAGCCACGAGCTCCCGTACGCCGAGGGCGCCGGGGCCGTCGACCGGGTCACCCGGGCCCTCGGCGGGGCCGTCAAGGACGCCGGGCTCGAGCGTTCCGACATCCACCGCGCCGTCATCGCCACCCCCGGGTCCTTCGACCCCCGCACCGGGGTGCTGCGCTACGCCGAGCACCTCCCCGGCTGGCACTCCCCCACCCTCCTCGAGGAGCTGGCGGCGGCCCTGCCGATGCCGGTCGGGTACGAGAACGACGTGAACCTCGCCGCGGTCGCCGAGCAGCGCCTCGGCGCGGCCCGCGGCCACGGGGACTTCGTCCTGCTGTGGAACGAGGAGGGCCTCGGCGCCGCCCTGGTGCTCGGCGGCCGGCTGCACCGCGGCTGGACCGGCGGCGCGGGGGAGGTCGGGTTCCTGCCCGTGTCGGGCCACCCCCTGGTCCGGCAGGTCACCCGGGTCAACTCCGGCGGCTACCAGGCCCTGGCCGGTATGGAGGTGGTGCCCGGGATGGCGGCCGCGCTGGGCATCGGGATGCCGCCCGGGGCCGATGCGGGGGCGCCGGTCGCCGCGGCGGTCGCGCTGCTGGCGCAGGCCGCGGGGGATCCCGAGGGGGCGAACCTGCGCTTCCTGCAGCAGTACGCCACCGCACTGGCCACCGGTCTGGCCGCGCTGGTCGCCGTACTGGACCCCGAGATCGTGGTGCTCTCCGGCGCGGTGACCGCCGCCGGCGGGGACGTGCTGCGCGAGCTCGTCGAGGCCGAGCTCGCCGATCTGGCCCCCTCCCGGCCCCGCCTGGTGTCGGGCACGGTGCGCGAGCGGCCCGTGCTGCGCGGAGCGCTCGAGAGCGCCCTCGCCGCCACCCGCGACGAGGTCTTCGACACCTCGCGCCGCTGACCGGCCCGGGCCGGGCACGGCCCGCTTTCCCGGACGTACGACCAGCACCTCCGGCCCCATCGACTCTCCCTGCCCCTCGCTTGTCCGGCGCCACCGGCACCACCGCGTCACCGAAGCCCGTCGTCGCATCCCCTGGCACACCTCCGGAAGTTCCTCCCGCAGAGAGCGAGCACCGCCATGCCCAGAAACCGCCGCCTGACCGCCGTGGCCACCGCCGTCGCCGCGATATCCGTCCTGGCCACCGCGTGTACGGGCCAGAGCGGCAGCGCGGCCGCCGACGACCCGGACAAGGAGGTCACGCTCAACTTCTGGCACGGCTGGTCCGCGCCGAGCGAGGCCAAGGCGATCGAGGAGAACATCGCCCGGTTCGAGAAGGCGCACCCGAACATCAAGGTCAAGGTCACGGGCAACATGACCGACGACAAGATCAACCAGGCGCTCCGGGCCGGCGGGGACAAGGCCCCCGACGTGGTCTCCTCCTTCACCACCGACAGCGTCGGCAAGTTCTGCAACTCCGGCGCCTTCGCCGACCTGAACCCCTTCCTGCAGAAGTCGGGAGTCGACAAGGCGAAGGTCTTTCCCAAAACCCTGCTGGAATACACCCAGTTCAACGGCAACCAGTGCACGCTGCCGCTGCTGAACGACGCGTACGGCCTCGTCTACAACAAGGACGCCTTCAAGGCCGCGGGCATCACCGAACCCCCGAAGACCTGGAGCCAGTTCACCGAGGTCGCGCAGAAGCTGACCAAGTCCCACGGGGACTCGTACGACCAGCTCGGCATCATGCCGACCTACCACGGCTACGAGACCACCCCCATGCGCCTGGCCGCGCAGTGGAGCCCGAAGTACTTCGGCGCCGACGGGAAGTCGAACCTGGCCGAGGACCCGGGCTTCGCGAGCATGCTGAGCGCGCAGAAGGACCTGGTGGCCAAGCTCGGCGGCTACGAGAAGCTCGAGAAGTTCCGCAGCACCTTCGGTGACGAGTGGAGCGCCGAGCACCCCTTCCACAAGGGCCAGGTCGCCATGCAGATCGACGGCGAGTGGCGGGCCGCGATGGCCAAGGAGGCCGGGGTCACGTTCGAGATCGGGACCGCACCGCTGCCGGTGCCGGACGACCAGGTCGCCGACTACGGCAAGGGCTACCTCTCCGGCACGATCATGGGCATCGCCTCGGGCAGCAAGAAGCAGAACGCCTCCTGGGAGCTGGTGAAGTACATGACCACGGACACCGAGGCGGTCGTGGCGTTCGCCAACGCCATCCACAACGTGCCCTCCACCCTGGCCGCCCTGGAGTCCCCGAACCTCCAGGTCACCCCGGAGTTCAAGACCTTCCTCGACATCGCCCGGCACCCGAGGTCGAACACCACCCCGGCCCAGGCCGACGGCGGCACCTACCAGCTGACCTTCCAGGACCTCGCGTACGCGGTCGAGAAGGGCGACGTCGCCGACATCCCGGCCGGCCTCGCCAAGACCGACCAGCAGATCGACACGGACATCGCGAAGGCGAAGTAGCCCGCGATGACCGCCCCGCTGCCGAGCACAGGCACCCTACCCACCGCCCCCGCCCTGCGGGCGAAGCGACGGCGGTCCGCCCTGCGGACCGCGGCCTTCATGTCGCCCTGGCTGATCGGGTTCGCCGTCTTCTTCGCGTACCCCCTCGTCTCCACCGTGTACTTCTCGTTCACGAAGTACGACGGCTTCCGCCCGCCCGTCTTCAACGGCGTGGACAACTGGACGTACGTCTTCTCGGACTATCCGCTGTTCTGGCCGGCCATGCGCAACACCCTGTGGCTGGTCGTGGTGATGGTCGCCGGCCGCGTCGTCTTCGGCCTCGGCATCGGCCTGCTCATCACGAAGATCAAGACGGGGGCGGGGATCTTCCGGACCCTGTTCTACCTGCCGTACCTGGCCCCGCCGGTGGCCGCGACCCTGGCCTTCGTCTTCCTGCTCAACCCCGGCACCGGCCCGGTCAACACCCTGCTGGAGGGGGCCGGCCTGCCCGCCCCCGGCTGGTTCACCGACGCCGACTGGTCCAAGCCGGCGCTGACCCTGCTTGCCCTGTGGGGGATCGGCGACCTGATGGTCATCTTCATGGCCGCACTGCTCGACGTACCGAAGGAGCAGTACGAGGCCGCCGAGCTGGACGGGGCCGGCCCCTGGCAGCGGTTCCGGCACATCACCCTGCCGAACATCTCGCCGATCATCCTCTTCGCGGTGGTCACCGGGGTCATCCAGGCCATGCAGGCCTACACGCAGCCCCTGGTGGCCGGGAAGGTCGCCGCGGGTGTCATCGGCGGCTCGGGCCAGCAGTTCGAGCCGGGCTACCCCGACAAGTCCACGCTGACCCTCCCCCAGGTCGTCTACAACGTCGGTTTCCAGCGCTTCGACTACGGCACCGCGTGTGTCGTCGCGCTGGTCCTCTTCGCCCTCTCCATGGCCTTCACCGCACTGCTGATGCGCCGCCGTGGCGGGCTGATCGGAGCAGGTGACTGAGCATGCGACGAAACCGCAAGGCCGTCCTGCACTGGGTCGGGGTCCACGCCCTCGGCGTCGCGGCCGCCCTGTTCTTCGTCCTCCCGTTCGTCTTCCTCCTCCTGACCTCCCTGATGAGCGACCAGCAGGCGCTGACCCGCGACCTGGTGCCCGACACCTGGGAATGGGGCAACTACGCCAAGGTCTGGGACACCCCCGGCTTCCTGACCTGGTGGCGCAACACCCTGCTGTACGCCGGGCTGGGCACACTGCTGACCGTGGTCTCCTCGGTGCCCGTCGCGTACGCCCTCGCCAAGTTCCGCTTCCACGGGCGGCGGCTCTCGCTGCTGCTGGTGATCGCCATGATGATGCTGCCGCCGCAGGTGGTGGTCATCCCGATGTACCTCTTCTGGGCGAAGCAACTGGACCTGTCCGGCACCCTGTGGCCGCTGATCATCCCGATGGCGTTCGGCGACGCGTTCTCCATCTTCCTGCTCCGCCAGTTCCTGCTGACGATCCCCGACGAGTACCTGGACGCGGCCAAGGTCGACGGCTGCGGCGAGGTCCGCACCCTGCTGCGCGTCGTCGTGCCGATGGCCAAGCCGGGCATCGCCGCCGTCGCGCTGTTCCAGTTCTTCTGCGCCTGGAACGACTACTTCGGCCCGCAGATCTACGCCTCGGACAACCCCGCCGCCTGGACCCTCAGTTACGGACTGGAGTCCTTCAAGGGGGCGCACCACACCAACTGGAACCTCACCATGGCCGCAACCGTGCTGGTCATGGCGCCGGTGATCGTCCTCTTCTTCTTCGCCCAGAAGGCGTTCGTCGAGGGCGTCACCCTGACGGGAGTGAAAGGCTAGTGACCATGAAACTCGCAGTGGTGGGCGGCGGTTCCACCTACACCCCCGAGTTGATCGACGGCTTCGCGCGGCTGCGCGACACCCTGCCGATCGGCGAGCTGGTGCTGATCGACCCCGCCACCGAGCGGCTGGAGCTGATCGGCGCGCTGGCCCGGCGGATCTTCGCCAGGCAGGGGCACCCCGGACGGGTCACCACCACCGCCGATCTCGACGCGGGCGTCGAGGGCGCCGACGCGGTGCTGCTCCAGCTGCGCATCGGCGGGCAGGCGGCCCGGCTGCAGGACGAGACCTGGCCGCTGGAATGCGGCTGCGTCGGGCAGGAGACCACGGGCGCCGGCGGGCTCGCCAAGGCGCTGCGGACGGTCCCGGTGGTACTGGACATCGCCGAGCGGGTCCGGCGGGCCAGCCCGGACGCCTGGATCATCGACTTCACCAACCCGGTCGGGATCGTCACCCGCGCCCTGCTCCGGGCGGGGCACAAGGCGGTCGGGCTGTGCAACGTCGCCATCGGCTTCCAGCGGAAGTTCGCGGCGCTGCTGGACCTGGCCCCGGCCGACATCCACCTGGACCACGTCGGGCTCAACCACCTCACGTGGGAGCTCGGCGTGCGCAAGGGCGGCCCGGACGGCGAGGACCTGTTGCCGGGGCTGCTCGCCGAGCACGGGGAGGCCGTCGCCGCGGACCTGCGCCTGCCGCGCGCGGTACTGGACCGCCTCGGGGTCGTCCCCTCGTACTACCTGCGGTACTTCTACGCGCACGACGCGGTGGTGCGCGAGCTGGGCACGAAGCCCTCGCGGGCCGCCGAGGTGGCCGCGATGGAGAAGGAGCTGCTCGCCCTGTACGCCGATCCGGCGCTGGACGAGAAGCCGGAACTGCTGGCCAAGCGGGGCGGGGCCTTCTACTCGGAGGCGGCCGTGGACCTGGCGGCGGCGCTGCTGGGCGACGGTGGCCCGGGCCCGGCGGCCCTGCAGGTGGTCAACGCGCGCAACGACGGGACGCTGCCGTTCCTCCCGGACGACGCGGTGATCGAGGTGCAGGCCCGGGTGGACCGGTCCGGTCCGGTGCCGTTGGCCGTGCCCCGGCTGGACCCGCTGTACGCGGGACTGGTCGCGCACGTCACGGCGTACGAGGACCTGGCGCTGGACGCGGCCGTACGAGGCGGCCGCGAGCGGGTGTTCAAGGCGCTGCTGGCCCACCCGCTGGTCGGCCAGTTCGACCTCGCCGAGGGGCTCACCGACCGGCTCCTCGCGCACAACAAGGAGCACCTGGCATGGGCGTGAACGCTCCCGCCCGCCCCACGGGTCCCGCCCGTCCCGCACGGTCCGCCGCCGTCGTCGCCGTCGACGCGGGCAACAGCAAGACGGACGCGGCCCTGATCGCCGCGGACGGCACGGTCCTCGGCACCGGGCGCTCCGGCGGCTTCCAGCCGCAGCGCACCGGTGTCGAGGCGGCGGTGGACGTCCTGGCGCAGGCGGTCGCGGAGGCCGCCGAGGCGGCGGCGCTGCCCCTGCCGGGGCCCGGTGCGCCGTACGCCGACCAGGTCTCGGCCTGTCTGGCCAACGCCGACCTCCCGGTGGAGGAGCGGCAGCTCGCGGACGCCATCGGGGCGCGCGGCTGGGGGGCGGCGACCCGGGTGTTCAACGACACCTTCGCGATCCTGCGGGCCGGGCTTTCCGGTAGCGGGCCGCCGCGCGGGGTCGCCGTGGTGTGCGGGGCGGGCATCAACTGCGTGGGGATGCTGCCCGACGGGCGCACGGCCCGGTTCCCGGCCCTCGGGCAGATCTCCGGGGACTGGGGCGGCGGGGGCGGCCTGGCCGCGGAGGCCCTGTGGTGGGCGGCGCGTGCGGAGGACGGCCGCGGCGGTTCGACGCAGCTGGCGGCGGCGCTGCCGGAGCACTTCGGGCTCGGTTCGATGGCCGAGCTGATCGAGGCGCTGCACCTGGGGACCCTGGCGCAGCGCAGGACCCACGAGCTGGTGCCGGTGCTGTTCGCGGTGGCCGCGGCGGGCGATCCGGTGGCCTCGGCGATCGTGGAGCGGCAGGCGGACGAGGTGGTGGCGCTGGCGTCGGTGGCGCTGGCCCGGCTGGACCTGCTGGGCGAGGAGGCTCCGGTACTGCTCGGCGGCGGGGTGCTGACGGCCGGTCACGAGCAGTTGGACGGGCGGATCGCGGCGGGACTGGCGCGGCGGGCCCCGCGGGCCCGGGTGTCGGTGGTCGCGGCCCCGCCGGTGCTGGGCGCCGGGCTGCTGGGGCTGGACGCGCTCGGGGCCCTGCCCGAGGCCCATGGAAAACTCCGTGCCCATTTCGGGTGAACCCGCCCCGGGAGGCCCCGGTTCTGGAACCGTGGCGGCCGTGGAGTCCTATTCACGGTGAAGGGTGGGGTCGGCGCGCACAGGGGTGGATCCGGCACCGGGTGCTGTGGTTGACCGTCACTACGGCCATACTGCTGCGGAGCAGAGGACCAAGGGGGAGGTCACGGTGGCCATCACATCACGCGCGCCCGCGCCCGGGGGCGGTGTCGCCGTGCCGCCCGCCGGTCCGCCGCAGGCGCCACCCCGGCCCGGTACGGCCTGGGCCGAGGGGGTGGAGCGGCTGCGCGCGGCCGCGACGACAGAGCCCGGCAAGCTGCGGATCATCGGCGCGGTCCTGGCCGCCCTGGTCCTGCTGTTCGGCGGGGTGACCGTCCTGGAGATCTCCGGCCGGGTCGGCGCCGCGGAGGACGTGGTGGGCCGCAGCCAGCCGCTGAGCGCGGACGCGGCGAGCATCTACCGCTCGCTCGCGGACGCCGACACGGCCTCCTCCAGCGGTTTCCTGGCCGGCGGCGACGAGCCGCGGGAGGTCCGCCGGCGGTACGAGAAGGACATCTCCAACGCCTCGAAGCTGCTGGTGAGCGCGGCCGCCAACACCCGGGCGGACGAGGACTCCCGCAAGCAGATCGCGCTGCTGAGCGAGCAGCTGCCCCGCTACACGGGTCTGATCGAGCAGGCCCGGGCCACGAACAAGCAGGGGCTGCCGCTGGGCGGCGCCTATCTGCGGTACGCCAACGAGCAGATGAGCACCCAGCTGCTGCCCGCCGCGCAGCGGCTGTACGAGGTGGAGACGGACCGGCTCTACACGGACTACGACGACGCCCGCTCGCTGCCGCTGGCCTCGCTCGGTACGGGGCTGCTCGCGCTCGCCGCGCTGGCGTGGGCGCAGCGCCGCAACTACCGGCGGACGAACCGGGTCTTCAACCACGGTCTCGTGGCGGCGACGGCCGCCTCGCTGGTGGTGCTGATGTGGCTGGCCGTGGGGCACACGGTCGCCCGGTCGGAGCTGGCGGAGGCCAGATCGGACGGGCAGGAGTCGCTGAAGGTGCTGAACGATGCGCGGATCGCCTCGCTCCAGGCGCGCGCCAGTGAGAACCTGACGCTGATCGCGCGGGGCGCCGTACTGGCCGCGGACAACAAGTCCGACAAGTACGACGTGGACTTCACGACCGAAATGAAGGAGCTGGACACCGGGCTGGCGACGGCGCTGAAGCTCGCCGACGACAGCAGTGGGCGGGAGCCGGTCGGCCGCGCCGCGGACGGTGTCACGCAGTGGAAGCAACGGCACGCGGCGGCCCGGGAGACCGACTTGCGCGGCGACTACCAGGACGCTTTGCCCCAGGTCATCGGGGACAAGGACCACAAGGACAGCAGCGGGGCCTCGTTCGACACGGTGGACGAGTCCCTGGAGCAGGCAGTGGCCCATGAGCAGAAGGAGTTCACCCGGGCGGCCCGGGGCGGGCTCGGCGCGCTGGGCGGTTTGGTGACGGGTTCGGCGGCCCTCGCGGTCGTCGGCGCCGCGGCGGCGCTGCTCGGCATCGGCCGCCGGCTTTCGGAGTACAGGTGACAGCGATGCGGATACGCGTGAAGTCCCAGGACGAGGGCCTCGACGGCGGAACCGGCCTGCGCCGGCCGGCGGGGCGGCTGCGCGGCTGGGGCGGGGTGAGCGCCATGGCCGCCGCCTGCGCGGTGACGGCCGCGGCCGTCCTGCTGCCGCTGGCCCATGCCGCCCCGGAAACCGGCCACCCGGCCGTGGTCCGCGAGCCCGCCTCCATGGCGGCCGCCCCGGCGCCCTGGTCGCTCACCGACACCTGCCAGGACCCGGAGGCCAGCCTGCGCCCGTCCGGCGTGGACGGCCCGGCCATCGAGCGGATCCGCAAGGCGGGCAAACTCGTCGCGGGCGTGGACCAGAACAGCTTCAAGTGGGGCTACCGCAACCCGGTCGACGGCCGCCTCGACGGGTTCGACATCGCCCTGGTCAAGGCCATCGCGAAGGACATCCTGGGCGACGAGAACGCGGTCATCTACCGGGCCATCCCCACCAGCCAGCGCGTCCCCGCCCTCCAGGACGGCCGCGTCGACGTCGTCGTGCGGACCATGACGATCAACTGCAAGCGGCTGGAGGACGTCGCCTTCTCGACGGCGTACTTCGAGGCCGGACAGCAGGTCCTCGCCCCCAAGGGCTCGCCGATCACCGGGTACGACGCCTCGCTGAAGGACCGCCGGATCTGCACCGCGGCCGGCTCCACGGCCGAGGCGGCGCTCAAGGCCCAGCCGTACGGCTCGGTCCCGGTCAGCGTCCCCAACCAGCTCGACTGCCTGGTCCGGCTCCAGCTCGGCGAGGTGGACGGCATCATCACGGACAACGCGCTCGCGGCCGGGCAGGCCGCGCAGGACCCGTCGGTGCGCCTCGTCGGCTCCCCGTTCACCAAGGAGTTCTACGGGGTCGCCATGAACAAGGACGCCTCCGACCTGGTGCGCCGGGTCAACAAGGTGCTTGAGGACTACCGCGCCGGCGGTGACAACAGCCTCTGGATGCAGGCCTACGTGACGCACCTCAAGCCCGTCCTGCCCGGAGTGGCAGGACCGCCCGCGCCGAAGTACCGGGACGGCTGAGGCAGGTGGCAGAGTCGGAGCCCGATGTCAGGAAAGCGGAGGCGGGGTCTTTGGAAGCGCAGTCGGCAGTGATGGACCGGGACGACGTCGACCGGGCCCTGGCCCGGCTCGGCGCGGAGCACGAGGCCGTCGAGACCTCGCTGCTCGCCCTCCAGGACCACGCGGGACGCCGGCTGCTGGAAGGGGCCGGGCTCACCGGCGTCACCAAGGAGCGGTGGGCCGAGGCCGACGCCGCCATCACCCGGCTGTGGACGTACTTCGACGCCTACAGCGGGGCGCTGGGCGCTGCCCGGGAGATCCGCGAGCGGCGCCGCTGGCCGGGTCGCGAAGAGCTGATCGAGCTGACCGAGCGGCTGCGCGGGCCCGGCGTGCTGATCGCCGGGGCCGCGGCGGAGGGCGTGGCGCTGGCGGAGCGGCTCTCGCTCGCCGAGCTGGTGGCCCGCATGAACGAGCTGTACGCGAGCTCGCTGGACGTCGTGGTGGCCGCCGATTCGGTCTGGTCGGCGCTGCCCGCCCGCATCGACCTGCTCGCGGCCGAACTGCACCGCACCCGCTCGCTGGCCCACTCCGTGGGGGTCCGCCCGGGTGAACACCCCTCGGGCGACGACCTGGAGGCGATCACCGCCGAGCTGACCGGGCTGCGGGCGCAGGTGATCGCGGATCCGCTGGCGTTCTGGCAGCCGGTGGCGGGGAGTTCCGCGCCCGGCGGCGGCCGTCCGGACACCACCCGTTACGACCGGGCCGCGGTCGCGCTGGAGGACGTACGCCGGGAGATCGAGGCGGTCCTGGCCGTACGGCAGGACGCCGAGCAGCGCCTGATCAGCCTGCGGGACGTGCTCTCGCGGGCCGACCGGACGCTGGCGGAGGCCCGGATCGCACGCGGCGAGGTGCTGGCGAAGATCGCGGCGTCGGAGGTTCCGGTGGTCAGCGGGCCGCCGACGGCACTGCAGGAGCAGCTGGCGGCGGCGGCCGATTACCGGCGCCAGGCCCAGTGGCACCGGCTCTCGCCGCTGTTGGAATCGCTGGAGGAGCGGGCCGAGGAGGAACTGCGCCGGGCCCGCGAATCGTTGACGGCCGTGACGGCTCCCCTGGCGGTGCGGGCCGAACTGCGCGGGCGGTTGGACGCGTACAAGGCGAAGGTGGCCCGGCACGGGATGGCGGAGGATCCGCTGCTGATCGAGCGGTACGACACGGCCCGGCGGATGCTGTGGAGCGCGCCCTGCGACCTGCGGGCCGCCGAGCAGGCCGTGCTGCGCTACCAAGCGGCGACGGCCGAGTCACTGGCACCGCCGCAGCCGCAGTACCGGCCCGAGGGGCCCGGAGAGGAGGACGCATGAGTCTGGTCGGAACCGCGTGCGTTCGCCCCGGCTGCCCGGGGTCGTACGAGGACATGGGCGACGGCGGGCTGTACTGCGACACCTGCGGTCTGGCGCCGGTCGGCGCCGTCGCCGCGGGTGCGGAGGAGCTGGTCTCGCCGCCGACGGGGATGACGAGCGCGGCCCGGCACGGCGACTCCCGGGGCTCGCAGGGCTCGCACGGCTCGGCCCGGTCGGGCCGGTCGGGGTCGACATCGGCCTCGGCGCGCTCCTCGCGTTCGTCGTCCTCGCGCCGCTCCGTGTCGGGCCGGCTCTCCCGCTCCCTGCCGGGCGCCGCGTCCACCCGCTCGGTGTCGGTGCGCAGTTCGGGTTCGGCGGCCGGGCCCTCGGGGCGCAGCCGACTGGGCGCCGGGCTGGTCAACGTCCCGGAGGTGCCGCGTCCGGATCCCTCGGCGGCGGTGCTGGAGAACCCGGAGGTGCCGGAGCGCAAGCGGTTCTGCTCGCGCTCGGACTGCGGGGCTCCGGTGGGCCGGGCCCGCGGGGACCGGCCGGGCCGGACCGAGGGCTTCTGCACCAAGTGCGGCCACCCGTACTCCTTCGTGCCCAAGCTGCGTGCGGGAGAGGTCGTGCACGGCCAGTACGAGGTGGCGGGCTGCCTGGCGCACGGCGGCCTCGGCTGGGTGTACCTGGCGGTGGACCGGGCCGTGTCGGACCGGTGGGTGGTGCTCAAGGGCCTGCTGGACACCGGGGACCAGGACGCGATGGCCGCGGCGATCTCGGAGCGGCGCTTCCTGGCGGAGATCGAGCACTCCAACATCGTGCGGATCTACAACTTCGTGGAGCACCTGGACCAGCGTACGGGTTCGCTCGACGGGTACATCGTCATGGAGTACGTCGGCGGCAAGTCGCTGAAGGAGATAGCGAACGAGCGGCGGCGGCCGGACGGCCGCCGCGATCCGCTGCCGGTGGAGCAGGCCTGCGCGTACGGCATCGAGGCGCTGGAGGCGCTCGGGCACCTGCACAGCCGGAACCTGCTGTACTGCGACTTCAAGGTCGACAACGCGATCCAGCAGCAGGACCAGCTGAAGCTGATCGACATGGGCGCGGTGCGCCGGATGGACGACGAGGAGTCGGCCATCTACGGCACGGTGGGCTACCAGGCGCCGGAGGTGGCCGAGCTCGGCCCCTCGGTCGCCTCCGACCTGTACACGGTGGCGCGGACGCTGGCCGTCCTGACCTTCGACTTCCAGGGCTACACGAACGTGTTCGTGGACTCGCTGCCGGATCCGGAGCACATCGAGGTGTTCGGGCGGTACGAGTCCTTCTACCGGCTGCTGGTCCGGGCGACCGACCCGGATCCGGGTCGGCGGTTCTCGTCCGCGCAGGAGATGGCGGACCAGCTGACAGGCGTGCTGCGGGAGGTCGTCGCCCTGCAGACGGGCCGGCCCCGACCGCAGGTCTCCACGCTGTTCGGGCCGGAGCTCCGGGTGCTGGACACCCGGCTGTTCGCCGACGTGGCGGGGGCCGAGGTGTCCCGGCTGGGCGCGCGGGCGCTGCCGGCTCCCGCGGCGGGACGCAGGCTCGGACGCAGGCCGGGGCCGTCGGCCCTGCCGCCCGCTGCGGCGGCCGTCGTGTCCGCGGTCCCTGCGGGGACGCCGGGGGCGGCCGCCCTCGCGGCGCCCCTCGGGACCACGGCGACCCACCGGGCCGGCGGCCCGGCGGCCGGAGCCGTGCCCGCAGGCGCCGTCCCGGCTGCGCGCCAGGCCCCGGGGCCGGCCGGCCGGCACATCCCGGGGGCGGATCCCGCGGCGGGCGGACCCGTGGCGGCCGGCCCCGGGGCGGTGCCCGTACCGGCCGTACGCCCCGGCGAACTGGCCGCGCTCGACGCCCGGGACATGGCGCTGGCCCTGCCCGTGCCGCTGGTCGACGCGGGCGACCCGAACGCCGGCTTCCTGGCCGGACTTCTGGCCTCGGCACCGGGCGACCTGCTGGGCGCCCTGCGCTCGGCGCCCGCCGATTCGGCGGAGCTGCGGCTGCGCGAGCTGCGGGCCCGTCTGGAGCTCGGCGAACTCGCCGCAGCCGGCGGCGCCCTGACCGACCTGGAAGCCCGGCACCCTGACGACTGGCGGGTGGTGTGGGCCCGCGGGATCGCCTCGCTGGCCACCGGCGAGGACGAGATAGCGGCGCTGTCCTTCGACGCCATCTACGACGCCTTCCCGGGCGAGCCCGCGCCGAAGTTGGCGCTGGGCCTGTGCGCGGAGATCCTGGGCCAGCTGGACAACGCCGCCGAGTACTACCGGCTGGTGTGGATCACCGACCCGGGATTCGTGAGCGCGGCCTTCGGGCTGGCCCGCGTCCAGCTCGCCGCGGGCGACCGGCCCGGGGCGGTGCGCACGCTGGAGTCCGTGCCCGAGGCGTCGATCCACTACACGGCCGCACGGGTGGCGGCGGTACGGGCACGCCTGCGCGACCGGTCTCCCGAGGAGGCCCTGCTGCCGGATCTGGCGGCCGCTGCCGCGCAGGTGGAGGCCCTGGAGCGGTTCGGGCTGGACGCGGTGCGCCACGAGCGGCTGTCGACGGAGGTTCTGGGCTCGGCCCTGGACTGGGTACTGTCGGGTAGCCGGGGTTCCGACCCCGGTCGGACCTCGCTGCTCGGCAGTCAACTGGACGAGCGGGGCCTGCGCTTCGGCCTGGAGCGCTCGTACCGCGTACTCGCGCGGCTGGCGCAGCGAGGCGAGGACAGGATCGAACTGGTGGAGCGGGCAAACCGTTTCCGTCCCCGGACGTGGGTGTGAGTGATGTCGATGCATCGGCCGTCTGGCTGCCCCAGCTGCGCGGAGCCCCTCGAGGAGGGTGACCGGTTCTGCGGCGTCTGCGGCTCCCCCGTGTCCGCCGCGCCCCCACCCGTGTCCCGGGACAACCCGACCCTGCCGATCCCGCCGCTCCCGGCGGGCCCGGCCGGCGGGTACGCCCTCGCGGAGCCCGCGCCCGGGTGGGGCAGTGTCGCGGCCGGTGCGGCGCCCACGCTGGTCGGGGACTCCGCCGGCTGGTCCGCATCGGCGGATCCGGCCGCCGAGCCCGGCGCGGAGCCGGCCGCACGGCCGATGCCCGATGCGGCCGCCGCCGCGCGGCCGGCCGCGGAGCCCGTCGCCCCGCCGCTCGCCGCGCCCGTCGCCGAGGCCGCGCCCGTACCGCCGCAGGGCCCCTCGTACGGGGCGCCCGTGCCTGCGTACGGCGGCGTGCCCGATCCGGCGGCCGGCGGCGAGATCCGCCACGACCGGCCCGGCAGTACCGCCACCCCCGCCGAAGGGACCCCCTGGGGCGCGGCCGAAGCCGCGTACGGCGCCGCCGGCCCCGGGCACGAGGACCCGTACGCCTCCGGCACCCCGCAGGGCAGCGGTCCCGCGGCCGCCGACGGCGGGAAGACCTGCGTGGCCTGCCGGGCCGGGCGGGTCGACACCGACGGGTACTGCGAGCACTGCGGGCACGCCCAGCCGCGGGAGCGGGACCACCTCGAGGAGGAGCTCGGCAGCGTCGCCGCCGTCAGCGACCGGGGGCTGCGCCACCACCGCAACGAGGACTCGTTCGCGGTCGCGGCCACCGCCCTGCCCGACGGCTCGGCCGCCACCGTGGCCATCGTCTGCGACGGCGTCTCCTCCGCCAGCCGCCCCGACGAGGCATCTGCCGCCGCGGCCGGCGCCGCCAACGAGGCCCTGCTCGAAGCCCTCCCGCGCGGCGCGCACCCCCAGGAGGCCATGCACGACGCCATCCTGGCGGCGGCCGCCGCCGTGAACGCCCTGGCCCCGGAGGTCCCCGGCGCGCAGAACGCCCCCGCCTGCACCCTGGTCGGCGCCGTCGTCAGCGGCGGCCTGCTGACCATCGGCTGGGTCGGCGACAGCCGCGCGTACTGGGTCCCCGACGACCGCGACGCGCTGCCGCGCCGCCTCACCGAGGACGACTCCTGGGCGGCCCAGATGGTCGCGGCGGGGCTGATGGGCGAGGCCGAGGCCTACGCCGACGTCCGCGCCCACGCCATCACCGGCTGGCTCGGGGCCGACGCGTACGACCTGGAGCCGCACACCGCCACCTTCAAGCCGGACCACGCGGGCGTCGTGGTCGTCTGCACCGACGGCCTGTGGAACTACGCCGAGTCCGCCCAGGACATGGCCCAGGTGCTGCCCGCGGACGCCGCCGCCCGCCCCCTGCACAGTGCGCAGGTCCTGGTGGGGCACGCCCTCGACGGGGGCGGCCACGACAACGTCACGGTCGCCGTCGTCCCGTTCGCCGCGCCGGCCGGGCCGGGAGCGGCGCAGGCACCGGCGGCCGTGGCGACTGCGTCGAGGCCGGAACAGCCGCAAGCGGAATCGGAAACGGAAGCGGAAGTACGCCCTCAGGGCTGATCCGGCTGATCCACCCGCCCCGTCCCCCGTCCCTCTCCTAGGAGTCCAACCGATGGCGAACTTCGCCAAGCCGAGCGCCCCGCGCTTCAGCGTGGAGGTGTACCAGAACGAGTTCCTCCCCGAGGGCGGGCGGGACGTCCACGCCATCGTCACGGTCACGTCCACCGGCGGCGCCACCGCCACCCGCGCGGCGGCCGCCCACGGCTCGGCCGCCGTCGTGATCATGGTGGACTGCTCGGGGTCCATGGAGTACCCGCCGGACAAGATGCGCGGCGCCCGCGAGGCCACCGCCGCTGCGATCGACACCCTGCGCGACGGCACCGCGTTCGCCGTCATCGCCGGGACGCACGTGGCCAAGGAGGTCTACCCCGGCCAGGGCCGCCTCGCCGTCGCCGACGCGGCCACCCGGGCCCAGGCCAAGGAGGCCCTGCGGTCCCTGAGTTCCGGCGGCGGCACCGCCATCGGCACCTGGCTGCGCCTCGCCGACGGCCTGCTGCGCCAGTCCACGGCCGCCATACGGCACGGCATCCTGCTGACCGACGGCCGCAACGAGCACGAGGACCCGGCGGTGCTCAGCGCCACCCTCGACGCCTGCGCGGGCCGCTTCACCTGCGACGCCCGCGGGGTGGGGACCGACTGGGAGGTCAAGGAGGTCACCGGCATCGCGAGCGCCCTGCTCGGCTCGGCCGACATCGTCGCCGATCCGGCGCACCTCACCGAGGACTTCACGCTCATGATGGAGAACGTCATGGGCAAGGAGGTCGCGGACGTCGCGCTGCGCCTGTGGACCCCGGTCGGCGTGGAGATCCAGTACGTCAAGCAGGTCGCGCCCACCGTCCAGGACCTCAGCGACCGCCGTACCGAGGCGGGCCCGCGCGCCGGCGACTACCCGACCGGGTCGTGGGGCGACGAGTCCCGCGAGTACCACGTGTGCGTCCGGGTCCCGGCCGCCTCCGTGGGACAGGAGATGCTGGCCGCCCGGGCCACGCTCCTGCTCCCCGGCGCGCCGGGCGAACCGCCGGCCACGCTCGCGCAGGGCCTGGTCCGGGCGGTGTGGACGGACGATCTGGCCGCCTCCACCGCCATCAACCCGCAGGTCGCCCACTACACGGGGCAGGCGGAGCTCGCGCAGGCTATCCAACAGGGCCTGGAAGCGCGCAAACTGGGCGATGTCGACGGCGCCACGGCCAAGCTCGGCCGTGCCGTGCAGCTGGCCAGTGCCTCCGGAAACGCGGACACGGCCAAATTGCTCGCGAAGGTGGTGGATGTCGTCGATGCCGCGGCGGGTACTGTGCGGCTGAAGGCGAAGGTCGCGGATGCCGACGAGATGACCCTCGAAACGCGTTCGATCCAGACCGTCCGAGTGAAGAAGACCTGAGAGACCTGAGAGACCTGACGCGAAGACGCAGGCTGAAGGGGGAAGAGCCGCCATGCCGACCTGCCCGAACGGGCACCAGTCCGCCTCCGACGACTGGTGCGAGGTCTGCGGCCACCGCATGGCTGCCGCCACGGGTGCGCCCGCGGCGCCCTCCTACGGCTACGGCTACCCTCCCACCGCCGGTGAGCCGACCGCCCAGGCGGAACTCTGCCCGCAGTGCCGGACCCCGCGCGAGGCCATGGCCCCGTTCTGCGAGGAGTGCCGGTACAACTTCCTGACCCGCTCGGCGACCTCGTACGCGCCGCTCGGCACGGACGCAGGAGGCCTCGGCGGGAACGGCGCCGGGGCCACCCCGCCGCCTCCGCCTCCCGCGCCGCCGGCTCCTGCCCCGGCGCCGTTCTCCCAGGACCACTTCGAGTACCAGGGCTCCCGACCGTCCCGGGTCAACCGGCCGGCGGAGCCGCTGCAGCGCGAGGACGACTGGCTGCTGCCGCCCCCGGCGCACGAACAGCAGCACGCCCAGCCGCAGCAGCAGTACCGGCAGCAGCCCCCGCCGCAGCAGGAGTACCGGCAGCCGGAATACCCGCAGCAGCACGAGTACCAGCAGCCCCACCAGCCTCAGCACCAGCCCCAGTCCCAGCAGCCGTTCCCGCCGCAGAGCACCGGCGCCTGGAGCGCGACGATCGGCCCGGACCGCTCGTACTTCATGGCGATGATGCAGCGCAGCGGCCCCGAGGCGGCCGGGCTCAACCTGCCCGCCTACTCCCCGGAGCAGCATCTTCCTCTCTCCGGCGGCCAGATCACCATCGGCCGCCGCCGCGCCTCGACGGGCGAGTCCCCGGACATCGACCTGTCGGTGCCCCCGGAGGACCCGGGCGTCTCCCACCAGCACGCGGTGCTCGTCCAGCAGCCCGACCTCAGCTGGGCGGTGGTGGACCAGAACTCCACCAACGGCACCACGATCAACGGCGGCGAGGAGCCGATCCAGCCCTACGTCCCGGTCCTGCTCACCGACGGCGACCAGGTCCACGTGGGCGCCTGGACCACCATCACCATCCGCCGGGGCTGATCCCGGGCTGCTGCGCTACTCCCCCAGAGGCCATACGTACGGGCCCTGGGGGTCGTCGAGCCAGGACCACTGTCCCCCGCCGCTGACCGTCACCCCGAACCGCTCGCGGCCCGGCCTGCCCTCGCCGCGCCACAGGTCCAGGGCCTCGCGCGGGTGCAGCGCGCCCGCGGTCAGGACGAGCATGAACTGGAACCGCTCGTTCTCCACCAGCTCGTACGGGAGCCCGTACGGCAGCCCGGGCGCGTTCGGCGAGGCCTCGGCCCCGCGCAACGGGACGAAGTACGCCGGGGTGTGCAGGAACCGGCCCTCCGCGAAGTCGGCGTCACGGACCGTGAGCGCGATCAGCCCGGTCGACAGCGGAGCCAGGATCCGCGCCCCCGGCCGGCACTGGCCGAGCCAGGCGTGCGGGATCAGCGGCAGCGTGCAGGTCACCAGGATCCGGTCGAACGGGGCCCGGGAGGGACAGCCGCGCGCCCCGTCCCCGGTGACCACGGCCGGCCGGTAACCGAGCCGGGCCAGGTGCGCCCGCGCGGACTCGGTGATCTCCTCGTCCAGGTCCACCGTGGTGACGTGCTCGTCGCCGAGCCGGTGGCACAGCAGCGCGGCGTTGTAGCCGGTGCCGGCGCCGATCTCCAGCACGTCGTCCCCGTCGCGGACGTCCAGCGCCTGCAGCATCTTCGCCATGAGGGACGGCTGGCTGCTGGAGGAGACCAGTTCGCCGTCGCGCAGCCGGGTGGCGATCGGGCCGTCCGTGTAGACCCCGCGCAGCCAGCGGGCGCGGTGGGCCGGGTCCGGGTCCTCGCCCCACAGCCTCTCGTGACCGGCGCCGCGGCCGGTGAAGAAGTACGGGACGAAGACGTGCCGGGGCACCGCCGCGAAGGCCGAGCGCCAGGCGGGATCCTGCAGCACCCCGGCAGCGGTCAGCTCCCGCACCTGGGCGGCGTGGGCGGCGTCCCGCAGGTCCCGCGTCTCGGCGTGGGGGGCCTGCGCGGGGTGGGCGGAGTGTGCGGCGTGTGCACCCATGGCTCCACTGTCCTGCGACCGGGCCCGGGAGGCGAGCGGTGGCCGTGGGAGCCGGGCTGTCGCGGGAGCCGGGGGCCGCGGGGCGAGGTGGCGGGGCGGCGGTCGCGAAGGGCGCGGGGGCGGTCGCGGGGGGCGCGGCGGTCGCGGGGCGGTCGCGGGGCGGTCGCGGGGCGGCGGTCGAGGGGCCGGTGGTCCTAAGTCCCCGGTCCTCCGTCCGGGCGTCTGAGACGATGGTCGGGTGAATGAGATTCCGCGGGGCACGCTTCAGGAGCAGACGTTTTACGAGCAGGTGGGCGGCGAGGAGACGTTCCGCCGCCTGGTGCGGCGCTTCTACCAGGGGGTCGCGGAGGACCCGCTGCTGCGCCCGATGTACCCGGAGGGGGACCTCGGCCCCGCCGAGGAGCGGTTCGCCCTGTTCCTGATGCAGTACTGGGGCGGTCCGAACACGTACAGCGAGAACCGCGGCCACCCGCGCCTGCGGATGCGGCACTCCCCGTTCCAGGTGGACGCCGCGGCGCACGACGCGTGGCTGGGGCACATGCGCGTGGCGGTGGACGAGCTGGGCCTGGCGCCGGAACACGAGGCGCAGCTGTGGCGGTACCTGACGTACGCCGCCGCATCGATGATCAACACCGCGGGCTAGCGCGTACGAGCGCCCGTACGGCCGTCCGTACGCGGAACCCCGGGCGGAGGGCGGACCCGGAGCCTCTAGACCGGCCGGACCTGGAGTGCGCCCAGGCCGCCGTTGTCGCCGGGGCGGCGCATCGCGATCGAGCCGTACGGGGTGCGCAGCCGGAGCCAGCTGCCCGAGACGAGCAGGGCCACCGGCTCGGGGGCGCCGGGCGCGGAGGCACCGCTCGGCACGGCCGACCGGATCGGCCGCAGGAAGCCCAGGGACTGCGCGGCGTGAACGGCGCGCAGCGGGAGCTCGGTGTCGCCCAGCGTCCGGGACCAGATCTCACGGCCGATGCGGTCCCGCTCGGACCGGGTCCGGTGCTGCGGGGGCAGGGCCTCGTCACGGGCCCGGAACTCGGCGACGGAGGCCGCCACGGCGGCCCGTACCTCCTCGGGACCGGGCAGCCCGGGCAGCTGCCGCCAGCCTCCCCGGGGCGGGAGCACCCCGGTCCAGGGCGGGCCGGTGACCGGCCCGGGCACAGTGGCGCTCGCGGTGGCCTCGTCGACGGATTCCAGCAGCTCACCGGCGGACACGGTCACGTCCAGCGGCCGGGAGACGGGCTCGGCGAGCCGCACCGTGCGGATGGCCAGCACCTCGAAGGAGGCCGGCCGTCCGAAGACGGCGAGCGCGCCGCCGCCCGCCTGCGCCTGCAGGCGGACCGCGGCGGCGCGGTCGTAGTGCACCAGCCGGCCCAGGAAGGCGGCGAGGTCCGCCGCCTCCCCGGAATCGGCGAAGCGCAGCTGCTCGGTCATGCCGCCAGGCGCCTTTCGGCGGCCTTGGCCTTGCCGGCCGGCTTGGCCGGCTCGTCGAGGTACTTCTCGAGGAAGTGCCTCTCCTCGGCCGTGATGCGGCGGGGCCGCCCCTCGGCGAGGTTGTACGGCACGACCACCGTCTCGGCGCGTACGTACACCGTCTCGGGTGCGTCCTCGGTCGCCTCGTCCTTGACCTCGTAGCGGATGGTCAGGGATGCGGCGCCGATCCGGGTCACCCAGGATTCGATGAGGACCGGCTCGTGACGGTGCACGAGGGGCAGCTTGTAGTCGATCTCGTGGCGGGCCACGACGGAGCCGCCCGTGAAGGACTCGCTGCCCTCCCCCGGCGCGAGGCGGAACATGAAGTCGATCCGCGCCTCCTCCAGATAGCGGAGGAAGACGACGTTGTTGACGTGCCCGAAGGCATCCATGTCCGCCCAGCGCAGGGGGCACCGGTAGTGGTGTCTGGCCATGTTGTCGGCCTCAGCCTCGCGTGAGCTTCTTGTAGGTGGCACGGTGCGGACGGGCCGCGTCCGGGCCGAGACGCTCGATCTTGTTCTTCTCGTACGACTCGAAGTTGCCCTCGAACCAGTACCACTTGGACTCGCCCTCGTACGCCAGGATGTGCGTGGCGACGCGGTCGAGGAACCAGCGGTCGTGGGAGATGACCACGGCCGCACCGGGGAACTCCAGCAGCGCGTTCTCGAGCGAGGACAGGGTCTCGACGTCGAGGTCGTTGGTGGGCTCGTCGAGGAGCAGCAGGTTGCCGCCCTCCTTGAGCGTCAGCGCCAGGTTGAGGCGGTTGCGCTCACCACCGGACAGGACGCCGGCCGGCTTCTGCTGGTCCGGGCCCTTGAAGCCGAAGGCGCTGACGTACGCGCGGGACGGCATCTCGACCTGGCCGACGTTGATGTAGTCCAGCTCGTCCGACACGACGGCCCAGAGGGTCTTCTTGGGGTCGATGTTGGCGCGGGACTGGTCGACGTAGCTGATCTTGACGGTGTCGCCGACCTTGACGGAGCCGGCGTCCGGCGCCTCCAGGCCCTGGATCATCTTGAAGAGCGTGGTCTTGCCGGCGCCGTTCGGGCCGATGATGCCGACGATGCCGTTGCGCGGCAGCGTGAACGACAGGTCGTCGATGAGGACCTTGTCGCCGAACGCCTTGGAGAGGTTGTTGACCTCGACCACGATCGAGCCCAGGCGCGGGCCCGGCGGGATCTGGATCTCCTCGAAGTCCAGCTTCCGCATCTTGTCCGCCTCGGCAGCCATCTCCTCGTAGCGGGCGAGACGGGCCTTGGACTTGGTCTGGCGGCCCTTGGCGTTGGAGCGGACCCACTCCAGCTCTTCCTTGAGGCGCTTCTGGCGCTTCTCGTCCTTGCGGCCCTCGACCTTGAGGCGGGCGGCCTTCTTCTCCAGGTAGGTGGAGTAGTTGCCCTCGTAGGGGTGCGCGCGGCCGCGGTCGAGCTCGAGGATCCACTCGGCGACGTTGTTGAGGAAGTAGCGGTCGTGGGTGACGGCGACGACGGCACCCGCGTACTTCGACAGGTGCTGCTCCAGCCAGTTCACCGACTCGGCGTCGAGGTGGTTGGTGGGCTCGTCGAGGAGGAGCAGGTCCGGGGCCTCGATCAGCAGCTTGCAGAGCGCCACGCGGCGCTTCTCGCCACCGGAGAGGGTGGTGACCGCCCAGTCGCCGGGCGGGCAGCCCAGGGCGTCCATGGCCTGCTCCAGCTGGGCGTCCAGGTCCCACGCGTTGGCGTGGTCCAGGTCCTCCTGGAGCTTGCCCATCTCGTCCATGAGGGCGTCGGTGTACTCGACGCCCATCAGCTCGGCGACCTCGTTGAAGCGCTTGAGCTTCTTCATGGTGTCGGCGGCGCCGTCCTGGACGTTCTCCAGGACCGTCTTCGACTCGTCGAGCTTGGGCTCCTGCATGAGGATGCCGACGGTGAAGCCGGGCGACAGGAACGCGTCACCGTTGGACGGCTGCTCCAGGCCGGCCATGATCTTCAGAACGGTGGACTTGCCGGCACCGTTCGGGCCGACCACACCGATCTTCGCGCCGGGCAGGAAGTTCAAGGAGACGTCATCAAGAATCACCTTGTCGCCGTGCGCCTTGCGCGTCTTGCGCATGGTGTAGATGAACTCAGCCAAGAGAAACCGTCCGGCAGATCGATGGGTGGGCAGATACACCCCATCTTGCCAGTCGTCCATCCCTTGGGGGAAACCCGTATGGTCAGGGCCCCTGAACTGGGCTCCAGTCACAGAGGCACCTGACCGTCCCGGTCGTCATGGGTCATTGTTGGCCATCCTTGGGCCCCCTCCAACGGCCCAGGGACGGCCCGGCCACGGTCGATCTAGAGCCCGTTCTTGCAGGTGGCAGACCCTAGGACCCGCTATCCGACGGCCCCAGCAAAACCAGAGCATCCGCCACAGCCTGCATGCCCAAGATGACGACGTCGGCCCCGGCGCCAGCCAGGGTCGACCGCTTCATCGGCTTGTTGGCGAATCCGATGCTCCGCGCTGTGGCGGCCTTAGCCGCCTCGACGTCGGTCACCGCGTCCCCGATGAGGACCGTTTCTCCGGGCTCGACTCCCAGGGCCTGCGCGGCAGCGAGGAGCGGGTACGGCGCCGGTTTCATGAGGTCCGGCCGGAGCCTGGGCCTCCCGATCACCTCGTCCACCACACCCGCGAGGCCATGGATCGCCAGAAATTCCTTCACGCAGTCGGCAGAGTTGTTGCTGACTACGGCGAGGCGCCACTTCGCATCACGTGCCGCGTGAAGCGCGTGGACGGCCCCCGCCACAGGCGGGCCGGCCACCTTGACCGCACGGAGTTCCGCAGAGGTGAGAGCGTCCTCCACCACCCCAAGCAACACCTTCCCTCCCTCCTGGGAGATGCGGTGCACTTCCATCGGGTCATCCGTCGCACGCGCTCGGTCCCCGAGATGCGGGGCGTGCAGGGCAACGAGGTCCGCCAGCTCCTCCGCGACGTGGGGTGCAGGCAGTCCGCGGAACACGTCGCAGACAGGTCCGTCGAAGTCGAAGAGGACCGCACGGGACACGCTGAGCACGTCGACCAGGGCCTCAGAGGGTGCTTGCATCAGCGTCCCTCCCGATCGTGTCCCAGATGCTGTCGAACCACATGCGAGCCTGCTCAACCTGCTGAGCACCGCCTGAGGAGTCGCCGTCGTTGATCGAGTGGTGGAAGAGGATCGTGTCCTTGCCGACCAGGTCAAAAATCTCGATGACCTCGCCCTGAGCAACCACCTTGTTCGGCCGGATCGGGTAGTACCCGAAGAATGCGTCCTCGTTGTTGACCACGTAGAGCTTGAAGAATTGCGTACCGCTGTGGACACGGACGCTGACACTGCTCTCCTGCACCAACCCAAGGTGGCTCAGTTCGCTTATGGCATCCGAGATACTCCGCGTGTAGCCGACCATGATGTCGTGCATGCGGGCGCGGAGCCTGGGGTCATCCGCGCAGTCCTCGCGCCGCACGGGAGCAGCCTGCGGCACCGCCATGTCCGGCACAAGGATGCGAATACGGATGCTTGTCGGGGTGAGCCGTCCAATGCGGATCTTGTCGAGCGGCTCTTGCAGCGCACCATGCAGCGTCTCGCTGGAGAAACCCGCAAAGTCGATCGTCACGTTCCGACTGGCGAAGGCCTGCTCAACGTAGGGGCGTAGTCCCGCCGGCCGCTCGGTTCGGTTCCGGACGAAGACACCACTGCCCTTGCGGGAGACGACAAGCCCTTCGTCTTCGAGGTCCCGTAGCGCCCTCTGGATGGTCGCACGGGCGAATCCGTAGTGCTCGGTCAGCATCTTGTGCGACGGGAGCTTCTCTCCTGGCGCGAGCTTCCTCGTCCTGATCGCCGCACCAAGACTGCGTGCGACCTGCTCGTAGGGCGGTCGATCGTCGTCCGGGTCCAGGGCTTCCAGCGCAAACGTCATGGCTCGATGCTACGGCCAACCTGACTATTTGGGCAGCTTGGATAGCCACATGTTGACGTGACTAGCCAAGCTGGCTACGTTGTTCTCGTGCCCACCGGGCTAGCCAAGTAAGTCAGGCTGAACGGGAGAGCTGCGCCGGGAATCGGTGCCGCTCACGGGCAAAGGGGCCCGGGACAGAGCGGGCTGAGGGCGCATTCCGGACCCTGGTCATTCCGGAGGGCTTAGACCGAAAGGTCACGTCTCCATACGCCTTGGCTCGCAGCCGGAAGGAGACATCGCACTACCTCATCCATGCCGCAGCATCGCCGCGGCCGGTTGCCTCCTCTGCCCGTCCGACGCCGTTCGGCGCTGTACGGGCGGGGTCGAGGGGAGCCGGGTTTTCCCCGCTTCACACAGGTGCAGCCCCCGGCGCGGGAACGCCGGGGGCTGCTGTTCGAGCCCGTTCCTCTACCGAAGGAGCAAGACCCATGAAGTTCATCGCTGCACTTCAAAACCGTGTTACCCCGTGGTCCGACGGTCTGGAGCCGACGGATGCGGAGCTGGACGCGATCGAGGTCGAGATGCCCATCATCTCCGCCGAGGTCGAGTTGCTCGACGTGCAGATCACCTTGCTGGACCGGCCGATCACGGAGCTGGACGAGCGGCGGATTCGCCGGGCCCGTCGGCGCCTGCTCGCCGCGCGCCGGGACTTGGCCGCCAAGGCCGTGACCTCTTCGCTCCCGGAGGTGGGAGCGTGAGGAACCTCCTTCGCAAGCTGTTAGCCGCGCTCCGACCGGCCGCTCCGACCCCGCCCTCTTCCGTGGACCTCCCGGACGAGCGCGATGACGACTGGTGGGGCCCGTCGTGGATCTGGGAGCCGGGCGACCTCGAGAAAGAGGCCGACCGGTGAACCGCAAAGCGAAGACGCTCCTCGTGCTCGCCCTGGTGGTCGTGGTCGGCATGGCGTTCCGTGTGTCGTGGAACGCGCTGCGGGATGTGGCACGGGCGATCGGCGCCGACGTCACGGCAGCGAACTTGTACCCGTTCGTGGTCGACGGCCTGATGGCCCTGGCCCTCGTCGCCGCCCTCGTCCTGACCGGCGATGCCCGAAGGTTCGCACTTCGGGTCCTGGCGACATACACGCTCGCGTCACTGGTCCTGAACTACGTGCATGGGCTGCTGCCCGAGTTGCACTCCGAGTCGATGGGCTGGACCCGACTGGCCGACGGGGACTTCACGAACTGGGTGCTGGTATTGCTGGCGACGTCGCTGCCGGTCGGCTCGATCTACTTCGGCTCCGATCTGGTGGCCAAGGTCCTGCACCACCGACCCCTGATCGAGTCGACTCCGGAGGAATCGACTCAGACCGCTGCAAATCGGTCGATGGTTGAGCAGGGCGAACCCTCGATCGAAGAGGCCACCCCGCCCCCTGCGCTGGAGTCCGTGCCGGTCGAGGTGCTCGAGGCAGTCGAGCCGATCGCGGTCCCGGCGCCGGTTGCTGTTGCGGCTGAAGCTCCGCGGCAGCGTCGGGCGACCGGTCGGGTACCGGAGTCGGCTCGATCGGCCCGACCGGTCCGCACCCCAGACGAGCTCCTCGCCGAGGCTCGGAGCATCACCGAGGCGTGGTCGGTTGAGGACCTCACCGGCGAGAGGATCCGCAAGACCCTGCGTACGTCTCCGGCGAAGGCGCGGGTGTTGCGCGAGACGTTGAAGGCGGAGCGGGCTGCGAACGCCGCCGCTGAGGCGGTGGCCTCATGACTCTCTGCATCGATCCGACCGGCGCCCGCTTCGGGATACCCACCTTCCCCTGGCGCCTGGCCCCCGATGGACTTGCGACCCGCCGGCAGTTACGGGCCCTTGGCCTGAGGCCGGGGGGTCAGGACATTGCCGGTCAGGTCCTGCGGCCCCGCTACCGGCGCGGCCCGTTGGCCGCGTTCTTGTACCGCGTCGACCGGGCCAAGCCCGTCCGCCCGATGACCCCCGCCAAGCGTGCGGCCCTGGCGAAGGCCAACGCGGCTCGCCGGACCTGTCCGGTCTGCCGGGGCGATGCCGGATACGTGATCCCCGCCTCGCTCGGCATGTGCGTGCCGTGCGCCTACCCGGAAGGGACCCCCTGATGGAGCACCTGCCTGACCTCCCGCACGTCGTCCAACTCCCGGACGGCCGCCACGTCTACGCCAACCCGGGCACCTTGCCCGCCGCATTCCAGGGGCCGCAGGTCGTCCACCAGCACATCCACCAGGCGCCGCCGGACCGGACGGTGCAGCGCATCGCGCTCGGCTCCGGCGTCGGTGCCGGGGCCGTCGCGGCCGGGGTGTACTTCGGCCCGTTGCTCGTCGGGGTGCTGACGGCGATCGCGGCGAACATCGCGTTCCTGGCGTTCCTCGCCCTGATGCTCGGCTGGGGTGTCCACACGGTCGTGAAGTCGGTCGGTAGCCCGCAGGGCGCGGCGGCCGTGAAGAACGTGCGCAAGGCCCGGCGTTCGCGTGTGAGGGGCTCATGAGGATCAAGGGATACAAGCTGGCCCGCCGACACGCGCCGGTTCTCGCGCAGGTCGAAGCATCTGCTGAGAAGGCTGCCGCACTGGTCCAGGAGCAGATGCGTGAGCGTCTGGGCCGGTTGGAGATCGTGGTCACTGACGTCAAAGGCATGGAGGAGGCCGTTCAGCAGGCTCACGAGCGCTTGCTCGGAGGGGGCGCTCTGGAGCGCCTCTACCGCTACGACGACGCCGTGTTCGGCTGCACGACGCTCGGCCCGAACGGGGTCCTGATTGGCATCAACGCCACGGCCTGCGGGACACATCGCCGCGAGACGGCCATCACTCTCGTGCACGAGCTGGTCCACGCAGTCCAGTACGCCCGGGCCAGGGCGCTGGAGACCGGCATGCGCGCACTGCGCAACAACTACGGGATCACGGCTCTCTCCTCGCGGGAGGCACAGCGGCTGAACCGCCAGGTTGACGCCGATGAACGCGAGGCGAAGCGCCTCGAATGGCTCGCCCGGAAGATCCGTTAGCTGACAGCTGCCCGATCCACCCGCCCCGTGGCGGGTGGTGAGGGGAGCCGGACAGCCCGGACTCCGGAAGGAGACCCGTGATGGCGAAAGACCCGAAGTTCACCGCTGCTGAGACCGCCAAGCTCGGCTGGTACATCGGCCGGATGGCCAAGCGCGGCATCGCCGGCGAGAACGTCTACCAGGGCGACCTGGAACGCAAGGTCGAGCGGATCATCGACGGCGCCCGCGAACGCGAAGCGCGCCAGGCCCTCGAGGCCGCCGCGGCCGAGAAGGCCGCCCGCAAGGCCGCCGCGAAGGCCAAGAACCGCAAGTAGCTGTGCCCCGGGGCGGCCGCCCCTCTCGCCAAAGAATGCGCGGCCGCCCCGGGCCCTACCCACCCGCTAGTCAGCGAGAGCAGGAGTGCTCAGCATGACCGACAACGTCGTCCCCCTCTTCAAAGGCCCTCAGACCGGCATCTACACCGATCCCGCCGCCGTGCCGGCCGCGCCGGACGTCGTACGCCCCGTGCGGGTGTGGCGGCGCACCGGGCGCGCCCTGCGTACGGCCGTGACTGACGAGCGCACGCGGGCTGCAGCGCGGCTGGTGGCCCGGCACGGCCTTTACGTGGCAGGTGGAACGAGGATCGTCGCCAAGCGAACCTGGGACGGCCGGACCGCCTCCCGATACGAGCGGATGCTCCGGGCTGCCGAGGCTGCCGGGCAGTTCGAAGAGGCCAAGGAATGGGAGGACCGACTCTCTCGCTACCGGGCCGCCCGCCATCACCGGCGTATGGACCTCCTGAAGGCCCCGCAGGACATGGTCAAGAGCGCCCTGTACGGGACCGGCCTCACCGTGGGCGGTCTGCTGTTGCTCGGGATCGTGCTGGCCATAGCCAACAAGGACATCACCGACGTGATCGCCCCGATCAGCGCGGTGATCGAGGCGATCAGCTGGATCGTCTACATCGGCACCGTCGTCTGGGGCCCGCTGGTCACGGCCGGCCCGTGGCTGGCCTTACTCGCCCTGTGGCAGGTCGGTCGGCAGCGGCAGACCGCCCCCGCCTGGGCCCTGCCCGCGCAGCAGCGGGACGACGCGGGAGCCCCGATCACCCCCTCGATCGTCGTCACCGCCCTGCGCGACCTCGGCGTTGCTCCCCTGCGCAACGCCATCAAGGAGATGGGGGACGCCGGCGCCGCGATGCTCGGCCCAATCCGCATCGCCGGATGCGGCGTGGAAGTCGACGTCACCCTGCCTTCCGGCGTCTCCACCGCCGAGGTGCAGGGCCGCCGCAGGAAGCTCGCCGAGAACCTCGCCCGCCACGAACACGAGGTGTTCATCACCCTGCCGACCGCCGCCCGCACGGTCCGGCTGTGGATCGCCGATTCCGGCGCCCTCGACGAGCCGATCGGCCCGTCCCCGCTGGTCACCGACGAGACTATGACCGCGAACTACCGGACCGGGCAAGCCCCGTGGGGTCAGGATCTGCGGGGCGATGGCGCTCTCATCAGTCTGTATCAGCGCATGCTGCTGATCACCGGACTGTCCAACCAGGGCAAGACCGCGGCCCTGCGTGCGCTGGCCCTGTGGCTGGCCCTCGACAAGACGGTCGAGTTTCGGGTGGCCGACCTCAAGGGCGTGGGTGACTGGGCCATGTTCGACGGCCTGGCGACCACGTTGATCCAGGGGCCGACCGACGACCACGTCATCGAGGCGACGGAAATGGTCGAAGGGCTGGTCGCGGAGATGGAACGCCGTATCCAGGCCCCGCCCGGAACCGTCTTCCCGCCGCTGGTCGGCATCGTGGACGAAGCGCAGGTGGCGTTCATGTGCCCGGCCGTCGGCGACGACAAGCGCCCGTACGGCGGGTCGAAGGCCACCTCCCGCTACTTCATGGCCGCACGAAAGATCCACAACCAAGGCCGCGCCGTCAACGTGCTGCTGTGGGAGGGCACCCAGGACCCCACCGACCAGAACCTGCCCAAGCTCGTCCGCGAAGGCGCCCACACCCGCATCTCCCTCGCCCTCGGCACCGAATCGCAGGCCCGTATGGCCCTGGGAGACAAGGCCGTTGACGGGGGCGCCGCTCCGCACCTGCTCCGCCAGGGCCTCGACAAGGGGACCGTGGTCGTCGCGTCTGACGGCATCACCATCCCGGCCGGGCAGGCGTCCATCACGGTGCGGACGCACTACATCGACACCGACGCTGCTGCCCTGATCGCCGACCGGGCCAAGGCCCTGCGCGACGGGGTCACCACAGCCCACGCCACCGAGCCGCAGGAGGAGCGCGACCCGCTCGAGGACATCCTCACCGTCCTCGGCACCGAGCCGCGTGTCCTCACCCAGGAAGTGCTCAAGCGGCTCGCCGCGCTCAACGGCAAGGCGTACGGGCGGTGGTCGTTCATCGACCTCAAGCGCGTCCTCGACGGCACCGGCGCCGAGCCGTACAAGTCCGACGGCCGCATGGTCATCGGCCGCGAACGCATCTCCCGCGCCCTCGCCAACCGCCCCGACAACGGTTCCGCTTCTGCCGCCGAGTAGAGGGCCCCGACCCCCGCATGGTCAGGGAGGCAGGGAGAACTCCCTGACCGTCTCCCTGGCCCGCCTCCCTGGGCCTGACCTGCATGAATGATCCACCAGGGAGGCAGGGAGGCGCCGCAGGTCAGACCCCCGAAACCCCCTGCACGCGCATCCCATCAGGGGGTGCCCAAGCCTCCCTGTCTCACCTACGTCAGGGATTCCACTTCACCCGTCGGACATGCCGAGAGCGGCCCCCACTCACGCCAATGACTGGGGCCGCTCTCGTCCAGAACACTCAAGAACTGGAGAGACCAGCATGACCCACCCGACCGACTTCCCACGAGACCCCGCTCGCCCGGCCTTACCCGCGCACCTCCGAACCGGGCTCTGGCTAGCCGAACTGGGCCTGCCCGTGATGCCGCTACGGGAGGGCAAGCAGCCGTTCGGGAACTGCCCCGCCTGTACCGGCTCGGCGTGCGGCGGCCGCCCGCACATGCTCGCCGCCGGCCCCTGCCAGTGCCCCGCCCCCTGCCACGCCTGGGCCGCCGCCACGACCGATCCGGCCGTTCTCACCTCCTCCGCATGGGCGGGAGCTTGGAGGCAGGCTAGGGCCGTTGCTTACCACCCTGGCGGCGCCGGACTCACCGTCGTAGACCTCGACAACGCCGAAGCGGTCGCATGGGCCCTCCAGAACCTCCCCACGACCAAGACCGTGGCGACCACCCGAGGAGAGCACTGGATCTACAGGGGCACCATGCGCTCGGTCAACGGCGTCCGAGAAGGGGTCGACCTGAAGTCCACGATGGCCTACGCGCGGTGGCGTGGTCCCGGCTCCGGCACGATCCAAGCCCTGCCCGACGCCGTGCGCGCGCTCGCCGTGAAGGAGCCCACCACGGTCCAGCCTGCACCGTGCACTGTCACCCTGCCTGCGTCAGCCGGGCGCGGAGAGTGTCCCCACCGTTCACCCGCCTACCTCGAACGCGGCATCGCCATGGCGGAGCAGCGCATCACCGAGGCACCCGACAGCATCCACAAGACCGTGTACCGAATCTTCCTCGCGGTGCTATCCGCCCACGGCCGGTGCGACTGCCTCACCGAGGCCCACATCGGCCAGCTGTTCATCGCGGCTCAAGCCAAGGGCGAGTCGACGCGGAACTGCGAGGACGCCTGGTCCAACGCCCGCATGAAGCTGGGGATGTAGCCATGGCTGAGGACGAGAAGACTCCGGCCCGCGAGATCATCACCGACTACGCGCAGGCCCACTTTCGGTACTTCCGCACCACCGAAGGGACCGTGTACGCGCAGAAGAACGGCCACCCCGTCGCCCGCCCGATCCGCTCCCAGGGCACGACCGGCAGCCACCGACAGGAACTCATGGTCGGCCTCTTCAACGACGGCCACGGCGTGTTCAACGGGACCGCGCTCAAGGAGGCGTTGGACTTGATCGAAGCACTCGCGCTCAGCCAGGACGTACAGGCCACCCACATCCGTGTGGCCCCGGGATTCGACGGCGCGACCTGGCTCGACCTGGGCCGCGACGACGGCCGGTCCGTCCGTATCCACCCCACCGGCTGGGACATCCTCACCCCCGACCCGCGGGAGGTGTGCTGGCGGCGCACACAGCTCACCGGCGAACTCCCCCTCCCCGAGAAGGACACCGATGGCAAGGGCATCGACCTGCTGCTGCGGCTGTGCAACTTCGCCAACGCCGAGAGCGAGTGTCTGGCTATCGCGTGGCTGATTGGCTGCCTGGCGCCGTCCGTGCCGGTCCCCGCGCCGTTCCTCACCGGCCCGCAGGGCGCCGGGAAGTCGACCGGCGGGCGGATGCTGGTGCGGATCATCGAGGGCATGAGCGGTGACCTGCGCCGGGCGCCGAAGGACGAGGAGAACCTGATCACGGCCGTCGCGGCCGGATGGGTCACCGCCCTGGACAACCTTTCCCACCTGCCCCCGGACCTGTCGGACCTGATGTGCTGCATCGTCACCGGCGCCGAGAGCATCAAGCGCGCTCTGTTCACTGACGGCGACGTGGTCCGCTCCCGCTACCGCCGCCCGCTGCTGCTGACCGGCATCGACGTGGGGGTGATCCGCCCCGACCTAGCCGAACGTCTCCTGCCCCTGCGCCTGGAACGGCCCCGGGTGCGCCGGACGGAAGCGGAGTTGTGGGCGGAGTACGCGCAGGTGCTGCCCGTCATCCTCGGCTCACTGCTGGACCTCACCGTGAAGGTGCGGGCCACCGAGGCCGACATCCCCACCGATCTGCGCATGGCCGACTTCGCCCACCTCTGCGCACAGCTCGACGCAGCCAACGGGCTCGGCGCGTTGAACGCCTACCGGGCCAGCCTCGATGATCTCAACGACGACGTCATCGAGGGTGACCTCCTCGCACAGACCGTCCTCAAGCACGCCGCCGGCCTCGAGGGGGGCGAGGAAGTCCGGATGACCTCGACCGAGTGGCTCCACGCCCTCACCCAGCTCTACACCGGAGACGACTTCCGCGCCCTACCCAAAGGGTGGCCCACCACCGGCAAGGTCTTCTCCGACCGTCTCAAGCGGCTTCAGCCGACCCTCGCCGCCCGCGGCGTCCTCGTCGACTGGGGCCGCACCAAAACCGCCCGCTACATCGAGATGACCCACCCGGCCTCCGCGCCGGCAGACCATGCGGATCGGATGTTCTAACCAGCGTCGCCGCGACAACGCACGTTCAAGCAAGAGGAGCACCCGCCGCCGCGCAGAGGCGTGCTCCTCTTGCTTGTCCGGCGGCTTGCCGCCGCTGCACGGACGTGCCGCGCAGAGGCGTGCTCCTCTTGCTTGTCCGGCGGCTTGCCGCCGCTGCACGGACGTGCCGCGCAGCGGCTCCCTCTTCACGTTCTAAGACGCACCGCACTGCAACAGACGCCCCTCGTCTTTTCCTAAGAAAAGAGAAGCTGCGTCACCCGTGTCACCACCGGACTCCATACGGCCCGTGACCTGCGGCTCCACCGGTGACGCAGACGGCCAACGGCTGCGTCATCACGCGTCACCCACGTCACCGGCCTGCGTCACCGGATGACACGGGTGACACAGGCCGGTGACGCACGACCACGCCACGCGTCATCGAAAACCGCAGGTCAGACAGGCAAATGACACAGACGACGTGGTGACGCAGAAATCCGAGCCTCGAACACACACAGAGCCCTACCGCCTCTCCGGCAACGGCTCAACAGCCCTGCACAGCCACCTCCGCAGGAGGAGCAATGCCCGCCCAAAGCGACCCCCGCGCCATCCTGCGCGGCGGACTCCCCGACCGCTACCTCACCCCCGACGACGTCGCCGAACTCCTCGACGTACCGGTGGAGACCCTCTACCAGTGGCGCAAGAAGCGGACCGGCCCGCCCGGATTCCGCGTCGGCAAGCACACCCGCTACGACCCCGCCGACCTCTACGACTGGATCGCCGAGCAGAAGCGCAAGGACATCAGCCAAGCCGCCTGACCAACCACATCACCGCCGAGGGCGGGCCTACCTGGGCCCGCCCTCGGCGCTTCCCCAGAGAGGCCCTCACGTGGCAGGCCATATCCAAGACCGCTGGTTCAAGACCGAGACGGACGCCGGCGGCAAGCCCGTACGCGTCAAGACCGACCGTTACGGCACCGGGCTCCGGTACCGCGCCCGCTACCTCGGCCCTGACGGCACCGAGAAGTCCAAGTCCTTTCCCGACCGGCAGAAGCGCCTTGCGGACCAGTGGCTAGCCCAGGTGGAAGCGGACATGGCGCGTGGACAGTACGTCGACCCTCGCGCCGGGCGAACGACTTTCCAGCAGTTCGCCGAGAAGTGGGTGTCCAAGCTGACAACGGACGACGTCAGCCGGACAGCGGTCGAGTCGCGGCTCCGGCTGCACGCATACCCGCACCTCGGCTCCCGCCCCCTCGGGTCCTTCCAGCCCGCCCACATTCGCGACTGGCTCGGCGAGCTGGCGGCGACGGGACTCGCGGCGAGCTACCGGCGGGCCATCTTCGAGAACACGTCGTCGGTGCTGAACGCGGCCGTGGACGATGGCATCCTTCGGCAGAACCCCTGCCGCGCCACATCCGTTAAGGCGCCGCAGCCCGTACCGACGCGCGTGAAGCCCTGGACGGTCGAGCAGTTGCTCGGCGTCCGGGACGGGCTGCCCACGCGGTACCAGGCCATGGTCAACCTCGGTGGAGGGTGCGGGCTCCGGCAGGGTGAGATCTTCGGCTTGCCCGTTGACGAAGTCGGCTTCCACACAGGATGGGTACACGTCGGCTTCCAGGTGAAGCGCGTGCACGGGACTCTCGTCTTCGCTCCACCGAAGCGGGGCAAGGTTCGTGACGTTCCCCTCCCGGACGCGGTCGCGGCGGCACTTACGGAGCACATGCGCTGCTTCCCGCCGGTCAAGGTCACGCTGCCGTGGCTGACGCCGGACGGTGCCCCGCTGACCAAGGAGCTGATGTTCACCAGTTCGGCGAATAACGCAGTCTGGCGCAGCGCCTTCAACGACCAGGCGTGGAAACCTGCGCTCGTAGCCGCAGGCATCATCCCCCTGCCGGAGAAGGGCAAGCGGTACGCATCAGCCCGCGAACACGGGATGCACGCTCTGAGGCACTTCTACGCGTCGGTTCTCCTGGACGCTGGCGAGAACGTCAAAGCGCTGAGCACGTACCTCGGCCACAGCGACCCGGGTTTCACGCTCAAGGTCTACACGCACCTGATGCCGAGTAGTGAGGGGCGGACGCGGAATGCAGTTAATGCCGTGCTGAGACTCCGAGACGGCGGTTGAGAAGGATCACTGGTGCCCTCGCCGATAGGACTGAAGCCACCTCAGCATTGCCCGGCAACTCTCAACATAATTGGCTGCCGCGCTCGGCCTAGGAGCCGGGCCCACGCCATGCGCCACTGCGTTGCGAAGTTGACGAAGCCTGTGCAACGAGCTGCGAATGTCTGCGGGAATATCAGGCAACGCGTCGATAACATGCCCCACTCCGACATATCGGTGATCTGGCTGTTCTGGGGCGAGCTCACGCAGGATGGACTCAATCGGCGCCCACGCAGCAACCATGCCAGCGGCGGGATTCTGAAGAGCAGCGATCAGAACATCCGTACCCACCGTGCTTGCAGGTCGCCCCAGAGCGCTCGGGGTTTCCGACTCGTCGGGCTCAGCCTGGACGCTACCGGCGGGCGGCTCCGCGACAGCGCGCTCGGCGTCAAGACTGGCTTGGTCGATATCGGCCGAGAACGCCGCATCAAAGCCCAGTCCACTCAAAGTGCGCATTCGGTCCAAGAGGCGCCCTACTTGCCCCCTGAAGCCCCAGGCAATCCCAGCCACCACAGCTGGCCAGACAAGGACCTTGACGAAGTCGAGTACTAGGCGCGCGATTTCCACGGGGCCATTCTGGTCCATGGCCGGCGTCGACGCATGCATCCATAACGATTACGGCCCAGAGACGGCCCAGGCGGCATGAGACGGCCCCCCGCTAGCGGCTCCGCCGCAGGTGGGGGGCGGTTTTCCGTGATCCGTTGGCCAGTAACACCCCATCTTGCCGTACGTCCATCCCCCGGGGGAAACCCGTATGGTCCCGGGGAGCCCGGCGGGGGCGGCGCCGCGGAGGGTCTTCGGGCAGGTCAGCGGAGGCGGAGGGCGCCCGGGACCTGCCCCTCGAAGATCTCCGTCAGGAAGTCGAACAGCGTGGGGCCTCGGCTGGCGCGCGCCCGGGCCAGCTCGTCGGCGACGCGCTCGCGGTTCGTCGGGTGACAGCGCGTGAGCACCCCTTCGAAGTGGCGCGCGGTCTCGGTGTGCCCGAGCGCCCGCCGGGACGCCTCGTGGTCGCGCCACTCGATCACGAAGTCGCCGTCGTCGGGGGTTCCGAAGCCTCCCCGGAGGCAGTCGTCGAGGGAGTCCAGGTTCCGCCCGAAATACCCCCCGGCCCCGTTGACGGCTTCGCCCAGCACCACCCGGAAGTCCTCGCGCCCCCCGATCCGGCGGCCGTCGAGCACGTAGATCGTCGACACGACGCCGAGCCTGGGCGGGCGCGCGGGTCGCGGGGAGGGGCGGGGAGGGGCGGGGAGGGGCGGGGAGGGGCGGGGAGGGGCGGGGAGGGGCGGGGAGGGGACCGTTCAGCGGGGGCGGTAGACCGTCAGGGCGTTCGGGAGGGTGTCGAGGACGAGTGCGGAGGGGGCGTGGGCGTACTCCCCGTCGTACGCGAGCGGGGTGCCGGCGGGGATCTCCGCGACGCGCAGGCTGCGCAGGCGGGTGGCCGTGTGGACGGGGGAACGGCTCAGCGGGCCCGTGAGCGCGGCGGCGAACAGGCGCGGGCCGGGGCGGCCGCCGCCGTGCACGAGGCGGACGTCGAGCAGGCCCTCGCCGAGACCGTCGCGGCGACGGGGGGTGGGGCCGGTGCCGTGGTAGGTGCCGTTGCCCGCGAAGAGCAGCCATACCTTCCGGGGCCGCCCCGCCAGCCGGAGCCGTACGGGGCGCTCCGCACGCAGCACCTTCCAGGCGGCCAGGAGCGCGGCGGGCCCGCCGCCGATCCGCGGCGCCCAGTGCAGGCGGTGCCGCAGCAGCTCCGGGTACGCGCCGATGCTGAAGGTGTTCAGGAAGTACCCGGAGCGGCCGTCGTCGGGGTCGGGGCCCGGGGTGAAGCGGCCCACCGCGACGCGGACCGCCTGGCCGGCGGCGAGCGCGCGGCAGGTGTCCTCGGCTCCGGCGAGGCCGAGGTCCAGCGCGAAGTGGTTGAGCGTGCCGCCGGGGAACACGGCGAGCGGGACGCCGGCCCGCAGCGCGGCGGTGGCGGCCGCGTTGATCGTGCCGTCGCCGCCGCACACCCCGAGCACGGCGGCCCGGGCGGCTGCCGCCGCCAGTTCCGCGGACAGCTCCGGGCCCTCGCACTCGACCACCTCGGCCTTGGGCAGCCGGGTGCGCAGCACGTCGAGCCCCGCGTCGGCGGCCGTGCCCGACCCGGTGTTGACCACCACCGTGAGCCCGGCCCCGTCCGGCAGCGCGGGCGCCTCGGCGGCCTCCCGCTCGTCGCCCGGCACGACCCGCGCCTCTTCGACGCCGCGCGCGAGGCGGCGTACGGCCAGGCCCGCGGCCACGCCCAGCGCCGCCCCCGCGACCACGTCGGACGGGTAATGGACCCCCGTGTACACGCGGGAGAACGCCACCGACACGGCCACGGGGGCCAGCACGGCGCCCCAGCCGGGCGCCTCCAGCGCGAGCCCGGTGGTGAACGCGAACGCGGACGCCGAGTGGCCGGACGGGAACGAGGTGGTCGTCGGCTGCGTCAACAGCTGCCGCACCTCGGGCACCCCCTCCAGCAGCGGCCGGGGCCGGCGTACGGACCATTTGCCGACGGTGTTGACGGTTGCCGAGGCCAGCGCCAGCGAGGCGGCTGCGCGCAGCGCCGCCTTACGGGCCCTGGCCGAGCCGAGGACCGCGATCGCCGCGGCTGCCCCGCCCCACAGCACACCGTGGTTCGCGGCCCGTCCGAGTCTCGGCAGCACCCGGTCGGCCGCGGGCCAGTGCCGGCGGGCCACCCCGTCGAACAGCATCCGGTCCCATCGCGCGGCGGCGCCCCGCCAGGTCAGCTCCTGATCAGCCATTGCCTGCGCTTACCCGCACCGCCGCTCCTGGAACCAACCCCTGCGCCAACCGGCCCTCCCCGAGCACCCACACTCCGCGCGCCGGACCGATTCGACGGGCACCATGCCGCTCCCCGGGGCACCCGGTCGCCCGACGGACGTCATCGGCACCATGCAGCTGCCCCTGAGACCCGTTCCCACGGGCATCCGGGCGCGGCGTCCTACGCCTGGTCCTCCTCGTCCTGGGGGCGCTTGCGGAGCAGGAGGACCACCAGGCCGCCCAGAACCACCAGGCCCACCGCCAGCGAGGCGATGACCGGGGTCGCGGCGGAGCTGCCGCTGGTGGCGAGCCGCTCCTCGTCCGGGGTGGACTCCGACGAGACCGCCGCCGCAGCCGCGGCGGATGCCTGTGTCACGGCGGGCCCGTCGCCGGTCGTGCCGCCCTCGGCCACGACGGGCTGCGGCCAGACCGCGTTCGCCGTGGCCGCCGCCGCGGACTCGCTGGAACCGGCCACGATCTGCGCCTGCGCCGGCACCCCGCTGGTGAAGACCCGCCCGACCGGCACCTTCGTGGAGCCCTGGACGGTGACCGAGGCCGCGCCGTCCGGGGTGCCCGCCGGGACCTCGAAGTACAGCTTGCTCCCGTTGGCAGCGGTGGTGATCGGTCGCCCCTCGGCGTCCACCACCCGCACCCCCATCTCCAGGGCCGCCGCGTCCGGGGTGACCGTCACGCTCTGCGCCCCGGTCCGCACGGTCACCGGCCCGAGGCGGGTGCCCACGGGCCCCGACACGCTCTCCGGGTCCAGCCCCAGCGAGGCCGGCGGCTCCGGGAGCTTGCCCGCCGACCGCTGGAGGTAGTCGGCCAGCTTCTCCGCCGCCGGGTCGGCGGCCTCCACCTGCGCCCCGTCCGCGAGCCTCCAGATCGCGACCTGGGTACCGGCCGCCGCGCTCTCCGCGGTCAGGGCCCCGGCCCCGGCCGCCTTGGCCAGTCCGGCGAGATCGTTCAGCTGCGGGAAGGAGTGCTCGAGGACCCAGCGGATCCGGCCCGCCTCCCCGTTCCCCGCGAGCAGGGTGCCGTTCCAGCCGCTCTCCGTGTACCGGGCCTGCGGCTGGGCGTTGCCCGCCACGCCGACGCCGTAGGTCTGGAGCATCCCGCCGCCGTCGACCCGCATTTCGTACAGCCCGGCCGGAATCTGCCGGACCGACCCGTCCTTCGCGCGCAGGACCGCCTGCCCGTACGTCTTCAACCCGTCCAGCACGGCGCTCGCGCCCTCCGGCGTCCGGGGCGCAGGAGTCCCGGAGTCGGCGGCCGCCCGCGCGGCCGGGGCGGCGGCCAGGGCCGCAGCCAGCAGTGCCATGGCCAACGGCCGCCGCGCGGAAGCCCGTACGGCCGCCACCGCCGCAACAGGAGTGGCAGGTCTCGCGGAAGCGACGGCAGCCGCAGCCGCAGCCGCAGCAGGCAGCGAAGAAGGAACGGAATCAGGAGCGGAGGATGCGGGAACGGCAATCGACACAGTCTTCCCCTTCGGGCCAATGACCCAGGTGCCCGTGAGTACCGGGGAATCCTAACCGTCTCGAACACTCAGACCACCGCCGCCTTCTGAGTGGCCATCAGTGGGGGGTCCGCCTTGACGACCCGCCGGAATGCCGCCGTCCCCCGGTTGAGGTCGTGGCCGACGGCGGTCGCGTCGATCTCCGCCGAGAACCACCGGTTGCCCTCACCGTCGGGCGGATCCTCTCGTACGCGGAGCCGCCCGTGCACCACCAGCGGCTCGCCCACCGCGACGGAACCGGCCAGGTTCACCGCGAGCGCGCGCCGCGCCCACACGGTGTAGAAGCTGGTCGTCCCGTCCGTCCAGGCGTCCCTGCGCCGGTCGAAGTACCGCGGCGTCACCGCGAACCGGAACCGCGCCGACGGCCCGTTCACCGTCTCCTTGTAGTCGATCTGCGTGGCCACATGGCCGATCAGCGTCACCGTGGTGTCGTTCATCCCGGCAGCCCTCCCCCGCGTCCGTGCCCGCACGGACCATCCGCCCGACCTGCACGGACCTTCCGCACGACCCGCACGGACCCTCCGCACGACCCGCACGGACCGTCCGCACGAGGTACGACCCATGCTGGCCCGGCTCCCCGATTCCGGCTCCGGCCTGTGGACTACTGGCGGGTTGTGGACAACTTCGTCCCCCCTGCGGCCACCGTCGCGTACTGCTCGCGCACCTCCCGGTAGCGCAGCAGCTCCGCCGCCACCGGCTCCAGCACCCGGGCCCGCCCGCAGCCGGCCGCCGCCTGCCGCAGCCGCCGCTCCGCGTCCTGCCCGTACCGCCGCGCCGGGCCCCGGGCGGCGATCGAGCAGGTCCACTCCACCAGCGGTCCGCCGACAATGCCCGCCACCATCAGCAGAACCGGCGGCATCAGGCGCGGCTCCAGGACCCCGGCGATCTGCCCGACCAGCCACAGCCCGCCGTAGATCTGCAGCAGCGTCATCGCCGCCTGCGCCAGAACCGCCGCGGGCCACCACGCCGGCCGCGGCGGCTTGGCACTCGGCACCGTCACCGCCGACCCCAGCGTCACCGCGATCTCGTCCAGCGACTCCGGGAGCTGTTCGGCGCCGCGCACCGCGGTCTCCCGTACCGCCTGCGCCCAGGCGTCGGGCAGCCCGTCGGCCGCCGCGTCGGCGACCGTCCGTACGGCCTGTTCCACCCGCTGGCGCGCGGTCACCTCCTCCTCGACCGGCGTCTGCGCGGTCGCGGGCCCCCGGCCGCCGATCACCGCCAGCGCAGCCAGGCCGGCCAGCGTGCGCGGGGCGCGCCGGCTCTCGAACCACCGCCACAGCCGCAGCCACGGGGTGCCGCACGCCTTGCCGGCATTGCGCCGCCAGGCCCGCTCGGCGGCCAGCCCGGCCGCGTACGCCCCGACCGCCTCCGCGAGCCGGTCCTCGAACTCGGCGCGCGCCACCTCCCCGATCTCCGGCCCCGGATGGCCGTCGGCCACGTACAGCGGGCGCAGGCGCATGGCGGCCCGGTCGACATCGGCGGAGATCCGCCGGGTCGCAGCGCCCTTCTCCTGGGTGAACTGTGCGAGGAGGTCGCGCAGTTCCCCTACTCCCTCGCCGGTCAGCGCCGACAGCCCGAGGACGGTGGCGCCGGGCTCGTCGTGCTCGCCGAGGGCGATCCCGTCGTCGTCCAGCAGCCGCCGCAGGTCGTCCAGTACGAGGTCCGCCGACTCGCCGGGCAGCCGGTCCACCTGGTTCAGCACGACGAACGTCACCTCGGCGTGCCCCGCGAGCGGGCGCAGGTACCGCTCGTGCAGCACCGCGTCGGCGTACTTCTCCGGGTCGACCACCCACACCACCGCGTCGACCAGGGCGAGGACCCGGTCCACGTGCTCGCGGTGGGCGCCGACCGCGGAGTCCAGGTCCGGCAGGTCCACGAGGACCATCCCGCGCAGCGCCCCGGTCTCCGAGGTCTCGCGCGGCCGGCGGCGCAGCCTGCCCGGGATCTCGAGGCGGTCGAGCAGCCCGGCCGCGCCGTCCGACCAGCTGCACGCGATGGGCGCGGCGGTCGTCGGCCTGCGCAGCCCCGTCTCCGAAATCTGCACTCCGGCGAGTGAATTGAAGAGCGTGGACTTGCCGCTTCCGGTGGCTCCGGCGATCGCGACGACCGTGTGCTGCAGCGACAGCCCGCGCCGCGCGGCCGCCTCGTCGAGCACCCGGCCGGCCTCGGCGAGGGTCTTTCCGTCGAGCCGGGTCCGCGAGAGCCCGACCAGCTGGCGCAGCGCCTCGAGGCGCGTGCGCAGCGCCTGTCCCTCGGGGCTGAGCGGCGGCGAGGGCGCCTTGCCCCCGTCGCTGCCGGCGCCGGAGACGGCACGGACGAGCGCGTCGTCGCCCTCGTCCCCGTCGTCGATGTCCATGTCGATGTCGATGTCCACGTCGGTCCCGCCGACGCGGCGCGAGCGTGCGATGAATCCGTCGTCCCAGCGGTCGTCGGTGCGGTCGGTCAAAGCGGTCACCGCGTCACCTCTCCTTCTGCAGTAGGGACAGCGCGGCGATCAGCTCGGCCTGCGGTTCCGGCGTCACCTCGAGCGCCTCCAGCGGGGCCAGCCGGCGGTCGCGTTCGGCGCGCAGCACGTGCTCCAGGTGCTGCGCGACCAGTTCGCCGCCCCGGTCGCGCAGCCGTACGGCGGCCTGTACGCCGATCCGCTCGGCGAGCTTCTCCCCGGCGGGCCGGGCCCGTTTGCCACCGAGGAGGGCGGCGGCGAGCAGGGCGGTGACCCCGTCGGGGGCGGGCGCGGGCTGCTTGTCGAGCCGGGCGACCTCGTCCTCGGCGAGTTCCTCCAGTACGCGCCGCCAGCGCCGTACGGCCAGGCCGATACGTTCCGCCGCCTCCCGGTCGGGCCCGGGCAGCTGCACCGCCCCGGCGGCCGGCTCGCGCCGCCAGGCCTGGGCGATCCGCTCGTCGGCGGCGGCCACCGCGCACTGGAGCAGTGCGGCGAGCGACTCGGCGAGCGAGTCGAGCAGTTCGTCGGCGCTGGTGTCGAGGGGGTAGCCGCGCCACCGGGTCAGCGCGTCCCCGGCCAGTACGGCGCCCTGGTCGAGCCGGTTGCGGACCCGCTTGCCCTCCCTGCGGTACGCGTCCTCCACCGCGGAGGTCAGCCGTACGGAGGCGGCGTACTGGGCGGCGACGGCGGATGCCAGCTCCGGCATCCGGCGCCCGAGGGAGTCCAGCGCGCCGAGCGCGGTGCGCCCGACGGCGTACTGGCGGGCGGCGGGGTCCTGCGCGTGGTGGGCGAGCCACGCGAAGAGCGGGGCGACGGCGCTGGCGGGCAGCAGCCCGCCCCCGCCGGCCGATTCGGGCAGCTCCGGCACCGTGAACCGCGGTACGTCGCCCAGCCCGGCCCGCGTGAGCAGGGCCCCGTACTGCCGCGAGACCTCGGCGAGCACCTGGTGCGGGACCCGGTCGAGGACGATGATCAGGGTGGCCTTGTACTGCTTGGCGGTGCGCAGCAGGTGCCAGGGCACGGCGTCGGCGTACCGGGAGGCGGTGGTGACCATGACCCAGACGTCGGCGGCGCAGATGAGCTCGGCGGCGAGTGTCCGGTTCTCGACGACGAGGGAGTCGATGTCGGGGGCGTCGAGGATGGCGAGCCCGCGCGGCAGGCCGGCGACGGTCTCGATCCGCAGCTCGCGGGTGGCGGCGGTGTTCCCGAACGCGCGGGGGGAGCCGCGGTGGGGGGCGGGGAGCGGGTCGTCCTCGCCGGGCGGGGCCCAGACCCGCATCAGGTCGGGGAGCACCCGCATTCCGGCGAACCAGTGATGGTCATCCGGATGGCAGACGAGCACGGGGGTGCGTGTCGTGGGCCGCAGGACGCCGGCTTCACTCACTTGGCGCCCCACGAGGGAGTTGACGAGAGTGGACTTACCGGCCCCGGTGGACCCGCCGACGACGGCGAGCAGTGGCGCCTCGGGCGCCTTCAGCCGGGGTACGAGGTAGTCGTCGAGCTGCGCGAGCAGCTCGGCTCTGGTCTGGCGGGCGCGCGGGGCGCCGGGCAGGGGCAGCGGCAGACGCACGGACGCGACCCGGTCGCGCAGGGCGGACAGGGCATCGAGCAGCTGAGGCCGAACATCCAAGGTCACCACATGCGAAGAATGCCCAATTTGGGACCATTTTTGAAGCTTATACGCCCCCTGCGCGCCGACCGCGACTCCAGTGGGACCTTTTGGACACAGCGGACGAGTGGGGCGCAGGCATAACGAGTGCACAACACCAGGGGCGCCGCGGCGCAAAAGCGGTGCGAGAATCGCACCTGCCTGCGATTATCGGGACCGCTTCACCGAACCTCCACATCGTGGCACGCGGGTGAAGCAACCGGGACAAGGCGGCCGGAGCCCTATCCTTGACCCGGTCCGGACGACAGTCCCACCCCCACCCCGGGGCTCCAGGCCACCACGGCCACCTTCCGGCCCCCGTAGCTCAGTGGATAGAGCAGGTGCCTTCTAAGCACTTGGCCGCAGGTTCGAGTCCTGCCGGGGGCACTCTCCACCAGCCACCCCAAACCCTCCCCCCGGGGAGGGCTTTCGCGCAGGTCAGGGCCCCCAGCCTCCGTGCGGTGCGTGCGGTTGCCTGATGGCCCGCCTGACCGCTCGGCGCTCACTACGGGAGGCCTCGCGTGGTGAGATTGGACGTGACCACTGCCAGGTGATGCGACGTTGCCCATGCCCGCCACTCCGTGCCGCCGCCCGCCTTGGACCTCTGCCGGGTCGCACACTCCTTGAGCCGCGCATCGCCCCACGATGTTCGCGCCCCTGTCACGGGCCAGTACGAGGAGTCGACCAGATCGGCGCTCAGCGTGAAGAAGTCGTCATTGCCGGCGCGGACTCGCGGATAGACGAACACCTGCCAGTCGTTCGGTGTCGTGTAGCGCATGTTGGGATCCGGCGTCCCACGGGACTTCACCGGCATCCGAGGGTGCGTCACTCCGAAGTCTCCGAAATCCGGGGATCTTCCGTGGCATCCGCGCAGGACTCGCCCCCAGAGCTGCGCATCCCGCCTGGCTACGGGCGTCGCCTGCCCCCTCGGGAAGCCCGACAAATTGACGGGGAACGCCCCAGCAGCGACACACTCACTCCGCCAGCACCAGGCAGACAGCGCTTTGAGGGCGGCCAGCGCGCGATCAGCCGATCGGTCTCTTGTCATGCTGGAGTCCACCGGCCCGGCGTCTATGAGCAGGTCGACCTCTTCCGGTTCCAGGTGAAGGGCTCGGAGTAGCCCGCTGATCTGTCCGTGATGCGGCAGGCCCTCCGGCGAATCTGTGGCGACGGAGACGCGCAGGCATGCGCCGCTCCGATGCGCTGCGATCGCCTGCGAGGCCTCAGCCAGCACATCTCTCGGATCCGTGTACCGAACCACTGGGCACATCACCACGCCACGCAGACCGAGCGACTCACCGAGTCGGGCGACAGGGCCACCCGCATCGCCCTCGAGGACTCGCTCGGCCGGCAAGGCACCGCTGTCGACCGTCAGGACCGTTCCGAGCGGCACTGCATCCATCGCACGGTCGCAGAAGGTCTCCAGAACATCCCGCACGTCCGGGTCCGGAACCAACTCCATGACCGGGCGGATGGATGAGCGAACTGCCGGCGTGACGTGCGCAAGGGCCGAGAACTCCCCTGCCTTGCCTTTGAGTATCGGAACGTATGCCAACGGCTTCCCCCAGCGCACTCAGCACCAAGCCAATGGGTGTCTCGCTCACTCCCATCAGAGTGTGACGAGATCGCGCCACCTCAGATAGAGACGCAAGTCGGCCAGAAGGCCGAATCTCGCCCGAGTGGGACGACTCAGGGCAAGCAAGGACGGCAAGGGCAGAGGAAAGGGCCCGTGGCCGACCGGCCGTCAACTCGGGGCGGGACAGGCCGCAGTACGCGTCTCCTTGTCGGACAGCGCGCCACCGAGCTGCGCGCCGACCGACTGGACGTCCTGGTTCATGGGCGGGTGCGTGACCGGCGGCTGGGCTAGCTGGCGCTCATGCCGCGCTCTGGCCAGTGGGGGGATCGGGCGCGCAGGGCGTTGATCTTGCGGGATGCCTTCAGGGAGAGGTAGTCGGGGCGGCCGTCGTCCACTTCCGAGGTGTGGGAGGCCTTGTTCCAGGTCAGGGTGCGGGGCATGTCGTCCGGTTCGGGGCCGAAGGCGTAGCGGACCCTCTCCGCGTCCTCGGAGATCTTGCGGAAGTAGACGAGACCGGCCATGGCCTCAGTGTGCCCTGGTGTGGGAGGGGGATGGTGCGGGAGGGTGGGCGGATGGCGGACGGATCTGTTGAGCGGGCGCGGTCGTTCGGGTCGGCGGCCGGGCGGTACGGGGACTATCGGCCGTCGTATCCCGACGCGCTGCTGGACGCCCTGGAGGAGGTCTCGGGGGTTGCGCTGGGTGGGGCGCGGGTTGCCGACGTGGGGGCCGGGACGGGGATTGCCACCGGGTTGCTGTACGCCCGCGGGGCCGACGTGGTCGGCGTTGAGCCGGGGGCGGGGATGGCTGCGGAGTTCCGGCGGCGTCACCCGCACGTTCCGCTCGTGCGGGGGGATGGGGATCGGCTGCCCTTTGCTTCGGGGTCCCTTGACCTCCTTACATACGCGCAGTCCTGGCACTGGACCGACCCGGCACGCTCCGGGCCCGAAGCCCTGCGCGTGCTGCGGCCCGGTGGGGCACTGGCCGTCTGGTCGAACGACCCCGATGTCGGCGTCGGGTGGATCGCCGACCAGCAGGCGCGGATCGAGGAGCGGTTCGGTCCCGGTTGGTACATCAACGAACGTCCCCGGTCACAGAGCGGCTTGGAGTTCACCACCCGGCTGCTGCGCTGGTCCCGCCGGGTGCCTGTCGACGTCCACCTCGCCAAGCTGGGGACGCATTCCCTCTTTCTGATCGGACGGCCCGGGACCGATGAGTTCCTGGACGGGGAGAGGGAGCGCCTGTTCCGGCTGTTCCCCGAGGGGACCGTCGACGAGCATTACCTCGTCGACCTGCGGGTTGCGCGGGTGGCTCGGCCGAAGCGGCCCTGGACGTAGTCCGACGTGCGGGGGTCCGGCGGACCGCGATCTGCGCTCTGGCGGTGGCGGTGGCGGTGGCGGTGGCGGTGGCGGTGGCGGTGGCGGTGAGGAACAGCCCGGCCGGTCCCGCCCGACCGGGGTGCGGGCGGGACCGGAGATCAAGGGGGAAGCGGGTCGGTCACGGGACGGCTCAGGCGGCGGGCGCGCCCTGGGGCGCGTCCTGCGGGGAGACGCCGAAGGCCTTGACGGCCTGGTAGTAGGTCCACGCGGTGCTGTCGCAGGAGCCCTTCTTCACACCGGAGTACGCCGAGCAGACCCGCTTCAGGTCCGCGTAGAGGGCGTCGTCCAGGCGGGACTTGTTGGCCGAAAAGGCGCCTGCGGCCTTGTAGTTGCGGTAGCCGAAGTCGTGGCGGGCGCAGGACGTCTGGAAGGGGAACCCGAACGGGTTGTCGGGCGAGGTCGTGCAGTAGTCCGTCGACCAGTCGAACCCGTACGGCGCCCACTTGGCCTGGTTGCCGCGCGCCGCGACCCAGGCGTTGTAGCTGGTGGCGCTGGTCTGCGTCCAAGTGCCGAGGACCTGCGGCTTGTCGGCCGGGGCCGCCGACGCGGGGGTCGCGACGACGAGTACGGCGGCTGCGGCCACCGATGCGAGGAGAGGAGCGGGACGACGGCGCATGGCATTCCTCCGGGACGGGGACGGGGCCGCCCGGGGTAACCCCCGGTACGGCGTCGGGTCCCACCCTCGGGGCACGTCCTATCGCCGCCCCTTAACGCCGCTATAACGCCGCTCGCAGGGCCGGGGTGTCGGGATGACAGGGGGCAGTGGCGTGTCCTGGCTCGGTCCTGGCCTCGTGCCGCAGCCGGCGCGTCGCTGACCGAGGCAGCTCTCAGGTAGGACGCCGTATCAGACCTCCGGCAGACATCAGGTTCGTCCTGGGGAGGGACGCGCGCGGGAGCGCCGCGGCCGAGACTGGATCACATGAAACGCCGTCCCCTCGTCATCGCCGCCGCCACCGTGGGAGTCGTCGCGACCGCCGCCATCGCGCTGCCCAATCTCCCGCCCAACCCGTTGACCGACTCCCTCAACGACCAGGTCTTCAAGGAGAAGAGCAAGCACTTCGCGACCGCCGCCGACGCGCCCACCCGCGACGGGAAGGCCTTCACGCTGCCGTCCTGGGTGCCCAAGGACGCCACCGACATACGCATACGCGTGCGCAGCACCGGCGAAGCCAGGCTGATCCGATTCACGCTCGGAGCGACCCCGCTGGACGGCCCGCAGTGCACTGCGGGCACGCCGAACGACCAGGGCGGGCGGAAGCTGAGCGCCAAGTGGTGGCCGCAGGGCACCCGGGCCGAGGAGCGGCCCGAGTGCCGGGACTTCTACCAGTACCAGGTCGCGGTGCGTGACAAGCGGGTCTACGCCTGGACCGACGGGACCCCTTCGCCGGGGGCGAAGACGCAGGACGGCTCCCCGGCCACGGCCCACGCACGCAGCCGCGGCTAACGGCGCCTGATCAAAAGACAGGCCCTAGCCCTAGCCCTGGCCCCAGGCCCGGTCCTGGTCGCGGGCGAGTGCGGCCGCGGTGGCCCGGGCGAACGCGTCCGGGTTGTCGAGCATGATGTTGTGCCCGCAGTCCGGTACGGGGACCACGGACACCCCGGCGGCCTCCAGCGCCTCGGCTCCGGCGAGGGGACCGTCGGCCGCGGGCAGCAGGTAGGTGCGCGGGATCTTCAGCTCGAGCAGCAGCTCGCGCATGGTCGGCGTCGTGCCGGCCGCGAGGTGTACGGCGGTGCGGTGCAGGGCCGTACGGTCCGCCAGGCGCATGGTGGACCACCAGTGCGCGCCGACCCGGTCGCGCACCTCGGCCCAGCCGCCGGCGAGGAACTCCTCCTCGGTGTAGGAGGCGATGCCGCTGCTGCCGGCCGTGCGCGGGACGACCGGCACCGGGTCCAGGTTGGCGTCGACCAGCACCAGCCGGGAGACCAGGCGGGGGTGCCGGTGGGCGAGCACGATGGCCACGGCGCCGCCCATGCTGTGGGCAATCAGCTCGACGTCCGTCGCACCTGCCGCATCCAGAGCGGCCGCCAGGGTGTCTGCGTGTGCCTCGAGGGTGTACGGGAAACCCTCGGGCCGGTCGCTGTGCCCGTGTCCCAGCAGGTCGACCAGCAGCGAGCGGCGGCCCGCGAGGAGCGGGTGCACGGCGCTCGCGGCGAAGTAGGCGGGCGAGGTCGACCCCAGCCCGTGCAGGTACACCCGGGCGGGCTCCTCGCCGGGCAGCTCGACCCAGCGGATCCGGTCATCTTCCGCTGTGACGGCGGCACTTCGCATCAGGCTCTCCCTTGATCGGCTGATCAACTGATCAGCGAGAGGAAGAGATTAACCAGGGCCGACTCGAACGTCTGGTCTACCCTCGTCGGGTGAGTACGTACGTGAACCGACTCGGCGAGGACGCACCGCGGACCGGCGAGGTCCCGACGGGGACGGCCGTGACGGTGTGGACCCTGGACACCACCCTCGACGTGGTCGGCGGCCACCGCATCGACGGAGCCCTCGCGATCCTGGACGGGAACGAACGGGACCGGGCCGGGCGGCTGCTGCGGGCCGAGGACCGGCACCGGTACCTCGCCTCCCACGTGGGGCTGCGGGTCCTGCTCGGCGGCTACCTCGGGCTGGCTCCGCAGGACGTCGCCCTGGTCCGGGAGGACTGCCCGTGCTGCGACGGCCCGCACGGGCGGCCGGCGGTGGCGGGAGGCGCGGTGCAGTTCTCGCTCTCGCACAGTGACGACCTGGCGTACCTCGCGTTCGCGGGGGTGCCGGTCGGGATCGACGTGGAGGCGACCCCGAGTGCGGCGGCGGTGGCGGACGTCCTGCCCAGCCTGCATCCGGCGGAGACCGCGGAGCTCTCCGCGCTGCCCGTGGCGGAGCGGCCCGAGGCAATGGCCCGCCTGTGGTCGCGCAAGGAGGCCTACTTCAAGGGCACGGGCACCGGCCTGGCCATGGGTCTGGCCGACCCGTACGTCGGCGCGGGCCCCGACCCGGCGCCCGTCCCCGGCTGGCACGTCACGGACCTTCCGTCCCCTCCGGCCTACGCGGCGGCCCTCGCGCTCCGCACCTGACCCACCACCCCACCACCCCGGCCCGCCCACTCCGCCCGCCGACTGCGCCGCGGCGGCGGTCGGGCGCAGCGGGAGCGGCATCAGGAGGCACGACTCGCGCGGGCAGCCGCGCCCCTGAGCACCGCCTCCGGAACGGTGCGCCACGCCGTGGGGAAATCAAGTCTCCGCTCGTCGCGCGCCCACTATCGTGACCGCCATGGACATCCGCCCCGCTCGTACCGTTGCCGAACTCCAGGCCGCGGAGGGGCTCTTCGACGGCCCCGCCCGACTCGACTGGTCCGAGCGCTTCCTCTCCGCGCCGGGACACCTGATGCTCATCGCCTACGTCGACGACATCCCCGCCGGCATGGTCTCCGGGGTCGAGATGAGCCACCCGGACAAGGGCACCGAGATGTGCCTGTACGAGCTCTCCGTCGACGAGGGCTACCGGCGCCGCGGCATCGGCCGCGCCCTGACCGAGGCCCTCGCCGACGAGGCCAAGGCGCGCGGCTGCTACGGCATGTGGGTGGGAGTCGACGCCGACAACGAGGCCGCCCTCGCCACCTACGCCTCCGCCGGCTCCCGCGACGAGGGTGTCTTCGCCATGCGCGGCTGGCCCCTCGCCGGCTAGGGCCTGTCTTTTGGATCAGGCGGATCAGGGAGCGGGGCCTGGTGCGTGCGATCGCAAGGCGCAGGAGGGAGTCAACGCGGTGGGGGCACCTCCCAGCGGTAGCTGGGGGACGTTGGCGAGCGACGACAACGCGGCGAGCGCGCGTGCCAGGCCCCGCGAGCCCGGCATGATCCGAAAGACCGGCCCTAAGCCGCCCCTTCCGGATCCGGCCTGACCCACTGCGCCCGGACGGGACGACCGAGACCGTCGCCCTCGGGGCGGCCGGCGGGGCGGGCGCCGCCATGATCGGGCGGGCACCGCCTCATCCGTCCGGCGGCGTGTCGTGCGCCCACTCGGCGCACCCTCCGCGCGCCCTGCCCTCAGCTCGCCGAGCATCGGCCGCATGACCGCAATCACCGCGCTGCTCCCGGCCGCCGCCCTGCTGGCGGCGGCCACCGCCCTGCCGCCGCACCCCGCACCCACCGCCGCCGACCGCGCCGCAACCGCCACCGCCACCGCCCCGTACGTCGTGGTCCTCAAGGACACCGCCTCCCGCGCCCCGACCCGCGCCCTGGCCGCCGAGGCCGCCGGCTCCGGGGACCAGGTGGGGGCCGTCTACGACACCGTCCTCAGCGGCTTCGCCGTCCGCACCACCGCCGCCCGCGCGGCCGCCCTCGCCGCCGACCCCCGGGTGGCCTCGGTGGAGCCGGACGCCGAATTCCGGATCAGCGACGCGCAGAACCCGGCGCCCTGGGCCCTGGACCGGATCGATCAGCGCGATCTCCCGCTCGACGGCTCGTACACGTACGCCACCACCGCGCGGGGCGTCACCGCGTACGTCGTGGACACCGGGATCAACACCGGCCACCAGGAGTTCGGGGGCCGGGCCCGGGCCGGCTACAACGGGGTGTTCCTGGAGAGGTCCTCCGACTGCAACGGCCACGGCACGCACGTCGCGGGCACCCTGGGCGGGGCGACGTACGGGGTCGCGAAGGGGGTTTCCCTCGTGAGCGTCAAGGTCGCCAACTGCAAGGGGTCCGCGTCCCTGACGTCGATCCTGGGCGGCCTGGAGTGGATGGTGAAGGACGCCGCCAAGGCCCCGGGCACCCCCGCCGTGGCCAACATGAGCATGGGCGGCACCCGCAGCTACTCCCTGGACGCGGCGGTGACGCGGGCCGTCGCCGCCGGGATCACCTTCACCGTCGCCGCCGGCAACTCTGCCGACGACGCCTGCACCGGCTCCCCCGCCGCCGTCCCCGCGGCGGTCACGGTCGGCGCGGCCGACGCCGCGGACCAGTGGGCCCCGTTCTCCAGTTACGGCAAGTGCGTGGACCTCGCCGCGCCGGGCGTGTCCGTCACCTCGGCCTGGAAGGGCTCGACGACCGCCCTCGCGCGCGCCTCCGGCACCTCCATGGCGGCCCCGCACGCGGCGGGCGTCGCCGCGCTCATCCTCGCGGACGGCCTCGCCGCGGGCGGTACGGCGAAGACCCCCGCAGAGGTCTCCGCCGCGCTGGTGCGGGGCGCCGTACCGGACCACCTCACCGGGGTCCCGGCGGGCACCGCCAACCTTCTGCTGCGCGCCCCGGCGGCCGCGGACTGACGGGCCCGCGCGGGCGGCCTCGGTCCGGCGCCCAGGTCAGCGACCGGGTCCGCCCCCGCCCGCACCCCACCCATCCCACCCGCACCGCACCCCCGAAGCCCCGGCCTGATGGGACATCAATTTCTGTGTGCTTCGGGCGAAAGCAAGTCATTGACTTCTCATCACCGCGACGCGTCAATGTCGGCCACCGCACCGGCTCGGCCTCCCCCACACAGCGGGTGGGGGGAGGGGTTCGTCTGACGAAGGAGTCGCGACCCAGTGAGTACAACGTTCCGACGAAGAATTCTGGCCGGGGCGGGCGCCCTGTCCCTCGCGCTGACGGGCGGCGTGGTGGGCCTGACCGGCACCGCCCAGGCGGCGACCGTGACCACCCCCGTCTTCGAGAACTGCGACGCCCCGGCTCCGCAGCCGGACGGTTCGGGAAACCAGAACTACACGGTCACGGTGCCCGGCACGGCCAAGGCCGGCGACGTCGTACCGATCACGATCGATCCGGGTGCGAGCCCGCTGATCCCCGGCTTCTCCGTCACGACGGTGAACACCACCAAGATCACCCTCAAGGTGGGGACGACCACCCAGGTCGTCACCAGCCCGCCCGAGACCGTCAGCGTCGTCGCCGGCACCCCGCTCGACCCGAAGGCCTTCTCCGGAACGATCAAGATCCCGGACGGCACCGAGGGCGCCACGGTCGACATCAAGCTCGACCTTGCGGTCACCGACGCCGACCTCAGCGGTTCGGTGTTCACCACGACCTGCACCCCGGCTCCCCGGCCGAGCGCCACCCTCGGCTCGGTCGCCGTCGAGGCCCTGCCCAAGGACCCGGTCACCACCAAGCTGACGCCCAACAGCGGCAAGGCCGGCACGGCCGTCGTCGTCAGCGGCGCCAACTTCGCGGCCGGGCCCGTCACCTGCTCCGCCCTCCTCGCGGGCGCGGCCACCGGTGACACCGGCACCGGTACGGCGGACGCGACCGGCGCCGCCACCTGCAACATCACCGTCACCAAGAAGGCCGACGCCCTCAAGATCGACGGCTCGGTCACCCCGTACAAGTCCTTCGTGTACCTGGAGGACCAGGCGGGCGTGAAGAACCCGGTCGACATCGAGGTCCTCCCCGGCCCGCTGGCGCTCGGCCCGAAGGACGGCCAGCCGGCCGTCGCCTTCCCCTCGGTCACCATCAACGGCAAGGCCCAGTCGGTGGTCGGCGTGTTCAACGCCGCGACCGTCCAGGACTTCCGCGGCGGCACGCTCGGCTGGGACGTGACGGCGACCCGTACGCCGTTCCTGAACCAGACGACCGGCCACTCGATGGCGAAGGCGCAGATCGGCATCCAGCCGTCCTGCACCGTGACCAACCCGGACAGCCCGAGCACCTGCACCGCGGGCACGCCCGGCGCGATCTCCGAGACCCCGATGAAGGTGGCCTCGCAGGCCGCCGGCGGGGACGAGCTGACCGGCGGTGAGTTCGCCGTCGGCGGCGCCGGGATGATCCAGCTCCCGCCGTTCATGTTCGCGGACACCTACCAGACGGTCGTCACCTTCTCGATCGCCTGACCGGCAGGAGCAGTGCACCCAGGGTGGTGGGGGGGGGGGGGGGGGGGGGGGGGGGGGGGGGGGGGGGGGGGGGGGGGGGGGGGGGGGGGGGGGGGGGGGGGGGGGGGGGGGGGGGGGG
>NZ_JBVIGX010000019.1:0-129608 GCF_055570595.1 Streptomyces sp. NPDC031132
TTTTGTTGGGTCCCTCTTTGTTTTTTTTGGGTGGCTGGGGGTCCGTTTGTCTCTTGCGCCCCCCCCTCCGCCTTGCGCTGCACGACACCAGACGCCGCGGGCGGCGCCCTTCGGGCGCCCGGCACGACTTTACGGACCCCCCTAAGGCGACGGGAGTTCGGCGAAGTCCGCCACCAGGGCGTGGTGGTGGCCCGGGGTGCCCAGGGCCAGCGAATCGGCCTTGGCGCGCTTCAGGTACAGGTGCGCCGGGTGCTCCCACGTCATGCCGATGCCGCCGTGCAGCTGTACGCACTCCTCGGCCGCGCGGACCGCGACCCCGGAGCAGTACGCCTGGGCGACCGCCACCGTGAGCGGGGCGTCGGGGGCCCCGGTGGCCAGCGCGTCCGCCGCGGCGCGGGCCGCCGCCCGAGCCGAGGCCACGTCCAGCCAGAGCTGCGCCAGGCGGTGCTTCAGCGCCTGGAAGGAGCCGACCGGCCGGTTGAACTGGTGGCGCCCGCGCACGTGCCGCACCGTCTCCGTCAGGCACCACTCCGCGAGCCCGACCTGCTCGGAGGCCAGCAGTCCGGCCCCCGAGAGCAGTGCTCCGGCGACCGCCGCGCGGGCCGTCGCCGGGTCCGCGAGGCGGGTCCCCGCAGCCCCCTCCAGCGTCACCGTGGCGAGCGGGCGGGTCAGGTCCAGCGGGACCAGCGGGGTCAGCGCGGCCTCCGCGGCCGGGACCGCGTACAGCCCCGTGTCCGCGAGGACCAGCAGCACATCGGCGGCCACCGCGTCCGCCACCGAGGTGACGGTGCCCGTCAGGACCCCGCCCCCGGTGTCCCGTACGGCGCCCGGCAGCGGTGCGCCCGGGGCCTGCGTCAGCGGCAGCGCCGGTACGCACACCTGCCGGCCCGCGGCCAACTCCCCCAGCAGGACCGCCACTTCCGGAGCGTCGCAGCCGAGCCCCAGCAGGATCTCCGTCGCGAGCACCGCGCTCGTCAGGTACGGCGCCGGCGCCACGGCCCGCCCCAGCTCCTCCAGGACCACGGCCGCCTCCCGGTGGCCCGCGCCCTGGCCGCCGAGCTTCTCCGGTACGAGCAGCCCGGCGGTGCCGATCTCCGCCGCGAGCGTGTGCCACAGATCCGGGTCGTGCGGCCGGCCGGTCTCCGCCCGGGCGAGCACCTCCGCCGGTGTGCACCGGTCGGCGAGCAGTGCCCGTACGGCGGACCGGAGCTCTTCCTCCGTCTCGGAGTACAGCAGGTCGAAGGCATCGCTCATCGGGCCAGGTCCTTCCAGGCGAGGTCCTTGTCGTCGCGCGGCTCGGCGGGCAGGCCGAGGACGCGTTCGGCGACGATGTTGAGGAGGATTTCGCTGGTGCCGCCCTCGATGCTGTTGCCCTTGGCGCGCAGGTAGCGGTAGCCGGCGTCGCGGCCGGTGAAGTCGACGAGCTCGGGCCGGCGCATCGTCCAGTCCTCGTACAGCAGGCCCTCCTCCCCGAGGAGTTCCACCTCCAGGCCGCTGATCTCCTGGTTGAGGCGGGCGAAGGTGAGCTTCATCCCGGACCCTTCGGGGCCGGGCTGCCCGGCGGCGAGCTGCTGGCGCAGCCGCTCGGCGGTGAGCCGGGCGACCTCGGCCTGGACCCACAGCCGGAGCAGCCGCTGGTGCAGCGCGTGGGTCCGCAGCGCGGGCCGTTCGCGCCAGGCGGCCACGACGGGCGCGATCATGCCGCCCTCGCGGGGGATCCGCATGCCGCCGATGGAGACGCGCTCGTTCATCAGGGTGGTGCGGGCGACCGCCCAGCCCTGGCCGACGGCGCCGAGCCGGTGGCTGTCGGGGATGCGGACGCCGGTCAGGAAGACCTCGTTGAACTCGGCTTCGCCGGTGATCTGGCGCAGCGGCCGGACCTCGACGCCGGGGGCGTGCATGTCGCACAGGAAGTAGGTGATGCCCTGGTGCTTGGGCAGCGCCGGGTCGGTGCGGGCGATCAGGATGGCCCAGCGGGCGGTGTGGGCGCTGGAGGTCCACACCTTCTGCCCGTCGACGATCCAGTCGCCGGAGCCGCTCTCGCGGACCGCGCGGGTGCCGAGTGCGGCGAGGTCGGAGCCGGCGCCGGGCTCGCTGAAGAGCTGGCACCAGACCTCTTCCCCGACCCACAGGGGGCGCAGGAAGCGGCGCTTCTGCTCGTCGGTGCCGTACGCGAGGATCGTGGGGGCTGCCATGCCGAGGCCGATGCCGATCCGGCGCGGGTCGTTGTCGGGGGCGCCGGCCGCCGCGAGTGCGGCGTCGACGGCGGCCTGGAGGGAGCGGGGCGCGGCGAGTCCGCCCAGGCCTTCGGGGTAGTGCACCCAGGCCAGTCCGGCGTCGAAGCGGGCCCGCAGGAACTCGGTGCGGTCGGTGTCGGCGGGCGGGTGCGCGGCGAGCAGGTCCCGGACACGTGTGAGCAGGTGGTCGGCGGTGATCGTGGTCATCGGGCCACACCCGGCTGCCGGGGCATGGCCAGGACGACCCGGCCGGTGGTGGTGCCGTCGGCGAGGCGCTGCACGGCGTCGGCGACGGCGGGGAGTGCGACGAGTTCGCTGATCAGGGGTTTGACGGTGCCTTCGGCGGCGAGGCGGGTGAGTTCGGTGTGGCAGGCCAGGATCGCGGCCGGGTCCTTGGCCGCGTAGAGGCCCCAGTGGAGGCCGAGGATCGAGTAGTTCTTGACGAGGGCGTGGTTGAGGGCGGGGGCGGGGATGTTGCCGCTCGCGAAGCCCACGACGACGATCCGGCCCTCGAAGGCCACGCACTTGGCGGAGGCGGTGTACGAGTCGCCGCCCACGGGGTCGTAGACCACGTCGGCCCCGCGCCCGCCGGTGAACTCCTTCACCCGGGAGACGACGTCCTCGGCCGTCCGGTCGATCACCAGGTCGCATCCGAGTTCCTCGGCGGTACGCACCTTGGCCTTGCCCCCGACGACCCCGATGACGGTGGCCCCGGCGGCCTTGCCGAGCTGGACGGCGGCGCTGCCGACCCCGCCGGCGGCGGCGTGCACGAGCAGGGTCTCGCCCGCTTGGAGGCGGGCTCGGCGGTGCAGGCCGAACCAGCCGGTCTGGTAGCCGATGTGCAGGGCCGCGGCCTCGGCGTCGTTCAGGCTCTCGGGGGCCGGGAGCAGGGCCCGCTCGGAGGCGGTCACGTACTCGGCGAAGCCGCCGTGGGGCAGGCTCGGGGTGGCGATGACGCGGCGGCCGTCGTCGGTGAGGCCGCAGATCTCGACGCCGGGGGTGAAGGGCAGCGGCGGGCGGATCTGGTACTGGCCGCGCACGAGCAGCGCGTCGGGGAAGTTGAGGTTCGCCGCGAGCACTTGCAGCCGCACCTCGCCCTCGCCGGGGACCGGTTCGGGAATCTCCTCGAGGCGCAGGGCCTCTCGGGGTTCGCCGGGGGTATGTACTCGCCATGCCTGCATCCGGGGCCTCCAGCCGCCGTCGAGGAACCACGCTCCGCGGGCATACTAAGCGGTCGCTTGCCCTTCTGTGAACCGTCGGCGGGGCGGATTGCGGGCCGGACCGAAACACCACGCGTCGATCCGGCCACTCCCGCCCCGGGTCAGGCAACATGTGGCGTGCACTCGTCATGACTTGAGTCCAGGGGGGACCACCACATGAGAAGAAGCATGTCCGCAGCAGCTGCCGCCGTCGTTCTGGCGGGCCTGATCACCGCGGCCGGCCCGGCCGTCGCGGCCGGGACGTCGTGCACGCCGGACATCCTCCGCCTGCCGGCGCTCGCGGACGGCCCCGCCGGCGGGTCCGTGCGCGCCTTCGGAGCCGCCGGCCTGGTGGCGGGCGACAGCGTCGGGCTGCCCGCCTACTGGACGGCCGACCACGCGGTGCACGCCGTCCCGCTGCCCGAGGGCTTCGTGTCCGGCCAGGTCCTGGCGGTGAACGCGAAGGGCCTGATGGTCGGCACCCTCCGGCGCGCCGGCGACTTCGAGACGCCGTACGGGTTCACGTACCAGAAGGGTGCGGCGGCGGTCCGGCTGATCGGCGGCGGTACCACCGCGAGCGTGGTGACGGACGTCAACGAATCGGGCCGCTTCGTCGGCATGGAGGGCGGCGTCGCCAAGGAATGGCTGAACGGCGCGGTGGTGCGCGAGCTGCCCGTGCCCGCGGACGCCCACCCGAGCACCAGGATCGTCTCGGTGAACGGGATCAACGCGCGCGGAGACGTCGTCGGCACGGCCCAGACGTCCTACGAAGAGGACGACCAGCTCAGGGGAAAGACCTTCCCGGTCGTCTGGCCCGCCGGGGGCGGGTACCCGCCGTACAGCCTGCAGGTGTGGACCGAGGACGACCGGACGGTCCGGACGTCCGCGGCCGGCATCGACGACCGCGGCCGGGTCGTCGGCCACGAGGACCTCAGCTACCGCGACTGGCAGGAGCGCAAGCCGGCCGTCTGGAAGAAGCCCTACGACGCCCTGCCGAACGATCCCGGCCGGGTCGCGGGCTACGAGAACGTCACGTTCGACGCCGTCAGTCCGGCCACGAACGTGGCCGTCGGCTCGGCCATGACCTTCGTCGAGGGGTACGCCAACTTCCTCCACGCCGCCTACTGGCCGGGCACGGGGGCCCCGCTGGCGCTCCCGCACCCCGCGGGTGCCGCCCCGGACTCGCGCAGCTCGGCCTACGCGGCCTCGGACGACGACCGGGTGGGCGGCACCTTCTACGACTGGGACACCATGAAGAGCAGCCCCGTGGTGTGGAGCTGCGCGAGCAAGCAGGCGTACGCACCGCAGGGTTGACCCTGCCGCGGGCATGGCGATCTCGGCGCCCGCACGCTATCGATGCCCCATGACCGACGAGACCCCGCGCGGGCTGCCCGCGCCCCCGCCGCTCGGCACGGCCGCACTGCCCCCCGGTACGTACGGGGGGCAGGTGGTCCTCGTGACCGGCGGCGGGACCGGGCTGGGCAAGGCCATCGCCGCCGAGTTCGCGCGGCTCGGCGCGGACCTGGTGATCGCGGGCCGGCGCGCCGAGCAGCTGAAGGCGGCGCAGGAGGAGTTGGCGGCCGTCCCCGGCGCGGGCCGGGTGACGTCCGCCGTCTGCGACATCCGCGACCCGGAGCGGATCGCGGAGGTCTTCGACGCGGCGGAGGCGGTCCTCGGCCTCCCGGACGTCCTCGTCAACAACGCGGCCGCCAATTTCCCCTGTCCGGCGGAGGACCTGTCGCCCAACGCCTGGCGGGCGGTGGTCGACACCACCCTGACCGGCACCTGGTTCACGACCCGCGAGTTCGGCCGCCGCCACCTCGCCGCCGCGACCCCCGGATCCATCGTCAGCATCGGCGCCTCGTACGCCTGGACCGGCGGACCGGGCTTCGCCCACAGCGCGGCCGCCAAGGCGGGCGTGAAGAACCTGGTGGAGACGCTCGCCGTCGAGTGGGGCCCGTACGGCATCCAGGTCAACGGCCTCGTCCCCGGCCTGTTCCCGCACACCGACATGACCGAGGACATCCGCGGCGGCCTGGAGCGCGCCGCACCCGACGCGAAGGACTCCCGCCAGCCCGCCCTGCGCGTCGGCGCCCCGCGCGAACTCGGCTGGGCCGCCACCTTCCTGGCCTCCCCCTTCGCCCGGTTCATCACCGGCCACACGCTGGTGGTGGACGGCGCGAACTGGCAGCGCCGCGCCCTGGTCAACCCCGAGGTGGTCCCCATCCGCACCCAGCTGGGCCGCGGCCCGTTCACCCCCTGAGCCCCGGTTGTCAGTGGCCGGTGCGAGGATCCGGTCATGCCTCTCGCCGATCTGACCCTTGACCACTGGCGTTCGCTCGACCCGGCCGCCGCCGGGCGCATCGCCCACGAGGCCGCCGCGCAGGCGGGCGGCCGCGTGGTGCTGCTCGACACGGTCGAGCACCTGGGCGGGCCGCTGCACCGCGTACGCATCGAGCGCGAGGGGCAGGAGTTCGCCCTCGTACCCGGCGGGTCGGTGCGCCTCGGGTTCGATCCGGAGGCTTGGGCGCCGACGCCTGCGCAGCTCGCCGACTACGAGGAGAGCCGGGCGGAGGGGTACGGGTACGAGCTCGCCCTGAAGGACTACCTCGCCGAGGTGCTCAGCCCGGTCCGTACCGCGACACTGGCCACCGTGCTCATGGCCGTGGAGGACGAGGCGCTGACCGCGTGCCCGGCCGGGACGCCGGAGGTGCTCGCGGCGCGCGGGCTGCGGATGCCGAGCGCCGACGAGTGGGAGCACGCGTGCGGGGCCGGGGCCGGCACCCTGTTCCGGTGGGGGAACGAGTGCCCCCTGGGCGAGCCGCCGTACGGTGGCGGCGGCCTGCGGCACGAACCGAACGCCTTTGGTCTGCACATCGCGTACGACAGCTACGGCACGGAGCTGAGCACCGACCCGGCCGCGGCACACGGCGGTGACGGCGGCGAGGCCGTCTGCGGCGGATACGGCGAGCTGCTCGCGTGGCTGCCACTGGCCACCGCCAACCGCAACCCGTCCATGGCCGAGTTCGCGTACGGGCCGGACGGCGAGGGCATGTTCGAGGACTTCTCGACCCGGCCCGTGTTCAGCCTCCGCTGAAGTGCGGCGGGCGGCGGGCCGCCTTGGCGGAGTAGCCCTCGCGGCAGTCCTCGGAGGTGAGGGTGAGGGCCGCCGTCATCGCGACGCGGTCGAGCGCCGGGGCGAGGGCGGCGTCCGCGTAGGCGTCGATCGCGCGCTTGATGCCCTGGACGGCGAGGGGGGCGTTGGCCGCGATCTCGGCCGCCACTGCACGGGCCGCGGCGTCCAGCTCGGCCGGGGGGACGAGCAGTTGCACCAGGTTCAGGCGGTGCGCCGTCGCGGCGTCGATGCGGCGGCCGGTCAGCGCCAGGAACTTGGCCCAGCCGGCGCCCGCCTCGCGGGCGATCCGCAGGTCGCCGCCCGCGTCCACCGCCACGCCCAGCTGGGCCTCCGGCAGGGCGAAGACGGCGTCCTCGGCAGTGATGCGGAGGTCGGCCATCAGGGCCAGTTCGAAGCCGAAGCCGAGGCAGTAGCCCTGTACGGCGGCCACCACCGGCTGTGGGAGCCGGGAGAGCACGGCGAAGCGCTCGTGGACCCAGCGGATGCCCTCGTAGTAGTTCCGGGTCCGCTCGGCGGCCGTCGCGCCCGTGATGTCGCCGCCCGGGGCGGTCACGTCGATGCCCGCGCAGAACGCCCGGCCCTCGGCGCGCAGCAGGACCACCCGTACGGCCGGATCGAACCGGATCCGGTCCGCGAGCAGGCCCAGCTGGCGGGTGGACTCCCAGCTCCAGCCGTTGAGCCGGTCGGGGCGGCAGAGGGTGAGGACCGCGATCCCGTCCGCGACCTCCAGACGGATGCGCTCTTCACCCTCCGCGACGTCGTTGCCGATGGTGTCGATCACCGAGCCGACTCGCCCCCTGACGAGAACTGATGGACCGTCAGCTTAGCGGCGCCGGCTCAGCGCGAGAAGACCTCGAACGTCACCGCCGGGCGGCCCCCGAAGCGGGCCGACGCCTGCTGGGCGAAGCCGGTGAGGAAGTTCCGGCAGTACTCCTCCGGGTCCTGGTCGGTGAGCACCTCGATGTACGCCTTGTGCTCCATCAGCGACTTGATCGAGCGTTCCAGGCCGGGGCCGGCGTCCGCCGCGTGCGTCGGCGTCGAGGACCCGGCGACCGCGACCCAGCGCACCCCGTTCCAGGGCTCGAGACCCTGCTCGGAGATGAGCTCGGGGAAGATCCACCGGTTGCCCGCGTCGGCGGCGGCGTCCAGGGTGGCCCGGCCGACGGCCTTGTGGTCGGGGGTGTTCCAGTAGCCTCCGCCGCCCTGGCCGCCCCAGGTGTCGCGGTGGTTGAGGGTGATGAGCAGTTCGGGGCGGTGGCGTCGGATGGCGGCCGCGATGTCCCGGCGCAGGTCGAGGCCGTACTCGACGATGCCGTCGCGGTAGTCGAGGAACTCCACCGTGGAGACCCCGACGACGGCGGCGCTCGCGCGCTGCTCGGCCTCGCGCAGCGGGGCGCACTCCTCGGGCGGGATCGTGTCGATGCCGGCCTCGCCGCGCGTGGCCAGGAGGTAGACGACCTCGCGGCCGCCGTCCGTCCAGTCGGCGATCGCCGCGGCGCCGCCGTACTCCAGATCGTCGGGGTGGGCGACCACCGCGAGGGCGCGCTGCCAGTCGGTGGGCATGGGCTCCAGGGGCGCGGGTTGATCCACTTGTTCGGTCATGAGTCGCACAATAGACGCACCCCGCGCACCGGAAGCGGCGTTCAGACCTCGTCGCGTACGAGGGCCAGCAGACGGTCCAGGACGCGGGGACCGCCGGCGCGGACGCCGTCGTGCTCGAACTCGTCCGTCACCCAGGTGCGCAGGCCCCGGACGGCCCGGGCGGTCTGCAGGGAGTGCGCGGTGTCCACGTACAGGTCGTCGTGGTAGACCGCGGCGGCCACCGGCACCTCGTTGGCGGCCAGTCGCGCCGGGTCGTACAGGGGCTGCCAGCCGGTACGGGCGGCCAGCAGTTCGGCGGTCTCGCGCAGCGGGGCCAGCGCGGGGTCGGCGGTGAAGTGCCAGGGGTGGATGGTCTCGCCGGTGAAGAGCAGGGGCCCGTCGCCCGCGAGGGCCTTCTCGGCGTCGAAGCCTGGCCGGCCCGCGCGGACCCGTTCGGCGGCCCAGGCGGTGGGCGCGGCCGGGTCCTGGGCGTAGATCGGCTCGTGGAGCAGGGCGTAAAGGGGGTGCGCGGCGAAGGAGAGCAGTCCGTGGACGCCCTCCAGGAAGGCGTCGCAGAGGGCGGGGCCCGACGGGGTCGGGACGAAGGCGTCCTCGAGGAGGTAGTGCAGCTGGTGGCTGCCGTCGCCGGTCCCGAGCAGGATGCCGAGCGACTGGAAGGCGGCGGCGGTCAGGCGGTAGCCGCCGGGGAGTTCGGCCGGGCGCTCCACGAGGTGGGCGGCGATGCGGCGGGCGCGCTCGACGTCCATCGGGTAGCGGGCGTAGTGGGCCAGGTTCTTCCGCTCGATGCGGGGGTACGCCGCCTCGTACACCTCGTCGGCGGTGGCGGTCAGGGACGGGAGGCCGCCGGTGATCAGGGCGGCCGTCAGGCCCTCGGGGGCGGTGGAGAGGTAGTGGGTGGTGCAGAAGCCGCCGAAGCTCTGCCCGAGCACGGTCCAGGGCGCGCCGCCGGTCAGGCCGGGGCGGATGGCCTCGGCGTCGCGCACGATGGAGTCGGCGCGGAAGTGGGCGAGGTACTCCGCCTGCTGCGCGGGGGTGCCGCGCAGGGGCAGGGTCTGCCGGTTGGCGGGGGTGGAGCGGCCGGTGCCGCGCTGGTCCAGCAGGAGGACGCGGTACTCGGTGAGGGCCCGTTCCAGCCAGGCCTGCCGGCCGACGAAGCGGCGCGCGCCGAAGCCGGGGCCGCCCTCCAGGTAGAGCAGCCAGGGCAGGCTCTCGGGGTCCTTGCCGGTGGCGACGGCCTCGCGGGCGTACAGCTCGATGTGCTCGCCGTCCGGGCGGGTGTGGTCGAGCGGGACGGTGAAGCGGTGGTCGGTGAGGACGACACCGGGCTGGCGGTAACTGCGGTCGACGGTCACGAACGGCCCCTGGGTGTACGGATGCCCCGGGCGGATCGCGACCGGGGCGCGGGTCTGGCGGCCCGGCCGAGTGTAGTACGGGCCCATCGGCCGCCGTGCACCTTACCGGCGGCTGCGTCGGCCGAAGGCGCGGAGCCTTGTGTTCCGCCGACGGCACGGCCCGGACCGGCCCCGGTGTGCGGACATCGGGGCCGGGCGGGCAGGTTCCGGGCGGGCCCAGGGAGTGTCCGCGAAGTCCTGCCTGGCCCGGCACGACTCTACGGACACCCCCTAGAACTCGACGACCGAGCGGAGGACCTCGCCCCGCTCCATCCGCGCGAAGGCGGCTTCGACGCCGTCGAGCGGGATGGACTCGGACACGAAGGCGTCGAGGTCGAGGCGGCCCTGGAGGTAGAGGTCGATGAGGAGGGGGAAGTCGCGCTCGGGCAGGCAGTCCCCGTACCAGGAGGACTTGAGGGCGCCGCCGCGGCCGAAGACGTCGAGCAGCGGCAGTTCGAGCTTCATCTCCGGCGTCGGCACGCCGACCAGGACCACGGTGCCGGCCAGGTCGCGCGCGTAGAAGGCCTGCTGGTAGGTCTCGGGGCGGCCCACGGCGTCGATGACCACGTCCGCGCCGTTTCCGCCGGTGAGCCCCTGGATGGCCTTGACCACGTCCTCCGTGCGGCCGTTGACGGTGTGGGTGGCCCCGAGGCCGCGCGCCCACTCCAGCTTCCGGTCGTCGAGGTCGACGGCGATGATCCGCGCCGCGCCGGCGAGGCGGGCGCCGGCGACGGCGGCGTTGCCCACTCCCCCGCAGCCGATGACGGCGACGGAGTCGCCGCGTCCGACGTTGCCGGTGTTGAGTGCGGCGCCGAGGCCGGCCATCACGCCGCAGCCGAGGAGTCCGGCGGCGGCCGGCGCGGCGGCCGGGTCGACCTTGGTGCACTGGCCGGCCGCGACCAGGGTCTTCTCGGCGAACGCGCCGATCCCGAGCGCCGGGGAGAGCGGGGTGCCGTCCTCGAGGGTCATGGGCTGCGTGGCGTTGTGCGTGTTGAAGCAGTACCAGGGGCGTCCGCGCTTGCAGGCGCGGCAGGTGCCGCAGACCGCACGCCAGTTGAGGACCACGAAGTCGCCGGGCGCGACGGAGGTGACGTCCGGGCCGACGGATTCGACGATCCCGGCGGCCTCGTGGCCGAGCAGGAACGGGAACTCGTCGTTGATGCCGCCCTCCCGGTAGTGGAGGTCGGTGTGGCAGACCCCGCAGGCCTGCACCTTGACCAGGGCCTCGCCGGGCCCGGGGTCGGGCACGAGGATCGTCGTCGTCTCCACCGGTGCGCCCTTGCTCCGGGCGATGACCCCTCGTACGCGATGTGTCACTTCGTACCCCGCTCTGTTCGGATCTGTCTGGATCAACGAACGTACACGGACCCGGCGGCGGAGGGGAGTTGTGTCAAGCGACGGAAGCCGGAGTGGCGAGTTCCGGTGGCACGGCGGCGCGAAGTGCCGCGCCGAAGGCGGCCACGGCCGGGTGCGCGGCGGCGCCGCTGCGGAAGGCGACCTTGGTGCGGCGCTCCATCAGGAGTCGCGTGAGCGAGACGGCCAGGTCTGCGGGCCCCATGACGCCGAGCTGCGGGACCACCGCGACGCCCTGGCCGGCCGCGACCAGGGCGAGCACGGTGGGGAACTCGTCGACCTGGTGGCGGATCCTCGGGGTGAACCCGGCGGCCTGGCAGGCCCGCAGGGCCATGGCGTGGCAGAGGGTGCCGGGGGTGGCGGTGATCCAGGGGGCGTCGGCGTGGGCCCGCAGCACGGAACCCTGGTCGGGGCCCTGACGGGGGATCCGGTCGGGGCCCTCGCCGGGCTCCCGGGCGGCGGCCTCGGCGGGCTCCCGGTCAGCGCTCCACTCGGCGGGCTCCCGGTCAGCGCTCCACTCGGCGGGAGCGGCGCCGGGGGCGGTGTCCGTCGTCCTTCCCGTCGGGGCGGCCAGGTACATCGCCTCCCGGTACAGCGGTTCCGTGGCGAGCCCCGGCTCCTTCTGCGCGGGGACGAAGTCGTACTCGTGGATCAGGGCCACGTCCAGGTCCCCGGCGCGCAGCGCGTGCGCGACCGCCGCCGGGTCGGTCTCCGACACCATCGGCTCCAACCCCGGATGACGCCGGGCCAGGGCGACCAGCGCGGCCGGGACGATGGCGCGGATGGCGGTGGGGAAGGCCCCGATGCGCAGGGCGCCGGCCAGGCCGCTGCGCGCCTCCGCGAGTTCGGCGTCGGCCTGTTCGAGCCGCTCCAGCACGGCCTCGGCGTGCCGGACCAGGTTCTGCCCGGCCGGGGTGAGCCGGACCCGGCGGCCGGTGCGCTCGAGCAGCGGCAGGCCCGCCTCGCGTTCGAGGACGCCGAGTTGCTGGGACACCGCCGAAGGGCTGAAGGCCAGGGCCTCGGCCACGGCGGCGATGGTCCCGCGGCGGGCGAGTTCGCGCAGCAGGCGCAGGCGTCGTACGTCGAGCATCGGCTCAGCTTACGCTTCGGGTAAGAAACGCGAACTGGATTTGACGCTCCGGGCAGATGAAGCTCGTGGGCATGGCACAGGACCTCTCCCTCCACGGGATTCACGTACCGCTCGTCACCCCCTTCACCCGCGCCGGGGACGTCGCCGCCGACGCCCTGGAGGCACTCGCCCACACGGTGCTCGACGAGGGCGCCACCGGGCTCGTCGCCCTCGGCACCACCGGCGAGCCCACCGCCCTCGACGAGGCGGAGCGCGACCTCGTCACCGACGTCTGCGCCCGGGTCTGCCGGGAGCGCGGCGCGATGCTGACCGTGGGCGCCGGGGCGAGCGGCACCCGGGCCGCCGAGGCGGCGCTCGGCCGGCTGGCGAGGTGGCCCGAGGTGCGGGCGGCGCTGGTGACCGTGCCGTCGTTCGTGCGGCCCGGGGCGGCGGGGGTGCTGGCGCATTTCGCACGGCTGGCCGAGGTGAGCCCCGTACCGCTGGTCGTCTACCACATCCCGTACCGGACCGGACAGCCACTGGACGCGGCCGCACTGCGCGCGCTCGGGGAGCTGCCCGGGGTGGCCGGGATGAAGTACGCGGGCGGCGGCATCGGCGAGGAGACGGTGGCGCTGCTCGGCGGGCTGCCGGACGGCTTCGCGGTGCTCGCGGGCGACGACGTGTACCTGTCGCCGCTGCTGGCGCTGGGCGCGGCGGGCGGGATCCTCGCCTCGGCACACCTGGCGACGGCCCGGTACGCGGAGCTGATGGCGGCCTGGCAGGCCGGTGACGTGCCACGGGCGCGGGTTTTGGGCCACGGCCTGGCCCGGCTGTCGGCAGCACTCTTCGCCGAGCCCAATCCGGCGGTGGTCAAGGCGGTGCTCCACGCCCGGGGCCGGATCCCCACGCCCGACGTACGGCTCCCGCTGCTGCCGGCGGGCGAGGAGGCGGTGTCGGCCGCACTGACGCGGCTGTCGGAGCTGGCGGACCTCTAGCGCTGCGACCGGAAAGGTTCACCGGGTCACGGCGCCCGGCGCGGCACCTCGCCGCGTTGTCGGACCACGCAGGTACGTCCAGTACGAGACGTGCTCCTCCGCCTTGCGACGCACCGCACCGGACACCGCGACCCGGCAAACCTTCCCGGCCACAGCACTAGGGGGTGTCCGCGAAGTCCTGCCTGGCCCGCGCGGCGCCCTCCGGGCGCCCGACTTCGCGGACACCCCCTGGAAGCCCCCTCGTGACCATGACGGTCATGCCGGGAAGTGCCCAGTGTGGGCGATTCACAAACAACGGGCGAGATGCCCGAATCGGGCACGAGTGTGGGCGACTTGTCCGTTTCCCCCGAGGGCGTCCGGAGCTCGTGATGTGAGTCACTCGAATAGGGACAACATCATTTATCCGGAAGCGACTATTCCCTTTTCCCGGAAAGGAATTTCGCCATTCCCGGAAGGCGCTCCCAAGGTCATTTCCGACCCCGACACGGGGAAGTCGATCACCCGGTGGAATTCAAGCCTTGTTCCGGCCCGGCGGGCTCGCTTACGGTCACGTCGTTCCCAGCGGGCAGCTTCCTAAACCGGTCGCCGCCAGGGATCCCCCGCACTCCGCACGTGAGGAATTCCGCCATGCCCGGACTCGGAAAGCACCGTCGGCCGAAGCAGCGCCCGATCGCCCGCAAGCTGGCCTTCGCCGGCACCGGCGGCGCCGCCCTCGCCCTGCCGCTGATCAGCGCGACCACGGCCGGGGCGGCCGTGGCGCAGCCGGCGTCGGCGCCCGCCGTAACGACCACCACGCTGCCCGCCGTCAAACCGGCGGCGGAAAAGGCGGCCGCTCCGCTGACCTATTCGGTGAGCGTCGGCGACACCCTTTCGAAGATCGCCGTCGAGCATTCGGTGAACGGTGGCTGGCAGGCCCTCTACGAGGCCAACCGGAACGCCATCGGCAGCAACCCCTCGATCATTCGCCCCGGGCTCAAGCTGAGCATCGGCGCGGCGGCGAAGGCGGCCGCCGCCAAGGCGACGGCGGCGAAGGCGACGACCGCAGCGGCGGCCAAGCCCGCCACCACGTACGCGAACAACCTCGACGGTTGGATCCGGCAGTCGCTGGACATCATGGCCCAGCACGGAATCCCCGGCAGCTACAACGGAATTCACCGCAACGTGATGCGGGAGTCCTCCGGCAACCCGCTGGCCATCAACAACTGGGACTCCAACGCCGCGGCCGGCATCCCGTCCAAGGGCCTGCTCCAGGTCATCGACCCGACCTTCCGGGCCTACCACGTGCCCGGCACGTCCACGGACTCGTACGACCCGGTCGCCAACATCACGGCCGCCTGCAACTACGCGGCCGCCCGCTACGGCTCGATCGACAACGTCAACGGCCCGTACTGACCGACCCGGCAGCAGGCAGGGGCCGCCCCGCTCGAGAACCCCGCGGCCCCCGCGTCCTGCGCGTCTCCCCCGTAGGTCCCGCAGCCCGTCCGCGCCGTCAGAGCCAGCCCTGGCGGCGGGCCGCGCGGACGGCCTCCATGCGGTTGCGGGTGCCGGTCTTGCCGATGGCCGAGGACAGGTAGTTCCGTACCGTCGACTCGGACAGGTGGACCCGGGCCGCGATGTCGGCCACGGTGGCCCCGTCGACCGCGGCGTTCAGTACGTCGACTTCGCGCGCCGTCAGCGGATTCGGGCCGGCGCTGAGCGCGGCGGCCGCGAGCGAGGGGTCGATCACGGTCTCCCCGGCGAGCACCCTGCGTACCGCGGCGGCCAGTTCCTCCACCGGCCCGTCCTTGACCAGGAACCCGGCGGCCCCCGCCTCCATCGCCCTGCGCAGATAGCCGGGGCGCCCGAAGGTGGTCAGGATCAGCACCCGGCAGTCCGGGCAGCGCGTGCGCAGCTCGGCGGCGGCGTCGAGCCCGCTGAGCCCCGGGAGTTCGATGTCGAGCAGGGCCACGTCCGGCCGCGTCGCGACCGCGGCGGGCACGATCTCGTCCCCTGCGCCGACCTGCGCCACGACCTCGATGTCCTCCTCCAGGCCGAGCAGCAGGGCCAGCGCGCCGCGCATCATGCCCTGGTCCTCCGCGAGCAGGACCTTGATCATCGACTCTCCTCGTTCTCCCGGATCTCCGGGCGCTGCGGGTGCTGCGGGCGCTCCGGGTACTCCGCGCTCCCCTCGCCCTCCGCTCCGGCCGGCTCCACCGGGAGTTCGGCGGTGACCCGGAAGCCGCGGCCCGGGGCCGGGCCGCCGACGAGGGTGCCGCCCGCCGCGGCGAGCCGTTCGGCCAGGCCGGTCAGTCCGCTGCCCGGCGGGGCCGAGCCTACGCCGTTCCCGTCGTCGGTGATCACCAGGCCGACCCGTTCCGCAGAGCTCCGTACCTCGATCTCACAGGTCGTCGCGCCGCTGTGCCGGATCGCGTTGGTGGCGGCCTCGCGGACCACCCAGCCCAGCAGGGCCGCCGCCTGCGGGGGCAGCGGGGGCCCGGACTGCCGTACGACGGGCTCGATCCCGGCGGCGGTCAGCGCGCCGCGGGCCCGGTCGAGTTCGGCCGCGAGGCTGGCCTCGCGGTAGCCGGTGACGGCCTCGCGGATCTCGGTGAGCGCCTGGCGGCCGACGGACTCGATGTCGGCGACCTGGGCGAGGGCCGCGTCCATGTCCCGGGGGGCGACCCGCCGGGCCGCCTCCGACTTCACGACGATCACCGAGAGGGTGTGGCCGAGCAGGTCGTGCAGATCGCGGGAGAACCGCAGCCGTTCCTGGTCCACGGCGGCCCGGGCCAGCTCCTGCCGTGTCTCGCGCAGTTCCTTGACCGTCTCGGACAGGGCGAGGATGGCCGCGGTGACCATGCCGGACACGAGCGTCCCGTAGGCGATGCCGAGGGTGTCCCAGCCCTCGTCCAGTCCGGCGATCGCCCCGGCGAGGGCGGTGACGACGAACATCACCGGGCCGAGCATGCGGCCGCGGACCACCGCGCCGGTGGCCAGGCCCCACAGCGGGAAGAACAGCAGCCAGTTGCCCCCGTACGCGACGGCGAGGGCGCAGGTGACCGCGCCGAGGGCAGCGAGACACCAGCGGGTGGCGGCGGCCTCCCGGGCCCGCCGGTCGAAGGCGCGGAACACCAGGGTGACGTACAGGGAGTTGAAGAGCAGCAGGCCGAGGACGCCGATCCAGGGGTTGGGGGTCTCCCCCTTGATGACGTTGGAGATGGCTCCCATGCCCAGCAGCAGCCACGGCAGCAGCGCGAAGGGGTTGGACGGGGCCATGGGGCCGCAGCCGTGGTCGGGGGACTCGCCACTTGCCTTGCGCCGCTTCTCCTGCGCCCGCCATGCGGCTTTGCGGACCGCCCAGTCGGCCTTCCGTGCCTTCCTGTTCTCGCGCCGCTCCTGCATCTTCATTCCCGCTCCCCGCTCCATGCGTTACACCGTCCTCGCGGACCGACGGTACGAGAGCACCGCGTACGAGCCGAACAGCAGGGCCCATACGGCCAGCACGGCGACCGCGGCCAGGCCGGGGGCCGCGCCGGCGGCGAGGGACTGGCCGATCTCGGCGAAGCGGCGCGTGGGGGTGAAGCCGGACAGGGAGCTCAGCCAGTCCGGGAACAGCTCGACCGGGAACCAGAGTCCGCCGACGATGGAGAGCGCGAGGCTGCAGCCGACGTTGACCACTCCGGTGCTCTGGGCGGTGAGCCGGTATCCGTTGCCGATGCCGAGCAGGGTGAACGGGAGTGCGCCGAGCCACAGGACGAGCGCGACGGCCGCCCACTGCCAGGCCTCGAGCCGGACTCCGTTGACGAACGCGCCGGCTGCGAGCACGGCGGCGACGGCCGGCAGCACGATCACCGAGCCGGTCAGGGCCCGGCCGACCACCACCTGGCGCGGGGTCATCGGGGTGATCCGCAGCTGGCGCAGCCAGCCGATGCCCTTGTCCTCGGCGACGCCGTTCCCGGTCGACAGGGCCGCGCCCAGGGCGCCGTAGGCGGCCATGGCCACCATGGAGGCCGTCTTCCACTCACCGGCGCCGTCGTCGGTGCCGAGGTTGGTGAAGAGCAGGTACATCAACACCGGCATGCCGATGCCGAAGACGACGAAGCCGGTGTCGCGCAGGGTACGGCGGACTTCCAGGCGGACGTAGGCGGTGATCATCGGGCGCTCCCGGCGGCGGTGTCGTCGGCGTGCGTGCGGGTGTGGGTGTGGGTGTGGGTCCCGGTGAGCGCGAGGAAGGCGTCGTCGAGCGAGGGCGCGGCGACCTCGATCCCGCGGACGGCGCCGAGGCCGGCGAGGGCGACGACCGTCGCGTCCGGGTCCTCCGTACGCAGCCGCGCACGGTCTCCCCGTACCTCCACGGAGACCACCCCGGGCAGCTCGCCGAGGCCCTCGGTGGGGCGCCCGGCCAGGTCGACGGAGACCAGCGAGCCGCCGGCGGCGCGGCGCAGTTGCTCCCCCGTGCCGTCGGCGACGATCCGGCCGCCGTCGACGACCACGATCCGGTCGGCGTGGGCGTCGGCCTCCTCCAGGTAGTGCGTGGAGAACAGGACGGTGTTGCCGCGCCGGGCATAGCCGCGCATGGACTCCCAGAAGGCGCGGCGGGCTTCCACGTCGAGGGCGGCGGTCGGTTCGTCGAGCACGATGAGCTCCGGGTTGCCGGCGAGGGAGACGGCGAAGCGGACGCGCTGGGCCTGGCCGCCGGAGAGCCGGTCGATGCGGCGCCCGGCAAGGTCGGTGAGCCCGGCGAGCTCCAGCGCCTCGGCCACGGGCAGGGGGGCCGGGTAGGTCCGGGCCACGAAGCCGATGAGCTCGCGCACGGTGATCCGCGGTACGGCGCGCCCCTCCTGGAGCATCGCGCCCACCCGACCGCTCCGGACCGCCTGCTCGGGGGTCTGTCCGAAGAGCCGTACGCTGCCCGCGTCGGGCTCGTTCAGGCCGAGCAGCAGGCTGATGGCGGTGGACTTCCCGGCGCCGTTGCGGCCGAGCAGGGCGACCGTCTCGCCGCGCCGGACGTCGAGGTCGAGGCCCGCGACGGCGTGGACGGTGCCGAAGGACTTGGCTGCGTGCCGAAAGCGGATCGCGGGCTCGTCGTTCGGCGGCTTCGCGGGCTGGGTCGGCCTCGTCGTCCGGGTGGTGGGCGTCGTCTGCGTCATGCCCACCACGCTAGGGACCGGGCGGGGTCTCCCGGCAGATCCGCATGTACGGACCCCACCGGTACAAATGTCCCGACCGGGCGGCCGCGGACCCCAACGGCTATGCGCCCGGCCGGAGACGGGACCGGCCGGCCCGGGCGCGGATCAGGGTGCGGACGGGGGCCGCCAGGCCGTAGCCGACGTCCTTGCGCAGGGCCCGGACGCCGGCCCGTTCCACGGCGGTCAACTGGTGCCCCATGAGTTCCGTCATGGTGGCGATCACCGGGCGCAGGCCCGGCTCGACCAGTTCGAGGATGCCGTCGGTGGCGTCCAGGGCGGTTCGGGCGAGCCGGGTTTCGGCCGCGAGGAGCGCGCGTACGGCCGGGGTGTCGCGGGCCTGTTCGAGGTCGGCCCGGGTGACGGAGTGCTCGGCGAGGCGGACCCGCGGGAGGCAGAGCCGGCCCTCCGCGAGGTCTCCGGCGAGGTCGGCGAGGAAGTCGACCCGCTGGGCGGCGTCGACGAACCGCCGCCAGGCGGCGGCCTGTTCCTCGTCGGGGCCGCCCTGGTACTGGAGGCCGGTGAACACCAGCACCCCGGGCCAGGCGTAGGCGTCGAGGTAGGCCTGGAAGTCCTCCTCGGTTTCGAAGCCGTCGAAGCGGGCCTCGGCGGTGGCGGCGCCCGCCAGGAACCGGGAGACCCAGTGCTCGGGCAGGCCACGGGACGTGACGGCGTGGGCGTACGCGCGCAGCAGGGGATCGGGGCCGTCGCCGGTCTTCAGGGCCGCTTCCACCTGGCCGGCGAGCGCGGCCAGACCGGCGGATCGTTCCTGCGGGGTACCGGTCTCGGCCACGTCGTCGACGAGGTTCATGAAGGCCACCCCCGCCGTCAGCCAGGGCACCAGCGGCGGCGCGGCGAGCAGGCGCAGCGTCACGTACGGGGCAGGCTCGCGGCGCAGGACCCGGCGGGCGACGTACGTGTAGTCGTCGCGCAGCCGGGGCTCCGAGATACCGGCCGCCGTCAGGGTGGTGCGCCAGCTGGGCATGGTGGTCGTGCTCCTGTCGTCGTGAAGGGCCGTACGCAGGTGCGGCATGCGTACGGCTACACGATCTCAGGAGCGGTAGACCTTCTTCACGTTGCCCTGGGTGTCGGCGTAGACGTAGCCGCCCTGCCCGTACTCGTCGCTGAGGTAGGGCCGCATGGACGGGGACTGGTCGAAGAGCCAGGGCTCGACGATGACGTAGCGGGAGGTCGGGTTGGCCACGCCGAGCTCCTGCTTGGCCTTGTCGAGGAGGCCGGGCAGGGCGTCCCAGTTGACGGCCGCCATGTCGATGAGCGGTTCGTCCGCCTTGACGGTGCCGCCGGGGCCGGTGCGCTTCGCCTCGCCGTCGCGGTACTGGTAGCGGTCGTAGGTCTTGGCTCCGGGGCCGGTGGGGATGGAGGCGAGCACGTACTCCTCGTAGACCGTCATCTCCACGAACTCGGTCGTGCCGGCCTTCTGCTTGAGGGCCTCGAGTGCGGTGCGCACGTTGGCGGGGGTGAGCAGGCTGCCCTTGGGGGCGGTGACGGGGCTGGCGACCGACTTGGGGAGGCTCGCCTTGGGGCTGGCGGCGGTGGAGGGGCCCGTACTGGCGACGGTGTCACCGCCCTTCGCGGCGCCGCTGCCGCCTCCGCCGTCGGGGAGCCACTTGACGAGCCCGATCGCGCCGGCTGCCAGGGCCAGCGCGACGAGGCCGCCGAGGAGCACCGGGCGGCGGCGCGGGGCGTGTGCCGCGGGGACGGGCGCGGTGACCGAGTACGGGGACCCGCCCCCGGGGGTGAACGGGGCGGCCGGCGCGTAGGGCTGCGGGATCTGCGGCTGCGCGGGCCGGGTCTGGCCGGTGCCGGTTCCCGGCTGCGGGCTCGGCGGCCCGAACTGGCCCAGCACCGTCGGCGACGCGACCGGCGGGGCACCGGCGCCGAGAGCAGTGCTCGCGTCCCGGAGCAGTTGTTCCAGCTGCGCCGCGTCGGGCCGTACGGACAGGTCCCGTACCAGGAGCCGTTCCAGTACGGGGCCCAGCGGGCCGGAGCGCACCGGAGCCGGGATCGGCTCGTCGAGCACGGCGACGACGGTGGCCAGGGTGGTGGCCCGGCGCAGCGGGTGGGCCCCCTCCGCGGCCACGTAGAGCAGCATGCCGAGCGACCACAGGTCGGAGGCCGCCAGGCCCTCCTCGCCACGGGCCCGCTCCGGGGCGATGTACTCCGGCGAGCCGATGAGCACGCCGGTGGAGGTGAGGGCGGTCGAGCCGTGCAGGGCGGCGATGCCGAAGTCGGTCAGCACGGCCGAGCCGTCGGGGCGCAGCAGCACGTTGGCCGGCTTCACATCGCGGTGCAGCACCCCTTCGGCGTGGGCGGCCCGCAGCGCGGACAGCACGTCGAGGCCGAGCCGCAGCACGTCGGCGACGGGCATCGGCCCCGACTCCAGTTTGTCGTGCAGAGAGCCGCCCTTGACCAGCTCCATGACGATCCACGGGTGCCCGTCCGTACCGGCCGCGGGCTCGACGATGTGGTGGATCGTCACCACGTGCGGGTGCGCCAGCCGGGCGAGCGCCCGCGCCTCGCGGATGGCGCGTTCGCGCAGCTGGACGGTGAGTCCGGGCTGCGCGGCGGCGGTCGCCGGGTCCGGCGGGCGCACCTCTTTCAGGGCGACGTCGCGGTGCAGTGCGATGTCGTGGGCGCGCCACACCGTGCCCATACCGCCGGCGCCCAGCGGCGCGATCAATTCGAAGCGGCCGTCGACCAGCTGTCTGCCGCCCTCACTCATGTCCATGGCCGGTCATCGTAGGCGCCGCCGGTGTCAGCAGCGTCGGCGGTCCACCGTCACCGTGCCCTGGACGGTGGTCAGCGTGCGGTCGTAGCAGCCGTTCCCGGCTTGCGACCCGTACAACTGGTAGCGCTCGGAGCTGGTGCCGACCGCGTGCCGCTGCTCGCGCGGGACGTTCGCCGTGTAGGCGGCGTCGCCCGTGTACCGGTCGTCGACCCGGGTCCGGTCAACGGTCCGGCCGCCGCGCAGGGTGGTCGTCTCGGCGCGGTCGCCGAGTGCGATGACGGTGCGCAGCCGGTCCCCGGCTCCGAGGGTGGTCTCGCCGTCCATCGTGTACGTGCGTGCGGTGCGGACGGTGGTGGGCCCGCGGGTGACGCTCTCCTCGTCGGCCCAGGTCGCGGTCAGGGCGTCCTGGTTCTCGCCCTCCGTCCAGCGGTGCACGGAGGTGTTGTGGACGGCGCGGGTGACGGTGGTGGTGACCCGGCCGTGGGAGGTGTCGAGCCGGCCGGCGACGGTGAGGCGGTGGCCGCCCTCGGTGTCGAGGCGGTGCTGCGCACCCGGGGTGCCGGGTGTGGCGGGCGTCCAGCGGGTGGAGTTGGCCGGCTCGCCCTCCTCGTGCCGGGTGAGGGAGCCGGTGACGACCGTGCGGCCCTCGTCCTGCCACAGGAGGAGGTTCACCGGGGTGCTCCAGCCGCTCTGCCCGGCCGGGACGCCGGCGACGGACACCTCGATGCGGTGCGGGCGGCCGTCGTTGAGGAGGGCGGCGTACGGGGTGAGGTCGTAGACGATCGGCTGGACGTCGAAGGCGCGGGGCGCGGGGGTGACGTACCAGAGGAAGGGGTTCGACCAGCCGCCGGTCCACACGGTCGGGAAGGGGGCCGCGATGCCGGCGAGCTGTCCGTCGACGGAGATCCGGACCTCGCGGTAGGGGCCGTCGGCGGCCTTGCAGGAGTACGGGGCGGCATCGGGGGTGGTCATGTACCAGTACTCCTCGCAGCCGCCGCCGGAGCCGGTGGCGTACACCTCGGCGAGGAGCCGCTCGGTGTTGCGCGGGGTGGTCACGGAGGGGCTGGTGAGCGGGAGGACGCGGTCGGGGGTGTCGGGGGCGGGGCTGCGCCGGTCCCGGTCGGCGGCGTAGAAGGTCAGGGTGACCTTGACGTCGATGACGCCGGTGTAGGTGTCGTTGACGACGTTGCCGATCAGCATCTCGACGGGCTGCGGCCGGCTGAGGGTGTCGCGGTAGCGGGTGACGTCCTTCTCGACGGACCAGGTGATCCCGTCGGGCGAGGGCTCGGGGGTGGAGGTGCTCAGGATTTCGACGCCGCCGAGGGAGAGGTGGCCGAGGCGGTCGTACTGGCGGCCCTTGACCTTGCCGTCGAGGCGCAGGACGACCTTGGCCCAGGCCCCGCTGCCGCAGGCGGCCGGGGGCGTGTAGTTGCCCAGGTAGGGCGTGTAGTCGCGGAACTGCGCCTCGGCGACGGTCACCTCGCAGGACCGGGTCGCGGGGCGGGCGACGGGCGGGGCGGCGGTGAGGGGGTCGTGCCAGTCGGTGCCGAACTCGGGGGGCGGCTCGGCGCCGGCGCCGGGTCGGGGCGCGGTGGTGTCGGCCGCGGCCGCGGGTCCCGCGGCGCCGGCCAGGGTGCCTGCGGCGAGCGCGAGCGCGCCGAGCAGGCCCATGATCCTGTGTCGTCTCATGGCCCCGCAGTGAATCCCGCCCGACCGGGTGGACACCAGGGCTCCTGCCCCGCCCCTGTCCGAATCTCGACCCCAGGACCCCGGGGTACGGCTGCGCCGGCCTACCGGGTGCGGAGGATGACCGTGCCGTCGTCGTCCGCGTGGACCGTGTCCCCGGGGCTGAACGTGACTTCGCCGAGGGTGACGGGCTCGTCCACGGTGCCCGCGCCCGTCTTGCCGCTCTTGCGGGGGACCACACCGAGTGCCTTGATGCCGAGGTCGAGTCCGCCGAGGGCCACGCTGTCGCGGACCGCACCGTTGATGATCAGGCCCGCCCAGCCGTTGCGCTGCGCGGCTCCGGCGATGAGGTCGCCGGTGAGGGCCGTGCGCAGGGATCCGCCGCCGTCCACGACGAGGACCGCGCCCTCGCCCGGTGTGTTGACCAGCTCGCGCAGCAGTGCGTTGTCCTCGTGGCAGGTGACGGTCCGCACCGGGCCCGCGAAGAGCCTGCGCCCGCCGAACTGGCGGAACGGCGTGGTGCAGATGGCCAGGCCCTCGCCGTGCTCGTCGTACAGGTCGCTCGTGGGGACGGGCGTGATGGGGGTGTCGGGAGTGAGGCTCATGTGACTCGGGGCTCCTCGCAGGTCGTACGTCGCGCCGTGCGGCCCCAGCCTAAGCAGTGCTCCCGGCGCCGCTCAGTCTCGGGAGTTGCCGAACAGGATCCGGTAGCCGATGAGCAGGACCAGCGAGCCCGCGATCGCGGAGCCCCAGGTGGCGGGGTCGTAGAACTCGTTCGCGATCGGCTTGTCCAGGAACTTCGCGGAGAGCCAGCCGCCGACGAAGGCTCCGGCGATGCCGATGAGGGTGGTCCCGATCAGGCCGCCGGGGTCGCGGCCGGGCAGCAGGACCTTGGCTATGAAGCCGGCCAGCAGTCCCAGGACGATCCAGCTGACGATCCCCATGTGTGTTCACTCCGCTTCGTCGTGCGTGTTCGCGTTCCGTGCGTGTTCGCGTTCACCGGGGAGGACGCGAACACGCGCGAAACGGTTCTCAGCTGCGGCGGGTCCTTCCGTACCCGTCATGCCGGCACGCGCGTGACCGCCACGGCGGCGGCCGGTGCCGGTACGGGTGAAGGCGCGGGGGCGGGTGCGGGGGCGGATGCGGGGGCGGGCGCCGCGCTCGGGGCCGTACGCGTCAGCAGCAGTACTCCGCGCGCCGCCGCGAGCGCGCCGGCCGTGGCGAACAGGAGCCCCAAGGCGCCGCCCTGGAGGCGTTCGCCGAGCAGGACCATGCCGATGGCGGCCGCGGCCAGCGGGTTGGCCAGGTTCACGACGGCGAGCGGCGCCCCGAGCCCGCCCCGGTAGGCCCGCTGCGACAGCAGCATCCCGCCGACCGCGAACACCACGACGAGCGCGGCCACGGAGACGACCCGCACGCTGAGCAGGGCCCCGCCGCGGCCGCCCGCGACGGCCACCGTCTGCGTCAGGGCGGAGGCCACGGCGGAGGCCAGCCCGGATGCCGTCGCGTGCCGCAGCCCCGAGCTCACGTCCCGGCGTGCGGTCAGCAGCACGATCGCGAAGGCGGTCGCCCCGGACACGGCGAGCGCCTCGGCCAGGGTGAGGGTGTCGTCGGGGGCCGGTCCGGAGGCCGGGAGCAGCAGCAGGCCGAGCCCGACGACGGTGGCCAGGGTGCCCCGCCATTCGGTGGCCGCGACCCGGCGGCCGGCTCCGCGGGCCCCGAGCGGGACGGCGGCGACGAGGGTGAGCGCACCGAGCGGCTGGACCAGGGTGAGCGGGCCGTAGCGCAGGGCGGCCGCGTGCAGCAGCGCGGCGCCGGCGTTCAGCCCGGCCGACCACCACCAGGCCCCGTTCCCGAACAGGGCACCGGCACTGCGCGCGACCGCGGCCCGGGCGAGCCGCTCCTGGGCCACGGCGGCGGAGGCGTAGGCCACGGCGGAGGCGAGGCAGAGCGCGACGGCGAGGACGGTGGCGTTCATCGGCCGACCCCCACGACCTCGGAACCGGCCCCCACGACCTGGGAGCCGGCCCCCACGACCTCGGAGCCCGCCGCGGCCATCTCGGAACCCCCCACGACCTCGGCCGAGGCCTCCTGGGACGTCCCGTCCGCCCCCGCGGCGTTCCGCGGGCGCGGCAGGTGCCGTACGACGGGCAGCGAGCCGGTACGCACCTGCGGGCGCGGGACGACCAGCAGCGCCCCGCCGAGCAGCACGGTGGCGACGATCGCGTCGAGCCAGTAGTGGTTGGCGGTGCCGACGACCACGAGCAGCGTCAGCAGCGGGTGCAGCAGCCACAGCACGCGCCAGCGGGACCGGGTGGCGGCGATCATGCCGAGCGCCAGCATCAGCGCCCACCCGAAGTGCAGCGAGGGCATCGCGGCGAACTGGTTGGCCATCGTGTCGGCGGCGGGCGCGGCCCGGTAGACGGAGGGCCCGTAGACCAGGCCGGTGTCCACCAGGTGCGCGGCGTGGAGCATCCGCGGCGGTGCGAGCGGGAAGGCGAGGTGCAGCGCGAGGGCGGCGCCGGTCAGGACGGCGAGTACGCGCCGGGCCCACAGGTAGTGGCCGGGTCTGCGCAGGTACAGCCAGACGAGGAAGACGGCGGTCGCCGGGAAGTGCACGGCCGCGTAGTACGTGTTCGCGGTGTGCACGAGGGCGTCCCCGTGGAGGAGCAGCCGCTGGATCGCGCCCTCGCCGGGCAGGTGCAGGGCGCGCTCGGCGTCCCAGATCCGGCCGGCGTTGCGGAAGGCCTCGTCGGTGCGGTCCGTGGAGAGCATCCGGCCCGCCTTGTAGACGGCGAACAGGCCCGCGACGAGCAACAGCTCACGTATGAGGCGTCGCCGCTGCCCGGTTGCCGGGCCGTCGGCCGGCCCGCCAGGTGTCGTGTGGGAGCTCATTCCCCCAACTCTCTCTTCCTGTACTCGCGCGCCGCTTGAACGCGGATGGTGCGGATGGTCACGCGCTGGGTTCGCCGGTGTACGGCGACCGGAGCCGGCCGCGTGCACATCGACACGCCAGTGTATCGATACATTCGCGTATCGATACGCTGGTGTACCGATACGCTTGCGTTCCCGTACACTTTCCCTACGGAACCAACCGCCGCGGAGCCCCGAGGAGAGCCGCTCACCATGACGTTGACGCCGCCCGCCGCGCGCCGCTCCAAGATCACCCCGGAGCGGGTGCAGGAGTTCTACGACGCCGTCCTGGAGCAGCTGCGCGAGCACGGGTACGAGGCCCTGACCATGGAGGGCGTCGCCGCCCGGGCCTGCTGCGGGAAGTCGACGCTCTACCGGCAGTGGAAGACCAAGCCCAAGCTCGTCGCGGCCGCCCTGCGCGCGAACCGGCAGGGCACGCTGGTCGCGGTGGACACCGGCACGCTCGCCGGCGATCTGCGCGAGGCGGCCCGGATCGCGGCCGGCAACTCGGGGCGCGACACCCGCCTCACCCAGGCCCTCGGGCATGCCGTGCTCAGCGACGAGGAGCTGCAGGCGGCTCTGCGCGAGGCGCTGGTCGAACCGGAGCTGACCGCGTTCGACGCGATGGTGGCGCGGGCCGTGGCGCGTGGCGAGGTCGCGGCGGACCACCCGGCCCTGGAGTTCCTGCCGGCCCAGCTGATGGGCGTGCTGCGGATCCGGCCGGTGCTGGAGGGGCGGTACGCAGACGCCGACTACCTGGTGCGGTTCGTCGACGGGGCCCTGTTGCCCGCACTGGGCCTGGCCCCGATCCCCGTCCCGGACGAGAACCGGGCTCCGGCCCCCTGAACCGGTGGGCCGCCGTCGCGATGACCTGACGGCGATCCGCCCGCGCTGCCTCGTGGGGACGGCGGCAGCGCGCCACCCGGACGGGGCGGTGGTCACTCACTCGAGGGAGTGACCACCGCCCGGTCTGCGCGGCCCCACGTCAAGCCTCACGCCGAAGCCCACGTCAAAGCCCACGTCAAAGCCTCAGGCCGAGGCCTGAGGCCCACGCCGTGCGTCAGGACCGCAGCGCGCCCATGACCCGGGCGAACTCCTCCGGATCGGCGTCGAAGCCCCGTACGGCGGAGTCCAGCGACCAGACCCCCGAGGCGTCGCGCGTGAACTCCGCGACCGTGGCCGCGGTGGCGGCCGGGACCCCCGCGAAATCGGTCACCGCGAGATCGGTGTAGCCCTCCCGGATCCGGACCCCCGTACCGCCTATGGCCGCGAAGGTCTTCGTACGGGCGCCGCGCGGGCCGGTCTCCTGGATGACCACGCCCACCACCACCCGCCCCAACGCCGGTGCCATCCGGTTCAGTTCGAGGGTCATGACCTCGTCGAACCCGAAGCCCTGACCGGTGTGGCTGTCGCGGTTCAGCGTGATGGTGCCGTCGGGCGAACGGCTGCCGAAGTGCACCAGGTGAACCGGCTCCCCATGGGGGTCCGCAGCGCCGTACACCGCCGCGATGATGTCCAGGTCGTGGGCGGGCGTGCCCGAGGGGCTCGGATCCCACCGCAGGGCGATCTCCACCTTGGCCAGGCTCTTGCGTACTCCGCTCGTCGTCGACGTGCTCACCGAACTCCCCCTCCGCTTGCCGGGCGTTGCCCGGCCATGCTTTCACGCCGCGGCCCCGCCGGCCCGGACGAGCGTACGTTCCCGGCCAGTTGGGCCGATTCCCCAGGGGCCCGGACACGACGCGCACGATCTGCGGCCACGCCCGCGACCGCGGCACATCCACCCCGATCGCCACCGTCACTCTCAGCGACCGATCCACTCCGACCGACGCGCACACCAGGCCGCATTTGTCCCGTTCGAAGCACAATGCACCGTAGAAACGCCCGTCACGCCGGATCGTTACCTCAAGTTTTGCTCAATTCCAGTGACACCGCGCCCACGGTCTTCCTAGCTTCCTCGTACACGCGTCTTGACGCTTCGTACGAACCCGCGGTTCCACCCGCTGCCGGCGATCCCGCCAGCGCGTCCCGCGTACCCGAGGAAAGAGTGCAGCATGAAGGTTCCCCAGGCCGGTGCTTTGGCCGCAGTGATCGGCCTCGCCCTGACTGCCACGGCGTGCGGCGGTGACGACGGCCCCAAGGGGAACCTCTCCATCGGCATCAAGTTCGACCAGCCGGGTGTCGGGCTGCGCGAGCAGGGCGGGGTCTTCTCCGGTTTCGACGTGGACGTCTCGACGTACATCGCCAAGGAGCTGGGCTACAAGCCCGAGCAGATCGAGTTCAAGAAGGTCGACAGCTCCGACCGCGAGCTGCTGCTCCAGTACAACGAGGTCGAGTTCGTCGCGGCCAGCTACTCGATCAACGACAAGCGCAAGGAGAAGGTCGACTTCGCCGGCCCCTACTTCCTCGCGCACCAGGACCTGCTGGTCCGCGCCGACGACACCACGATCACCAAGGCCGAGGACCTCAACAACAAGAAGCTCTGCTCGGTCACCGGCTCCACCTCGGCGCAGAACGTCAAGGAGAAGCTGGCTCCCAAGGCGAGCCTCCTGGAGCAAGACGGCTACTCCGACTGCGTCATCGCGCTCCAGGACGGCGTGGTCGACGCCATGACCACCGACAACTCCATCCTGGCCGGGTATGCCGCACAGAAGGCCAACACGGGCAAGTTCAAGCTGGTCGGGCTCAGCCTGAGCAACGAGAGCTACGGCATCGGCATCAAGAAGGGCGACAAGGAGCTCCAGGGCAAGATCAACGCCGCCCTGAAGAAGATGGTCCAGGACGGGTCCTGGGAGGCGGCCGTGAAGAAGAACTTCGGCCCGGCCAACTACACGAACGAGCCCGCCCCCGTGATCACGACCGGCAGCTGACGATCGTCGACGCGGTGGCCGGATCCGACCAGTCGGAGTCGAAGGCGGCGTTCACCACGTAGAGGCGTCCGCCGTGGACCGCCGCCGTCGTCGGCTCGTCGAAGCGCGGATCGGTGATCTGCTTGACGAACCGGCCCCGGCGGCCGTCCGCGCTGAGCGTGAACACGTCGACGGCGTAGTCCCAGTTGCGGACGACGTACAGCGTGCGGCCGTGCACCACGAGCCCGTCGCCGTTGGCCACCGATCCCCCGTCGAGCGGGACCCTGGCGGCGGCGCCGGTGCGCGGGTCGACGCGGAACAGCGCCTGCGCGTTGTCGTTGACCACCAGCAGCGCCCGGCCGTCCGGGGTCCGCTCGATGCCGTTCGAGCCCCAGACCTGGCCGCCGGGCGGGGTCGGGACCCAGTCACCGGTGAGCGCCACGGCCCGCGGGGCCTGGCCGGAGCCGACGCCGACGCCGACGCCGACGCCGACGCCGACGGGCAGGAAGTACAGCACGTCGTTGAAGGAGTCGGTGAACCAGGCCCCACCGCAGCCGACGACGACGTCGTTGACGAAGGCGCTCCCGGTGGCCGCCTGGTGGGTGGCCAGCACCCGGCCGTCCCCGGCGTGCACGACGCGGATCCGGCCGTCCGAACCGCCCGCGACGAGCAGTCGGCCGTGCCCGTCCAGCTTGAGCCCGACAGACATCGCGCCGGGGCCCTGCCCTCCGGTCAGGATCCGCCCGGCCCCGGTGGCGAGGTCCACGCGGTAGATCGCACCGTCGGTCAGCGACCCCGTGTACGCGAGCCCGCCCGGCGAGACGGCGATGCCCTCGGGCTGGAATCCGGGCGGCGTGGGAAGGGTGTCCGGCCGGGACGCGGTGGGCCGGGCCTGGGCGAGCGGTGCGAGCGGCCCCACGAGCGCGGCACCGCCGAGGGCTGCGGCCGCGCCGAGGAAGCTGCGCCGGCCCAAGGGTCCAGTCACGGTGGTGTCCTTTCAACCGCCCTGTGGACAGCGGTGGTTGCAATGCGTCGGTTGACCCTCCCACCTCAGCACACCACAACCGCCCGGTCAGCCCCGGTCCCGGACCCTTCACAAGGGAATGGGGAGCCTCCCCTTCGTCCGGCACGTACAGCAGGCACCAGGGGCAGAATCCAGCCTTCCGACACATGGATTTTACCTGTAAGGCACATGACAATGTGAACCTCTGCTCTGCCACCTGACGCCCCGCCAACTGCCATGGCGGGGGCGGTGCCTGCGAAGAGGTATCCCCCACACCATGAGAATCTCCCCACGAACCCCCTGGGTCGCCGGGCTCGCCGTAGCGGCCCTGGTCCTCATTCCGGCCACTGCGTCGGCCGGCCCCCAGCGGACGGCGGCTCCCCACGCCGACGCGGTCGCCACCACCACCGCGACTTCGGTCGACTCGTACTACGCGGCCGCCGAGGGCAAGACCGGAGCTGCGCTGAAGACCGCGCTCCACGACATCATCAAGAACCAGTCCAAGGTGACCTACGACGGCGTGTGGAACGCGCTGAAGGTGACCGACCAGGACCCGGCGAACCCGAACAACGTCATCCTCGTGTACTCGGGCCGCTCCCAGTCCAAGTCCACCAACGGCGGCGGCGTCAACGACTGGAACCGTGAGCACGTCTGGGCCAAGAGCCACGGCGACTTCGGCACCGCCACCGGCCCGGGCACCGATCTGCACCACCTGCGCCCCGAGGACGTCACGGTCAACAGCACGCGCGGCAACAAGGACTTCGACAAGGGCGGCAGCCCGGTCGCGGAGGCCCCCGGCAGCTTCACCGACTCCGACTCCTTCGAGCCGCGCGACGCGGTCAAGGGCGACGTCGCCCGCATGCTGCTCTACATGGCCGTCCGCTACGACGGCGGCGACGGCTTCGCGGACCTCGAGATGAACGACAAGGTCAACAACGGCACCGCCCCGCTCTTCGGCCGGATCACCCTGCTGAAGCAGTGGAACCAGCAGGACCCGCCGGACGCCTTCGAGCAGCGCCGCAACCAGGTCATATTCGACACCTTCCAGCACAACCGGAACCCGTTCATCGACCACCCGGAGTGGGTCAACTCCATCTGGTGACCGAAGCCTGAACCACGGCCCGGAGGCCGCCGCCCCGCGGGGTGGCGGCCTGCGAGGGTTGGGCCGCGCCAGGTCGGGTATTCGCAGGTCAGAAGCTGCGGTGCGCGCCGCCCGGCGACGGCAGCCGAGGGAGGTCGTCATGGACGGAGCCGGACTGTCCGACCACGAGCGGCGCGCCCTCTCCGCGATCGAGGCCGATCTCAAGGGTGACCGCTCCCTCGTACGGATCCTGCGCTCCGCGCACACACGCCCGCGTCACCGCACCCTGGCCGCCTGCCTTCTCGGTGCGGTGACGCTGGCCCTGCTGGTCGCGGCCTCGGTCACCGTCTCACTGCCGTTGATCTGGGGTTTCGCCGCGGCCTGGACCCTGACCGTGATCCTGGCCCTGCCCCTGCTCGGCCAGTGGGTCCGGCGCCGCTGGCAGCGCACGGGCCGCCCGTAGACGCCCGGCGCCCGCCGCCCGGCGGCTCACTGCTCGCCGAAGACCATCCACTTCCCCGGCTGCGCCATGGGCGCGAACCCCGCCTTGGCGTAGACGGCGTGGGCATCGGCGGTGGCGAGCAGCACCCGGCGCAAACCGTACGGGGCCAGGTGGTCGCGGACGGCTGCGGCCAGGCCCGTCCCCAGGCCCTTGCCGCGTACGGCGGGATCGATGTAGACGTCGCACAGCCAGGCGAACGTGGCCCGGTCGGTCACGACGCGGGCGTAGCCGAGCTGGGCGCCCGAGGCGGTGTCGTAGACGCCGAAGTTCAGGGAGCCCGCGATGGCCGCGTCCTGCTTCTCCCTGCTCCGGCCGAGGGCCCAGTAGGCGTCCTGTGACAGCCAGCGGTGGATCAGCGCGGCGTCGAGTCGGGCGGGGTCGGTGGACAACTCGTAGCCGTCCGGCAGCTCACTGTTCATCCCGGCATCCAAGCAAGGCGTACGGCGGTCGGGCCAGCGAATATGAGCGGACGTGCGGGGTCACCCCGGAGGCTGGAGCCGGTCCGCGAGGGCCTTGAAGTCGGCCCAGGCGGGCTGCGGCGGGCGGCTGTCCCAGACCTTCTGGGACAGCGCGGCCAGGGGCAGCCGGATCCCCTCGGCGACCTGGGCCTGGGTCTGGGCGCCGGCCAGGTCGCACCACACGGCGAGCCGGGCGCCGAGTATCTGCGCCGCGTACCGGGCCGGCACCGCGGTGGTGCCGCGCAGCACGAGCGGGGTCCACTGCTCGTAGATCCGCTTGCCGGTGGGGTAGGTGAACTGGTTCGGCTGGCCGAGCACGTAGTAGAGGTACTCGTCGTTGAGGTTGACGAGCTTGCGGCCCTCGCGCAGGTACTCCAGCGGGGGCCGGGCCCCGAGCTCCTTGCCCGTCCAGTACTCGACCTGGATGTCCTTGGCCGCCTGGACCACGCCTCCGGTGAAGAAGCCGTCGTTCCACGCCTTGGGCGCCTTGCCCGCCGGACGCACCACGTCCGCACGGTCGTTCAGCCAGCCCTCCGCCAGGTCCTGGATGCGCGCCGAGGGTCCGTACTTCTGCTGCGCCGCCCGCGCGAGCTGCGGGAAGGAGGCCTGCGGGTCGCGGTACACCAGTGCCTGGTACTCGTCGGCGCCCAGGTGCCAGAACGCGCCGGGGAACAACGGCAGGTACTCGCGGAGCAGTTCGTCGATGAGCTTGGCCGAGGCCGGATTGGATATGTCGACGGCGCCCTTCACGGCCCTGCCCTGGACGTCGCGCAGTTGGAGGGCGGGGTAGGCGCGCAGCACGGCGCCCAGGTGCCCGGGCGAGTCGAGCTCGGGCACGACCGTGATGTGCAGGCGGGCGGCGAGGGCGTTGATCTGCCGGACCTGGGCCTTGGTGAGGTGCGGCGTGGAGACGATCTCGGGGTGGGTGTCGGACTGGATCCGGAAGGCCTGGTCGTCGGAGAAGTGCAGGCCGAGCTGGTTGAGCTTGAGGTCGGCCATCCGGCGCAGCTGGTCCTCGATCCAGCCGACGGTGAAGTTCTTGCGGGCTATGTCGAGGTTCAGGCCCCGCTGGGGCTTGGCCGGGCCGTCGCGCACGGTGCCCTCGGGGGCCGATCCGGCGGACTTGACCTCCTGTTTGAGGGTGCGGGTTCCGTAGAAGACCCCCGCCTCGTCCGGGCCGGTGACGCGGACCCGGCCGCCCTGGACGGTGAGGGTGTAGGACTCGGGCGGTCCGGAGTTCTTGGCGCCGAGGGCGAGTTCCACGTCGCCGGGGCGGGCGTCTGCGGTCTCGGCGAAGCCCATGCGCAGTTCACCGGCGAGCAGCTTGCCCTCGTCGGCGAGGGCGGCGGCGTTCGCCGGCGGTACGACGACCCGCGCGTCGGCGGCCGGTCTCCAGCCGGGGCCGCGGGCCGGGACGTGCTCGCGTACGGCCGGGATGGTGCGCGGGGCGGTGGACAGCGCGTACGAGGGCGTCGGCGAGGGGGCGGGCGCCGAGGTGTCCGGCGCGGCGGCGGTGGCGGCACCGGCGGAGGAGCCCGTGGTGTCGGCGCCGCCGGGGCTGCGGGCCTCGTCGGAGGCGGCCGTGCAGCCGGGGACGGCAAGGGAGACCAGCGCGGCGACCGCTGCCGTAGCGATGACGTGGCCTCTCGCTGGCTGCCTGGACCGGACCTGTCTGGACTGTCGCATCATGCACCCCTGCACCCCTGCACCCCTGTTCCCCCGTACCAACGTGGCACGGGGGACGGGGGCCCGCGACCCGGAGGCCGGGGCGGGGGCCTCAGACCAGCGCGTCGAGGGCGGCCGAGGCGAAGGCGTGGTCCTGGGCGGGGGCGCCGCCGCCCACGCCGACGGCGCCGATGAGCCGGCCGTCGCGGTGGACGGGCAGGCCGCCCGCGATGAACAGCAGCGGCCGGTCGAGGGCGGTGGGCAGGGTGTGGAACAGCCCGCCCGGCTGGACGGCGTCGACGAGGTCGGCGGTCGGGGCGTCGAGCTGGAGGGCGGTGAAGGCCTTGCGGGTGCTGGTCTCGCCGGAGATCAGCACGGCCCGGTCGTCGCGGCGGAAGGCGAGCAGGTGGCCGCCGGCATCGAGGACGGAGACGCTGACCGTGACCCCGGCCTGCTCGGCGGCGGTGCGGGCGGCGGAGAGGAGGCGCTCGGCGTCCCCGGTGGTCAGCGGGGCGACGGCGGTGCGGGCGGGGGCGGTGGCGCTGGACATGCGGGTTTCTCCCGGATCGTGGTGCAAGGGGTACGACGGGTGGCCGTGGGTCAGTGGTGGACGGGCACGCGGGCTTCGGCGGGGGCTCCGGCCGCGACGACCCGGCCGCCGCCGGGGCGGGCGGCCGTACGCCGCTCCAGCGCGCCGGAGACGAGGGCGAGGACCAGGGCGGAGGCGGCCAGGGCGGCGCCGACCCAGTTCGGGGCGGTCCAGCCGAGCCCGGCGGCGATGACGAGCCCGCCGAGCCAGGCGGCGAGCGCGTTGCCGAGGTTGAAGGCGCCGATGTTGACGGCGGAGGCCAGGGTGGGGGCGCCGGCGGCCTGGTCGAGGACCCGCTTCTGCAGCGGCGGCACGGTCGCGAAGCCCAGCGCCCCGATCAGCACGATCGTGGCGGCGGCGCCGATCTTGGTGTGGGCGGTGAGGGTGAAGACGGCCAGGACGACGGCCAGGGCGCCCAGGGAGACGTAGAGCATCGGCATCAGCGCGCGGTCGGCGAACCGGCCGCCGATGAGGTTGCCGGCGACCATGCCGAGGCCGAACAGGACGAGGAGCCAGGTCACGGAGGTGTCGGCGAAGCCGGCGACGTTGGTCATCATCGGAGTGATGTAGGTGATCGCGGCGAAGACGCCGCCGAAGCCGAGGACGGTCATCGCCATGGCGAGCAGCACCTGCACGTTGCGGAACGCGGCCAGCTCGTGGCGGATCCGGACGCCTTCGGGCCGGGGCAGCTCGGGGACCAGCTTGGCGATGCCGAGCAGGCCGAGGACGCCGAGCGCGGCGACGATCAGGAAGGTGACGCGCCAGCCGAGGGTCTGGCCGACGAGGGTGCCGAGCGGGACGCCGACGACGTTGGCCACGGTCAGGCCGGTGAACATCATGGCGATCGCGCCGGCCTTCTTCTCGGGGGCGACCAGTCCGGCGGCGACCACCGAGCCGATGCCGAAGAAGGCGCCGTGGGCGAGGGAGGCGACGACACGGCCGGCGAGCATGACGCCGAAGGCGGGCGCGAGCGCGGAGAGCACGTTGCCGGCGACGAACAGTCCCATGAGCAGCATCAGCATGCGCTTGCGGGGGATGCGGGTGCCGAGGACGGTCATGAGCGGGGCGCCGAGGACGACGCCGAGGGCGTATCCGGTGACCAGGAAGCCGGCGGTGGGGATCGAGACGCCGTAGCCGGCGGCGACCTCGGGGAGCAGGCCCATGATCACGAATTCGGTGGTGCCGATCCCGAAGGCCCCGATGGCCAGGGCGAGGAGTGCGAGAGGCATGAGGGGGTGCCCTTCAAAGGGGGAGGTGGTGGTGCGGTGGTGCGTGGTGCGGTGGTGTCGTGCGCAGTCGCGGACGGCACTTGCCGTCGCCGCTTACGTGCGTCCACATTAATTGCAGACGCGGGATATTTGCAAGCGCGGGCTATTGCGGACGTGGCCTATCCTGGGAGGGCACCTGTGGGGACACGGGGAAACCGGGCACCAGGGACACGGTTCGAAGGAGCAGCCCATGACGGCCACCGACAGCGCACTGACCGGCCTCGCCCAGGGCTGGTGCGCCCTCTCCCTGCTGCACGGGCGGATCGAGGCGCACATCGAGCGTGCCCTGCAGGCCGGACACGGCCTGAGCGTGCGCGAGTACTCGCTGCTGGACGTCCTGAGCCGCCAGCACAGCGGCCCGGGCGGCCACCTGCGGATGCACCAGGTGGCCGACTCGGTGGTGCTCAGCCAGAGCGCGACGACCCGGCTGGTCAGCCGGCTCGAGGACCGCGGGCTGCTGAACCGCTACCTCTGCGACACGGACCGGCGGGGCATCTACACGGACGTGAGCGAGGCCGGCCTGGCCCTGCTGGCCGCCGCCCGGCCGACCAACGACACGGCGCTGCGCGAGGCGCTGGACGAGGCCGCACGCAAGCCCGAACTCGCCCCGCTGGTCGCAGCCGTGGAGAACACCCGGTCTAGCTCTTAGAGGGCCCCGCGCTCGGCGGCGGTGAGGACGACACCGGCGTGGACGAGGGCACGGCGGACGGGGACCTCGACGGCGGGACCGCGGAACGCGCGCCCGACGGGGTCGGCGTCGGCCCGGGCGCCTGCGCAGAGCGGGTCCCGGGGGCCCTGGACGGCGGAGGGGACGGCACCACCGACGGATGCGGACTGCCGGTTCCCGTACCGGAATCCGGTGTCGGCCCGGGTCCGGTGATCTCGGGCGGCGAGGCCGGCGGCACCGGGCGGGGCGGGGCGGCGTCCGGGGCCAGTACGAAGTACCCGGCCACGGCGGCGGCAGCCGCGGCCAGTCCGGCCAGCGGCAGCGCGAACCGGCGCAGGTTCGACCGCAGCCGCGCGGCCGGCAGCCGGCGCAGATGGGGGCCCGGCGGATCCGCGGGGCGCAGCTCGCGGACGGTGATCCCGCCCGCGCGGGCGTCGAGGGCCTGGCGCAGCCTGCGTTCGACGGGGCGTTCGCCGTGCGTCATATCCGTCCCTCCAGAATCCGTTCCAGCGCGTCCAGGGCGCGGCTCGCGTTCGACTTCACCGCGCCCCGGCTGATCCCGAGGGTGGTCGCTATCTCGGCCTCGCTGAGCTCGGCCCAGTAGCGCAGTACGAGGACCTGCCGGCGGCGCGGGGTCAGCCGGCCGAGGGCGGCGAGCACCTCGCGGTGCGCCTCGTCGAGGACGACGTGGTCCTCCGCGGACGGGATGTCGGCCGCCGCGGGCGGGGTCCACGCGCGGGCCGTGCGTCTGCGGCGCAGCACCGACCGGGAGGTGTTGACGACGGCGGTGCGCAGATAGCCGAGTGCGTTGTCGACCTCGCTGATCTGTTCCCCGTGGCGCCGGTACAGGGCCGTGAAGGCGTCCTGGACCACGTCCTCGGCGGTGGCCAGGTCGTCGACGAGCAGCACGGCCAGCCGGACCATGCGCAGCCGGTGTGCGTGGTAGAGCTCGGAGACGGTGGGCTGCGGCGCATCCCCGCGCAGGGCGGCGTCGTACGCCGACCCGGGCCCGTGTCCCAGGCCGTTCGGCTGCGTCGTCGGCGGGGTGGCGCGCTCGCGGCGCAGCAGCAACGACCACAAGCCCCGCCACGCCCGGCCGAGGCCGAGCGTGAGGGGGCGTGCGGACGGTACGGGTGGGGCGAGGTGGAGCACAGTTCCCGAGTCCCTAGCCGTTGGCGCGGCGGCGGACGGCGTAGAGGGTGCCGGCGCCGGCGGCGATGAGCGTGGCGGCACCGGCGCCGATGGCGGCGGTGGTGGCGGAGGAGCCAGTATGCGCGAGCTCGTCCCCGGCCGGCGAAGGGGCCGCCGTGGGCACGGCGCTGGGCCGGGCCGTCGGCGAGACACTCGGCGCGGCCGTCGGCGAGACGCTCGGCACGGCCGTCGGCGAGACGCTCGGCGCCGTCGGCGGGACGCTGCGCGAGGGGGCGGGCGCGGCGCTCGGCATCGCGCTCGACGGCGCGCTGGGGGCGGGCGACGGGGTGGCCGAGGCCCCCTGTGCGGCGAAGGCGGGCCCGGCGAGCGCGAGGACCGCCCCGGCGGCGGCAGCGGTGGCGGCCGCCCGGCGGACGGTCAGGGGGACGCGCTTCAGGTTCATCACAGTGGTTCTCCACGGTCGGGTCACGGTCGGTGCGAGGGCGCGGAATGCCGCCCTTCACCCCCGCACGACGCGCGACCCCGCGGGAGGTTGCCGCCGATTGCGAAAAACTTTCTGCGAACCGTCAGGCCGTGGGCAGCGGGATCCTGCGGACCACCTCGAAGCTGAGGTTCCCGTACGCGGTGAAGAAGGCGGCGGCCGTGAGTTCGGTGGCGCCGCCCGGGTCGCGGGCGAGGACCTTGGCCCGGCGGGCCGTCCTGTCCAGCTCCGGCGCGTGCCGGCGGCCCAGCCGGACGGTGCGCGTGACCCCGTCGGCCCTGACGTTCAGGAAGCAGTCCCAGGTGCCGGGCGGGATCGGGCCGCCCCCGGCCACCGTGGTCAGGTCGAGCTCCGCCAGGAAGCCGGCCATGGTCAGCTCCGGGTCCAGCTCCGTGAGCTCGGGCGCGGGGCGGGCCTGGACCGGTACGAGGTGCTCGCTGCCCGTCTCCCGCGCCCGCAGTACGAGCTCGCTCTCCATGCGGCCGGTCCCGAGCGTCTGGATGTACGCGTGGCCGGTCAGCCGTACGCGGCCGCCCTGCCAGGTCAGTGACGCCAGCCGGTGCGGCGCCTTGAGCTTGTCGGTCACGTCGAAGAGCACGTCCGGCAGGCCCGCCGCCGGATCGCGGAACAGCGGGTAGCAGCGGTAGACGCGGCCGTTGTCGACGATCTCCTGCGGCGCCGGCTCCTTCGCCGGGTCGTACTCCATCAGCTGCTCGAAGGCGCTCAGCGGGCCGCAGGCGAACGCGTAGAGCCGGATCCAGTCGATCCGCGGCAGTTCACCGCCCATGTCCGGCTTCCAGTACGTCTGCACCAGCGCCCGGGACCGCTCGTACACCTCGGACGTGAAGCCGGGGTTCTCGTGGCGGGCCTCGACGGCCGGCCGCAGCGCCGTGCGCAGCAGGCTGCGGAAGTGCCGGCCGAGCATGCGGCGCCGTCCCACCGGGTCCTGCACCCGCTCGGCCACCAGGGCCATGACGCGCTCGATGTGCGCCACCGTCTCGCCCGCGGTGCGGACGCGGGCGGTGATGTTCTGCCCGTCGTCACGCAGGCGCAGGAAGTAGCAGTCGTAGTCGCCGACGACCGAGATCTTCCCGGCGGCCAGGAACACCCCCGTCACGAAGATCTGGTCCTCGCCGTACCAGAGGTCGTCCGGGTAGCGCAGGTGCGCGTCCTCGATGACCTGGCGGCGGATCAGCTTGGCCGAGTGGAGCGAACGGTAGACCTCGGAGGTGTAGAGGTCGGCCTCCTCGGCATGCCGGTGGGCCTTGTCCGAGACCGTCCGGCCGAGCCCGACCTGCTTGGCGAGCACGACGTCGCTGCCCTGGGACTCGGCCATGTCCAGCAGCCGCTCGAGTGCCTCGGGGCCGAGGTGGTCGTCGGCGTCGAGGACGAAGACGTACCGGCCGCGGGCCAGGTCCAGGGCCCGGTTGCGGGGCCCGCCGGGGCCGCCGGAGTTCGGCTGGTGCAGGACGCGCAGCTGCGGATACCGGGCGGCGTAGCGGTCCAGTTCGGCGCCGCCGCCGTCGGTGGAACCGTCGTCGACCGCGATGACCTCCAGGCGGTCGGCCCCCAGGGTCTGCCCGAGCACCGAGTCGAGGCACTCGTTCAGGTAAGGCATCGCGTTGTAGACGGCGATGATCACGGATATGTCGGGGACGGACGCGTGGTGCATGCACCAGAGCATAAAGTTCGCCCCCGGCACCCCCGGAGGCGGTGTCCGCGGGAGGCCGGGCGGGGGCGCCGCCAGGGGTGTCGCGTCGGTCAGCGGAGGCCGCCGAGGGCGCGGCCGAGGAGGGCGATGCCCTCCTCCAGCTCGCCCGGCGGGCCCGCCGCGTAGCCGAGGACCAGCCCCGGGGAGCCCGGCCGGATGCGGTGCCAGGACAGCGGGTGGGCCTTGACCCCGAGGGCCAGGGCCGCCGCCGCGAGGGCGGTGTCCTCGAAGGCCGCGCCGTCGAAGGTGACCATCAGGTGCAGGCCCGCCGCCGCTCCGTGGACCCGGGCGCCCGGCAGGTGCGCGTCGACCGCCCGGAGCATGGCGTCGCGCCGGCGGCGGTGGCGGCGCCGGACGAAGCGCAGGTGGCGTTCCAGCTCGCCCGAGTCCATCAGTTGGGCCAGCACCAGCTGGGCGAGGACCGGATTGCCGAGGTCGGCGTAGCGTTTGGCGGCGACCACCGCGTCGCGCAGGCGCGGCGGGACCAGCAGCCAGCCCAGGCGCAGCGCGGGGGCGAGCAGTTTGGACACGCTCCCGGCGTAGCAGACGCCCTCGGGGAGCAGGGCGCGCAGCGCGGGGACCGGTGCGCGGTCGTAGCGGTGCTCGGCGTCGTAGTCGTCCTCGATGACCACTCCCCCGGCCGCCGCCCAGCCGAGCAGCTCCCGGCGGCGCTCCCCGTCGAGCACGACCCCGGTCGGGAACTGGTGCGCCGGGGTCAGCAGCACCGCCCCGGCTCCGCTCGCCCGGAGCGCGGCCGTGTCGAGGCCGCTCCCGTCCACCGGTACCGGCACCGTCTCCAGCCGCCCGTACTCCAGCTGCTGCCGTGCTCCGAGCGAGCCGGGGTCCTCCACCGCGACCCGCCGTACGCCGTCCTCGCGCAGCACGTGCGCGAGCAGGCCCAGCGCCTGGGCGACGCCCGCGACGACGACGATCTCGTCGGGGTCGGCGCGGATCCCGCGGTTGCGGGCCAGCCAGCCGGTGACCGCCGCCCGCAGCGCGGGCGTGCCCTGCGGGTTGCCGTAGCCGAAGTCGGCGGGGGTGAGCCCGGCCAGCACGCGCCGCTCGGCCTGCAGCCAGGCCGTACGCGGGAAGGCGGTGAGGTCGGGCACCCCGGGCGAGAGGTCGATCCGGCAGGGCACGGCACGCAGCGCGTCGACGAGCGGCCCGGCAGCCCCCGGCCGGTCGGGGCCGTCGAGCCCGGCCGGCCCGGCCGGGGCGAGCGGCCCACCCGGGGCGAGCGGCGCGGCGACCACGGTCGTGCCTGCGCGGCCGCGGCCGAGCACCTGGCCGGCGTCGGTCAGGCGCTGGTAGGCCTCGGTGACCAGGCCGCGGGAGACGCCGAGCTCCGCCGCGAGCACGCGGCCCGCCGGGAGCCTGCTGCCCACCGGCAGCGTGCCGTCGGCGATGGCGGCGCGGATGCGGGCCGCCAGCCACTCGGTACGGCCGCCCGGCGGCGCCTGGGCGATGTCGAGCTGCAGGAAGTCCGAGCCGCTGACGGACTCGGCCCTTTTGGACCCCTTGGATCGATGCTCTTCGGCACTGTCCACGGGTCCAATGCTGGCAGAGCCTGGGCCGTATGAACACCTCCCCCGGCACGCTGCGCGACCTCGCGCCCGGCACCCTCGGCATGGTGCTGGTCGGCAGCAGCGTCACCGTCTCGCGTTCCCTGGTCCACGCCCCGCTGTTCGCCACCCAGGCCGTCCGCTACGCGGCCGCCACCCTGCTCCTCCTCGCGTTCGCCCGGGTCGCCCGGGTGCCGGTCCTGCGGCCGCGCGGCCGGGAGTGGCTGTGGCTGGCCGGGATCGCGGCCACCGGGCTCGTGCTGTTCAACGTGGCCGTCGTCCGCGGCGTCGCGCATGCCGAACCGGCCGTGATCGCCGTCGCGGTGGCCTCCGTACCCGTCCTCCTCGGGGTGCTCGGCCCGCTGCTGGAGGGCCGCGGCCCCAGCCGCAGGATCCTCCTCGCCGCCCCCGTGGTCGTGGCCGGGGCCGTCCTCGTGGAGGGCACCGGCCGCACCGACGCCGCCGGGGTGGCCTGGGCCGCGCTCGCACTGGCCTGTGAGGCCGCGTTCACCCTGCTCGCCGTACCGGTGCTGCGGCGGCACGGGCCGTGGGGGGTGTCGGTGCACGCGGTGTGGCTGGGCGCCGTGATGCTGGGGGCGCTGACGCTGCTCACCGAGCGCCCTGCCGATCTGCCGGCCATCGGTCCGACGCAGTGGGCGGCCGTCGGGTACCTCGCCGTCATGGTGACCGCGGTGGCGTTCCTCCTCTGGTACCGCACGGTGGCCGCCGTCGGCGCCGGCCGGGCCGGGCTGCTGACCGGGGTCGCGCCCCTCGCCGCAGCCGCCGTCGGCGCACTCTCGGGCGGCGGGACGCCGGGGGTGGCGGTGTGGACCGGCCTGGTCGTGGTGGTCGCCGGACTGGCGGGCGGGCTCCGCGGCCCGCAGCCGGGGCCGCCCGTACGGAAGGAGCCGCGGCTCCGGAAGGACACGCGGCCCCGGAAGGAGCCACGGCAGCGGAAGGACCGGGCGCCCGCGTCCCCTTGAGCGCCCCGGCCCGGTGGATCACAATCCGCAGATGCCGACGCCGCCGCACACCAGCACCCCCTCCAGCAGCCCCCCGTACAGCAGTTGGATGCGGTACTTCTCCCCCACCGCCAACCACCGGCGGCTCGGCCTGGTCTGCCTCGGCGTCGGGATCCAGCAGGGCCTGCTGCCGACGGTCGGACCGCGGGCCCTGGACCACCACGTCGCCGTGGTCGTCACCCGGGGGCGGGGCTGGTTCAGCCACGGCGGGCGCCCGCCTCAGCCGGTGTGCGCGCCCGCGCTGCTCTGGCTGGTGCCGGGGGTGGAACACCACTACGGACCCGACCCGGAGACCGGCTGGGACGAGTGCTTCGTGGACTTCGCGGGCCGCAGCGTGGAGGCGTACACCGACCTCGGCTACGTCACCCCCGACCGCCCGCTGGTGCCGCTGAGCGGCACGGAGGGGGTACGGCACGTGGTCGACGGGATCGTGCGGGCGGCCCGTCGCGGCGGCCCGCTGCTGGAGGTGGAGGCCGCCGCGGCCGTGCACGGACTGCTCGTGGCGCTGCGCTACGCCCGCGCCGAGGTGTCCCGGCACGGGGACGCGGTGATGGACGCCCTGGCCCGGGACGCACTGCTGCCCATCTCGGTGGCCGAGCACGCGGCCCGGCTCGGGATACCTCTGCCCGAACTGCGCGGGGCCGTACGGCGCAGCACCGGGGAGGGGGTCAAGGAGTACCTCCTCGGGATCCGGCTGAGCCGGGCGAAGGAACTCCTGGCCCGGACCGACCTGCCGGTCGCCGGGGTCGCGCGGCGGGTCGGATACGAGGATCCGGCGTATTTCAGCAGGCTGTTCAGCCGCCGGGTGGGCATGGCTCCGGTCCGCTTCCGCGCCCAGCAGTCCGTACGGAGCCCGGTCAACTGACGCGGTACGGGGGCCAGGTCAACTGGCGCGGTACGGGAGCCAGGTCAACTGGCGCGGTACGGGCGTGGGCTCCACCCCCCGTTAGGATCTCAACCCTGTGATCATCAAGGGGGATTCCACATGACCGACACCGACCACGCCGTACTGCGACCGCTCGGGCCGGGCGATCCGCAGGAGATAGCCGGTTACCGGCTGCTCGCGAAGATCGGCGAGGGCGGCATGGGTTCCGTTTACCTGTCCCGGACCCGGGGGAACCAGCCCGTCGCGCTGAAAGTCATCCGCCGCGAGTTCGCCCAGGAACAGGACTTTCGGGTCCGCTTCGAACGCGAGGTGCAGGCCGCCCGCCGCGTGCAGGGCTACCACATCGTGCCGGTCCTCGACCACGACACCAGCGGTGAACAGCCTTGGCTGGCCACCGCGTTCGTGCCGGGCCTGGCGCTCGACGACGCCCTCGCGACCCACGGACCGCTGCCTCTGCCCGCGGTCTTCCAGCTGATCGGCTGCGCGGCGCAGGCCCTGCACTCCATCCACGCCGCCTCGGTGGTGCACCGCGACCTCAAGCCGAGCAACATCCTGCTCGGCTCGAACGGCCCCTGGGTCATCGACTTCGGCATCGCGCGGGCCACCGACACCACCCAACTCACGCGCAGCGGCGGGTTCATCGGGACACCGCAGTACATGTCCCCCGAGCACGCCCTCGGCCGGACGGTCACCGCGGCGACCGACGTCTTCGCGCTCGGGCTGATCGCCGCGGTCGTGGCCACCGGCCGCCACCCGTACGGCGACGGCGCGGGACTCTCGATCGCCGCCGCGATTGCCAACACCCCCCAGCAGGCGCCGGATCTGAGCGGCTACCCGGACCCGCTGCGCCAGCTGCTGGAGCGCTGCCTGCACTCCGATGCCGACAAGCGGCCCCAGCCGACCGAGCTCGCCGAATGGTGCTGCCAGACGGCGGGGCGGAACCTGCGCGATTTCGACGGGTGGCTGCCCGCGCCGCTGACCGCGGAGATCGCGCGGCGTGAGCAGTCGGCACAGGCGCAGGCACGGGCGCAGGCGCCGGCCCCGGTGCAGACTCCGACGCAGGCCCCGCCCCCGCCGGCGTACGCGCCGACCCGGGCCCCCGAGCCCGCCCGGCCCGCGTACGTGCCCACGCACGCGTCAGGACCGGTCCCGATGGCGTACGCGCCGACCCAGGGCCCGGCGGGCAGCCCCCAGCCTTCGGCGTACGGCGCACCGACCGCACCCGCCCCCGCCTATGCCGCCCCCGCCGCACCGGCTCCCGCGCCCGCCCCCGCGCGCAGCCGGGTGCCCCTGGTCGTCGGCGCGGGCATCCTCGTACTCGCCCTGGCCGCCGGCGGCACCTGGTACCTCACGCGCAACGAGGACGACGGCGCCCGGCAGACCGCGGGCGAGGACAAGGGCAAGTCGGCGGACGCTCCGAAGGAAGCGGCGGCCCCGGTGGCGCAGTCCGCCGGCCCGAGCCCCTCGGCCTCGGCCTCGCCCTCCGGCCGCCCCTACACCGTGGTCTACAAGGACAAGCCGTTGAAGCTCCTGGCGCCCAGGGAGTTCGGCAAGATCAACGACGTCGACCTCGACTTCCCCAAGGTGGCCGGCTTCATGTCCGGAGAGATCAGCGGGAGCGACCGGGAGCTGCAGATGGGCTACGCGGACGTCCAGAACTCCACCTCGTTCGGCAAGAGCAAGGGCCCCACCCCCGAAGAGTGCGAGACCGGGGCAGCCACCAACCCGATCCCCGACAAGCTGCGGGAGGCGGACCTCATCGGCGCGGACCGCGCCATCGTCGCCGGCGATCTGCTGTGCACCGTCACCTCCAAGGGCAACCTCGCCATGGTCAAGATCGTCACCGTCCAGGACTCGACCGACACGCAGTACAAGGTCCCGACGTACCTCACCGAAGTGACGCTCTGGAAGCGGTGAACGGCTGTGGCCGGTAAGCCACGTTGAGCTCCGCGACCGAGGTCCACGGGTTGCCGGCCACCTCGCTCGTGGCCTTGAGCCTCACGTAGCGCGCGGTGCGGGGCGTGAAGGTGACGTCCTGCCGGGCCGTCGTGTTCGGGAAGGTCCCGGCGGCGGCCGCCTGCCCCCAGTTCACCCCGTCCGCGGAGGTGAACACCTGGTAGCCGGCGATGCGGCCGTTGCTCTGGGCCTGCCGGGGCAGGCAGTGCAGCGCCGAGACGTTGTACGGGGCGCCCAGGTCGAGGGTGATCTCGTGCGGCATCGGCGCGGTGGCCGTGTACCACTGGGTGTGCCAGATGGTGGAGGCGTCGCCGTCCAGGACGTTGGCTGCGGCGCCGTTCTCGCCGGCCGTCTCCTGACTGTCTACGGCCTTGATGCTCATCTGCCCTTGCGGTACGAGGAGTTCCCCGCCGCCTGCCGGCCCGAGGTCGTCCACGGTCAGGTCGTCGAGGATCAGATCGGCCTCGTCGTGCGAGTCCTCCGGGGTCACCTTCCGTACGCCGATCCAGGCGTCCGCCCCGGCGGTGAAGGTGGTCCTGAAGTCGGTGGGCGTACGGGCCTGGTTCAGCGCGGTGGCGGTCTCGGTGCTGCCGGAGCCGGTGATGAACTGGTAGTCCCCGCCGAAGCCGCTCTCGTAGCGGAAGGCGACCCCGTACGCGTGCCCCGGGGTCAGCCGCAGCGTCTGGGGCAGGGTGCGGTAGACGAGACCGGTGCGCTCCTCGTGCGACTTGAGGGAGTTCTGCCCGCCGATCACGTCGTCGACGAGCTTCCCGTTCCAGCCGGCCTGCGTGTACGGGGCGTTGCGCTGGGCCAAATGGGTGCGCGGGTCGGTGGCGGAGCCGCCCGCGCCGCCGAACGCGAACGGGCCCCAGCCCGCGTCGCCGTTCTCGAAGTCCTCGGCGAACGTGTGGCCGCCGAGCGGGGTGCGGGCCGAGCGGACCACGCGTACGTCGTCCAGGTGGACGGTGCCGGACCCGGCCGCGGCGGAGAGCTTCAGGGTGGCGGTCGACTGGCCTGCCGGGACGTCGAAGAGCACCTTCATGCGCTGCATCGTGGTGCCGTTCTTCTCGCTGCCGCCCAGGTGGTCGGCCAGGGGCGAGGAGTCGGCGTACACGGAGGCCGCAGTGCCCCCCGCGGGCGTGACGCCGAGGGTGGCGGCCCGGCCGGCCGGCGTGGAGACCCAGACGGAGGCGGCGTAGGTGCCGGGCGTCAGGCCCGTCAGCTGCTGGGAGACGGCGGGGGCGGTCCCGGCGGCGAGGGTGAGCTCGTTCTGGCCCTGGGAGTTGCGGGCGACGGCGGCGCCGGCCCCGGTGACGGTCCAGGCGTTCAGGTTCCCCGCGTAGAAGGAGGGGTCCTCGACCGGGGTGCCCTCGCCCCACTTCGGGTCGGCCTGGGCGGGCGCGGCGCCGTTGGTGACCACGTAGGCGGTCTTCGCGGCGGCGTCGACGGTGATCCGGCCGCCGGTGACGGCGAGGTCGCCGACCAGCCGGCGACCGGTGTCGGTCAGCTGGTAGAGCTTGGGCGCGGACCACCCTGCGGGCAGGGTCCAGGTCGTGGAGCCGCCCTTGTCGTTCCAGTGGTACAGCTTGCCGTCGCGCGGGAGCAGGTAGCTGCCGCCGCTGAGCACGGTGCGCCCGCCTGTGGTGATCTTCCGGGTGTTGCCGGTGGTGGTGGCGGTGGTGCCGTTCGCGAGGGTGACCGAGTTCGCGGTCCACTTCACGATCGGGGATTCCTGGAGGTACTTGGTCGGCAGGTTGACGGCGAAGGTGGTGTTCAGGAAGGCGTTGTAGTCCTTCTTGCCCTGCCAGCCCTCGTACGCGGTGAGTTCGGCGCCGCCGAGCAGCGGGTTCCCGGCGATCCAGTCGTCCTTGGCGTGGTTGGCGACGAACCGGGCGATGGTGGAGTTGACGCCCTTGAGATCGCTGCCGCCGTAGTTGACGTCGGCCGCCCAGTGGTGCCAGAGGGACTGTTCGGTCAGGGTGTTGGGGAACTCGGTGGCGAGCTGGAAGCCGAGGCCGCCGATCTCCCGCTGCAGTTTGCGCGATACGTACCCGTCCCCGTACCAGACGTCCACGTACAGGAAGTCGAGCCCGGGCGCGGCCGTCTTGAGGTCCTGGAGCCGCTTCAGCCGCTCGCCGGACCGGCCGTCCTTCCGCGTGTCCACGGAGTACGACTGGTCGAGCCAGTCCCAGCCGAGGCCGCCGCTCTGGTGGGCCGGGTCGAAGGTCGCGGAGACCGGGTACTCCTCGGTCGCGTTGACGTGGACGCCGAAGTCGGCGTTGTAGGCGTGGCCGGCGGTGGTGAGGGCGTTCAGGTCGGTGGCGCCGCCGAGCTTGGAGCCGATGTTCTTGTAGTCCATGTGTGCGGAGTCGTGGCCCTCGGAGGCGTACCCCTTGAGGAGGACGAACTGGCCTAGGCCGTCGGTGGCGAGGCTGACGCGCTTGGTCTCGTCGAGGGTCTCGGCGAAGGGGTGGGTGGCCTGGGAGGCGAAGTTGAAGGGGATTCGCTGCACGACCCGGTCGGCGGTCTGCTGCCATCCGGTGGGCGGGGTCCAGATGTCGCGGTAGGCGACGGCGGCGTCCTGCCAGTCGACGGCCGCGTCTCCGTTGCGGTCCCCGGTGATCGCGATCCGGGCGTACGGGAGCGGCTCGGTGTCGGTGTCGGCGGCACCCGCGGCCCGGTAGAGCCAGGCCCCGCTCCACAGGCCGGCGCGGCGGTAGGCCCCCTTGTCGGTGATCCGCTTGCTGATCCGGCCGTTCTCCCGGGCGGTGCCGCCGGAGGGGGTGTCGTAGAGGGAGTTGGAGTCGATGGCCGCGGCGAGCTCGGCGGTGTTGGCGAACCCGTACATCACCGTCGTCGCGGCGGGGTCCACGGGCATGCTCGCCGTGACGGGGGTGAAGGTGTCTCCGGTGCCCGTGGTGGCGGTGTGCATGTTCGCCGTGGCCAGCGCGGCGCCGGGCTGGTCGCTGCGGACGCTGACGAGGTGGTGGTCGGGGATGGCGAGACTGCGGACGCGCAGGGCGGGGGTGTCCTCGATCGCGGTGACCTTGAATTCGACGACCGAACCGGTCACCGAGAGCCGGGACCTGACGGTCACCCCGGAGAACGACAGCACGTAGTCCACCGCGGAGGTGGACGGGGTGGAGGTCACGGTCGGGGTGTACGCGGTCCCGTTGACGAGGATCGCGGAGAGAACGTCCTCGTTGCCGTCCAGTACGTCCCCGGTGGCCCGCCGGGTGTAGCTGACGACCCGGGGGAAGCCGCCGTCCACGGCGACCGACAGCTCGCTCGAGCCGATCGTCACGGGTGCGGCGGCCGCCGCCGCGGCGGGCGCGGGCACGGAGACGACCAGGGTGGCGAGGAGACCGGCAACCGCGGCTGCTGCGGTCGGCCAGAGGGGGGTACGCATCGGGCCTCCGGGAGTCGGCGCTTCCTTGGCGGAAGACCGCACGGCACGGAGGCCCGCGGTCCGCTCACTGACCTGTCAGCTTGCGGACCGCACCGCCGCAGGCCCATGGACAAAGCAGAGCCCCGTCCTGGACTTACGTGGCGGATGAGATGAGGGGATCAGGTGGCGGCGGGTGTGATCACGACGGCCGTCCCGTACGCACACACCTCGGTCCCGACGTCGGCGGCTTCGGTCACGTCGAAGCGCATCATCAGGACCGCGTTCGCGCCGCGGGCCTTCGCCGCTTCGATGAGCCGCTCCATGGCCTGGTTACGGGTTTCCACCAGGGTCTTGGTCAGGCCCCTGAGTTCGCCGCCGATCATCGACTTCAGGCCTGCGCCGATCTGGCTGCCGAGGTGGCGGGAGCGGACGGTGAGGCCGAAGACCTCACCGATGACCTGCTCGACCCGGTAGCCGGGGACGTCGTTCGTCGTCACGATCAGGACGCCGGTCTGCTGGGCCGTCGGGCCGCCGCTGTAGTCATCGATACCCATGGACCCACTCTGGCGGCGGGCCCGGACCCCCGCATCCGGAGGGGGTCCGATCCGGCCGACCTGGCGGCGACCGGGAGTCAGGGCAGCCGGGCGACGAGGCCGGACTCGTGGGCCAGGACCACGGCCTGGGCGCGGCTGGACACCCCGAGCTTGCTCATGCAGCGGTGCACGTGCGTCTTGACGGTGGCGGCGCTGAGGACGAGCCGCTCGGCGATGTCGGTGTTGGACAGGCCGGCTCCGACCAGGCCGAGCACCTCGCGCTCGCGCGGGGTCAGGGCGTCCAGCCGGGGGTGCGGGTCCCGGGCGACCGGGGCGGCGTACGCGGCGATGATCCCCTGCAGCGCACGGGGGCTGAACAGCATCTCGCCGGCGTGGACGGTCGCGATGGCGGCGAGCAGCCGCTCGGGCGGGGTGTCCTTCAGCAGGAAGCCGCTCGCGCCGACCTGCAGGGCCCGGAAGACGTACGCGTCGGAGTCGAAGGTGGTCAGCACGAGCACCTTGGGGCGGGCGGGCCCGTCCCCGGCGCCGGCCCCGCCCGGTGCATCGGCCGCCGCCCCGGCATCGGCGTCGGCCGCGGCGAGGATCCGCTCGGTGGCGGCGATGCCGTCGGTGTCCGGCATCCGGATGTCCATCAGGATGACGTCGGGCCGGGTCTCGGCGGCGAGCCGGACGGCCTCCTCGCCGCCCGCCGCCTCGCCCACGACCTCGATGCCGGGCGCGGCGCCCAGCAGCGCGCACAGCCCGGACCGGATCAGGAACTGGTCGTCGACGACGAGCACACGCAGCATGACCGCCTCTTTTCTAAACATGGGAGCCGGTGGCGGCCCGGGGGACGGGGACCCGGAGTCTGACCTCGAAGCCGCCTTCGGGTGCAGGTTCGGCGGTCACCGTGCCGTGGTAGATCGTGGCCCGCTCGCGCATGCCGATCAAGCCCTGACCGGCAGATTCCGGGGCGGCGGCCGAAATCCGCACCCCTACACGGCCGTCCGTACGGGCCTCTGCGCGGCCGCTTCCGTCGTCCCTGACGCGTACCGAGACCTCGTCCTGCGCGTAGTGCACGTGGACGGTGGTGTGCGCGGCCGGGGCGTGCTTGATCACATTGGTGAGCGCCTCCTGTACGACGCGGTACGCGCACAGGTCGATCCCGGGCGGCAGCACGTACGGCGTCCCCGTGATCCGTACGTCGACGGGTACTCCGGCATCGGCGACCCGCTTGACCAGTTCGTCGAGGCGCCCGAGCCCGGACACCCGGGGCGGCTCCTGCTCGGCGGGCTCGAGGCCGTCCTCACGGAGCACGAGGAGCATCCGGCGCATCTCCGCCAGGGCCTCGTGGGCGCTGTCCCCGATGGTGTCCAGGGCCCGGCGGGCGGTCGGCGGGTCGGAGGCGAACACGTACCCGGCGAGGCCGGTCTGGACGGAGATCACCGAGACGTGGTGGGCGATGACGTCGTGCAGCTCGCGGGCGATCTGGATGCGCTCCTCCATGACGGCCCGCCGGGCCTTCTCCTCCTGCTCCCGGCGCAGTTGCCGGGTGAGCTCGCGCAGCCGCCGGGCGCCGTCGCCGGTCACCCAGCAGACGATGGTGGTGACGGTCACGAAGCCGACGCTGAGCGGACCGATGCCGGGCTCGGCGAGCCGGGTCCCCCAGAGCAGGACGAGCAGGGCACCGACCGCACATCTGGCCGAAATTCGCCGCTCGCGGAGCGAGGCGACGGTGTACAGCGCGAGCGCGAGGCCGCACACGGCGACGGCGTGGTAATAGCCGAGGGTGAAGTAGCAGCCGGTGCAGAGCGCGGTGCTGATCAGGACGGCGACCGGGAAGCGGCGGCGGAGCACGAGCGGCAGGTAGATCGCGGCGAGCAGGGCGTAGGCCCGTGCGTCGGTGTCCCGCCAGTAGCCGTTGGGGTCTGGCCAGTTGTGGAGCATCGTGGTCGAGATCCAGAGCGAGCCGATGGCGTACACGATCTCGCCGACGGCCGGCAGCACGGCGCGGAGCCGGACCACCGCCGGATGTGCGGACAACTGCACGTCACCCCCCTTGAGTACACCCCTGGTTGTACAGGGTGACCTCCCGAGGGGGTAGGCGGATTTCACCCTGTGGATGGGCGAGCCCGGCGGACCCCGCGCGTAGATTTCCCTGAGCCGGACGAAGCCGGCACCGGCCCTGCCCCCCGGGGCCCCGCCGCGCGGCCGTGCCCGTTCGGGGGCGGGCACGGCCCCGCGTACGTCTGTTCGGGTGGTGGCCGCCGCGCCGCCGACTGCCTACCATGGGCGGTCACCTCAGCCGGAGGACAGCGCCCATGGAGTCGTCGCAGAACCCGTCGGGACACGCATCCGCACACCCGCAGGCCCCCCTCATCGACATGCACACCCCGAGCGTCGCCCGGATGTACGACTGGCTGCTGGGCGGGGTGGAGAACTACGCGAGCGACCGTGAGGCCTGCGCCCGGCTCCTGGAGATCGCCCCCAGCACCCAGCTCCTGGCCCGCAACAACCGGGCGTTCCTGCGGCGTGTCGTACGCATCCTGGTCGAGGAGTACGGGATCAGGCAGTTCCTCGACCACGGCTCCGGGCTGCCCACGCAGGACAACGTGCACGAGGTGGCGCAGCGGGCCGATCCCGGCTGCAAGGTCGCGTACATCGACAACGACCCCATGGTCCTGGCCCACGCCCAGACGAGCCTTCACGAGGACGGCCGCACGCTCGTCCTGTCCAAGGACCTGCGCCTGACCCGGCAGATCCGCCAGGACACCGACGGCTTCCTGGACTGGGACCGGCCGATCGCGGCCCTGTTCGTCTCCGTGCTGCACTGCCTGCGCGACACGGACGACGAGAACGATCCCGCGGCGGTCGTACGGAACACCGCCGCGCAGCTGCCGCCGGGCAGTTTCATGGTGATCTGCCAGCTCGTCAGCGACGATCCGGCCGTCCGCCGCGACGTGACGCGGCTCATGGACGTGACCACGCACGGCACCTGGGGCCGGGTGCGGGAGCCCCACGAGGTGCGCCGGTACTTCGACGGGCTGGAGATCCTCGGGCCCGGGCTCGTCGACGTGGTCGACTGGCGTCCCGAGACACCTCCGCCGCCCCCGGGCAACCGGCCTCGGGACTGGGTGGAGTGGGGCGGGGTCGGCCGCCTCTGATCCCGGCCCGCTCCTGCGCCGTCGCCGGCCCCGGCATGATCCGAAAGACAGGCCCTAGTCGTCGCCGAACTGACGCTTCGCCTCGAGGATCAGGTCGACGCTCTCGTCCTTGGTGGCCGCCGCGTTCCGCAGGTTGCTGAGGGCGTTGCGGTAGTCGTCGAGGGCCCGGGGCCTGGTCACGTAGTTCGCTCCGTTGATGTGCTCCACGTACGCCAGCTCGGCGTGCTCCCCGTCCCGGAACTTCAGGTGCGTGATCGGGTAGGGCGGGGTGGTCCCGTACGCACGGGTCATCCTGAGGATGCGGATGCTCACCTTGTCGGTGTCGCCGGCGCGCAGCAGGTGGTTCAGCTGCTCCTGCATCACGGCCGCGTTCCCGCAGCGGCGGTGCAGGACGCCTTCCTCGAGCAGCGCGGTCACCCGGGGCAGCGGGCCGTCCATCAGCCGCAGCTGCCGTTCGGCGCGCAGCTCGACCACCCGTTCGACCTCCTCGGGGTCGGCGCTGGGTATGACCGCCCGGACCATGTACCGGGCGTAGTCGCGGGTCTGGAGGATGCCGGGGACGACGAGGTTTTCGTAGACGCAGATCTCCTCGGCGTCGCCCTCCAACTGGATCAGGCGTTTGAGGAAGTCGGGGGTGACGTCGCTGAACTGCTCGTACCACTCAGAGTCCTGCGCGTGTTCCAGGAGCCGTTCGATCGCCCGCATCTCCTCGGCGTCGACGCCGTAGTGCCGGGCGAGATCCCGTACGTCGCGCGGCTTCGGCGGGCTCTCGCCGCGCTCGAGCCGACTGACCTTCGAGACCGATCCGCGGATGACCGGTGCGACCTGGCGCAGGGTCAGGCCGCGGGCCTCACGGCACCTGCGCAGCTCCCGCCCCAGCAGGCGGTCGGCCGCCGCCCGGGCCGGATCGCTTCCCATCGGCAGGACGGGAGCGACGTGCTCGGGCAGCGGCTCTGGGAGGGCGGGCATCAGGACTCCCGATGACTGGGGCAATGGTCCGTCACAGCATGGGCCGCCTCCCTCGGCCCCTCAAGCCGTGGCCTCGGCTTGAGGCGTCATCCGGTCAGATGGTCGAATTCCGCATGTTTGGCGCCGTCGATGAACGCCTCGATCTCGGCGGTCGTGAACACCAGGGCCGGACCGTCGGGGAAGCGCGAGTTCCGCATCGCCACGGCGCCGCCCGCCAGGGCGGCGACCTCCACGCAGTTGCCGTTGCCCACGCTGGCACTGCTCTTCACCCACACCGCGCCGGGAATCTCGCTCGCCACCACGCCGTTGTTCACCTGCATGATCGGACCCCTCCTCGTCGGACGCGCACGACCGTGCGAACCCGTGTGGGACCGCACGACGAGCACTGACAGAAATGCTAGCCAGATGTAGGGGACACCGGAGTCCCTCGAACGGGTGCCTCGGATGAGCGGCGTCCCAATGGCCCGAATCCGGAACCGGAGGGGAACTCATTGGGCATTTCGGGCTAAACGGCGGTGCGTCACCGGGTCGGTACGACCTGCCCTCGCCATAGTCGACCGTGGCGACCGACTGGTTGCCGCCCCGGCCCGCGGGCACACCGCGGCCGGGCGGATGTCTTCGTAGAGGAGCCTGCACATGCAGAAGCCCGCCAGGACCGTCCTCGCTCTCACCGCCGGAAGCCTGGTGCTCGGCATGGTCGGCGCGGGTGGCGCCGCCGCGAACGAGGGCCCGATGGCCGACACGCCGTCACACCAGGCCGTCCTTCTCGAGCCGGAGAACGGCCAGTCCGGTACCTACAACGACAAGAAGTACACCGTCGGCAAGGTCACCTCGCAGGGCCCGCTGAAGATCCGCAGCAAGCCGAACACCCGTGCCGACGTGGTGGGCCACGTGAAGCCGGACCACAAGGTCGCCATCGTGTGCAAGACGTACGGCGAGTCGATCGACGGCAACAACATCTGGTACCGCCTGCACATCAAGGAGGACCACGAGTCGCAGGACGGACGCGATGAGGACGGCGGGCGCGACGAAGACGGCGCGCGCGACGAAGACGGCGGCCGCGAAGAACACGGCGGGCGCGACGAGGACAGCGGCCGCGACGAGCAGGGCGGCCGCGGCGAGCACGACGGACGGCAGGACGGGCGGGACGGGGACGACCTGCGCAACGGGCAGGACGGCAAGGACCGGAAGGACCGCAAGGACCGGAAGGACGACAAGGACCGCAAGGACGACAAGGAGCACAAGAAGGCCTGGATCACCGCCCGTTACGTCAAGAACCTGGACCACGTGAAGTGGTGCGACTGACCCTTCCGGTCAGTCCGCCGGGCGTACGGTACGCGGCCCCACGCACTCCGCCCCGTACGCCCGTACCCGCTCGCGCAGTTCCCGGTCCGCCGTGACCACGACACAGCCGCGCTCCGCGAAGGAGGCGGCCAGTTCCACGATCCGGTCGTCACCGCTTCCCGGCGCCGAGTCCACCCGTACTCCGGGCACGGACTCGACGCCCCGGGCGGCGCCCTCGACGACGAGGACGATCTCCTCGACCGCCCCGATCCCCTCGATCTCCTCGCCCCCCGCCGGGTCCCGCCCCGCGAGGCGGTCGCGCAGCCGCTCGGCCGCGCCCCGCCGGTCCCGCCACCAGCCGTCCGGTACGGAACCGACGACGTTCGCGGCGTCCACGATCAACACGCTCATGGCCCCAGTATGGGCGGGACCGGCGATGGCCCGCACCGCCTGTGTGCCGTCGCCTAGAAGGCGCCGTAGTTGACCTGCCAGGTGGGCAGGCCCATCCGCCGCCACACCGCGACCACGCGGTCCCGGTCGTCCAGCGACACCCGTACCGCGAAGCGGTGGCGCACGTGCGCGTCGAACAGCTCCGCCTTCACCACGTCGTCGCGGCGCGTGTCGCCGAGCGGGCGCATCCACAGCTCGTCGTACGGCACCTCGTGCCGCCGGAGCCACGCCTCCGTCTGCGGCCGGTGCTCCTCCCCTCGCCCGGACAGCAGCACGATGGTGTCGCCGTCGGCGCGCCGGAAGGCGTCCAGCGCGTACCGCACCGGCTCGTTGAGCGCGTCGATCTCGCAGCGCGAGAAGTCGTACGGGCTGCGGTCGCCGGTCAGCGCGAGCGTCCCGTCGATGTCGCACATCACCGCCGAGGGCAGCGCAGGGTCGGCCACGTACGGCTCGACCGCGGGCTGGTCGTTCAGCCACTGAGCGGTGAGCCGCCAGCCGCCCTTCTTGGCGCTCATGTGCTTGTCGTTGAGTATCCGGATGATCTCCTCGCCGACCGGCCGCTCCCTTGCGGCGTCCCGGCGCAGGCACTCCTCCACCGGCACGTCGGTGAAGTCGTGCACGACGAAGGTGGCCCGTCCGGCGACCGCCGCCTTGAGCCGCTTGGGGATGCGCGAGGTCAGGTGCGTGTTGTCGACGACCACGTCGAAGCCGTCGTCGACGGCCGCGCGCACCGCCGCGTCCTGGACGGCCAGGACGGTCTGCTCGTGCCGGTACGAGCGGCCGCGCTCCGGGTCGGGCAGGTCGAGCATGGCCCGCAGGTCGTCCAGGTTGACGCGGCGCATCCGGCCCGCGGCCTCGGCCTGCAGGGCGCGCGCGGCCGTCGTCTTCCCCGAGGCCGGCAACCCCGTCATGACGTGGACGACGGGGCGTGCGGGTTCTTCGGACACGGGTCAGTTCTCCTCATCGGTGGTGAAGGGGTCGGACGCTTCCGGCCGCACGTCCCGCCATACGACGAGCTCGGTGGACCGGCCGTCCAGGCGCAGGAACATCGCGGGACGGATCCGGCGGTCGGGCAGGGCCTGCACGGCGCGCGCGAACGCGCCCCGGTCGCCCGCCAGCGGGGCGAGCTGTGCGAACGCCTCGTCGACGGCGCGCTCGCGCTGCGCCGCCGCGTCCTCGAGGCGGGCGACCACCTCGCGCACCCAGGTGTCGAACTCGTCCGGCACCTGCTCCAGCAGCGCGTCGAGCGGCTTGCCGCCCGAGGCCTCTATGTCGGCGACGGTGCAGTGCAGGCCCTGCGCCAGCTCCTTGACGGGCAGGCCGGCGAACCGTTCGATGCCGTGGGTGCGCCAGATGTCCCGCTCGGTGACACCGGTGACCAGCTTGTGGAGGCGTACGTACTCGGAGAGCTTGGCCTTCGCGCGCACGCCGGAGGCGAACCGCAGCACGAAGCCCTCGGCGTCGGTGCCGGCGGCGTTCTCGCCGCCGGGCAGCGTGTTCGACTCGGCCAGCGCCAGCAGCTCGGCGAGCGGCATGGCGGGCCACACCGTGACGACGGATCCGATCCCCTGCCAGTGGACCGCGGCCTCGGCGAGCGGGACCTCGGTGCCGTCCAGCGCGAACGCGGCGAGGAGCACCAGGTCCCGGCGGTCGCCGTAGTCGACGACGATACGGTTCTGCGGGTACAGGATCTCCGCGAGGTAGGTCACGCCGGGGACGAGGGCCGAGGTGTCACGGCCGTCGAGGTGGCGCTGGCCCCAGGTGGCCTGGGTGCTGATGAAGGATCCCTTGGACGCGACGCGCCAGCTGCCCGCGTAGTGGAAGACCACGGCGAGGCTGCCGTCGACCTTGTCGTACACCTCGAACGGCTCGTCGGGCAGGGCCGGTGCGTACGGCTGACCGGACTCGTGCTCGCCGACGTTGAAGAACTTCGGCAGCGGCAGCGCGACGATCGCGCCGGTGGAGTCGTCGGCGACGAGTCCGCGGCAGCGCGTGGTCACCTGGTTCCAGACGCGCCCGTACTGGGCCGTCCGCGTGTACGTGTAGATGGACAGCGGCAGTTCGGGGTGCGACTTGCGGGTGACGTGCCCGGCGTCGATGGCTGCCGCCAGATCCTGCTGCGGCAGCAGGTCGTGCAGCGTCGGGTAGGCCTGGTTGTGGCCCATGGGTTCCTCCCGGTTCGAGATGGTTCATTCTCACGTGCGGGAGGATGTGCCCGGTACTGAATTATCGCTGGTCCGGAGGGCTCTAGGCCAGGCGGTTGATGTCCTGGGGCCGCAGGATGCGGGTGCGGACGTCGGCTCCGGGCCTCGCGACGTTGATCATCGCGCGGCCCAGCGCCTCGGTGGTGGTGACGAGGTTCGGCGCGAAGCGGCGGAGCAGCGGGAAGAGCGGCGCGGTGACCAGGTAGGCGGCGCGGTAGAGGAGGGTCTTGGAGGGCATGCCGCGGACGGGCTGCACGAGGCCGGGGCGGAACATGTAGGCCTGGAACGGCAGCTGGAGCAGGTCGTTCTCCGTCTCCCCCTTGACGCGGGCCCACATGGAGCGGCTCTGCTCGGTGCTGTCCGTGCCCTCCCCGGAGACGTAGGCGAAGGTCAGCCGGGGGTTGGCGGCGGCGAGCGGACGGGCCGCGGCGAGGGTGAGGTCGTGGGTGACGCGTCGGTACTCCTGCTCCTTCATGCCGACGGCGGAGACGCCGAGGCAGAAGAAGCAGGCGTCGTAGGAGGCCAGGTCCAGGTCCGGTGCGGAGAGGTCCGACGGGTCGTCCTGGATGCGCTCGCGCAGCTTGGGGTGGGAGACGCCGAGCGGGGTGCGGCCGACGGACAGGACGGCCGTGACGGTGTCGTCGCGCAGGCACTCACGCAGAACACCCCGGCCGAGCATTCCGGTTGCGCCGAAGAGGATGACGTTCACGTGCGCAGCCTAGATCCTCAGTGCGAGACGCAGAGCTCATTGCCTTCCGGATCGGCGATCGTGGTCCAGCTGTAGGGGCCCTGGCGGCCCTCGTGCAGGTGCCGGGCGCCCTTGGCGACCAGGCGCTCCACGACCTCCTGCGGGTTGTCGGAGCCGGTGCGGACGTCCAGGTGGACCCGGTTCTTGACCGTCTTCGGCTCGGGGACGAGCTGGAAGAGGACGCGCGGCGCGCGCTCGATCCCTTCGGGGTGGCGGATGGCGGTGCCGACCTTCCAGACGAGGGCTCCGCGGTGGGTGGTGGTGTCGTCCTCGGTGGCGTGGCCTTCGGCGACCATCTTGCGGATGAACTCTTCGTCGGTCGGCTCCACTTCCCAGCCGAGGGCGTCGGCCCACCAGTCGGCGAGGGGGTGCGGGTCGGCGGAATCGATGGTCACCTGGAACGTGTATGCCATGAGGGGACCCTACTGAGGGCCACTGACAGTCGCCACGCGGCAAGCCCCCTCGACTCGGGTCGTTCGGTCGATGCCGCTCCTTCGGCGGGTACGGTTTCTGCCGGACGTCCCTTTCCGAACGGGGTTCGCGCATGGAATTCGGCCACGTGGGGCGGGTGGTCATCGCCGACGACGAGCCCGTGGTGCGCAGGGGGCTGCGGACCTCCGTCGAGTCGACCGGTGAGTTCCGTGTGGTGGCCGAGGCCGCCGACGGGCGCGAGGCCGTCGAGGCCGTACGGGCGCACCTGCCGGACATCCTGCTGCTGGACATCCACATGCCGCGGATGGGCGGGCCGGAGGCGACGGCGGCGCTGCGCTCACCCGATGCGGATGCCACCGCGCACATCGTCGTCACGACGGGCTTCGGGCTCGACACGGACGTGGAGCAGGCCCTGGCCCTCGGCGCGGACGCCTTCCTCCCCAAGGGCACCCCGCGCGAGGACCTGCTCGCCGCTCTGCGCGCGGTGCAGAACGGCGATGCCGCGATGTCCCCGCAGGTGCTGCGGGACGTCCTGGACGGCCTGCACACCCCGGCCGCGGCGCAGCGCCGACAGGCGCGGGAGAGGTTGGACGTCCTGTCGGAGCGGGAGGCCGAGGTGCTGGGCCTGGTCGCCGAGGGGTTGACGAACCGGCAGATCGGCGAGCGGCTGCAGCTGGCGGAAGAGGTGGTGAAGGACCGGGTCGGCCGGATGCTGGCCGAGCTGGACGCCGCGAACCGGCTGCAGCTCGCGCTCCTGGCCCATACCGCCGGCCCGGAGGCGGAGGGTCCGTCGCAGTGAGCGCCGCCGCCCGGCGCGGGTTCCTGCGGCCGCTGGCCGCGCTGCTCTTCCCGCCGGGGCCGGAGGGCGGGAGCGGGCCGCACGGCGTGCTGCCGACGCTGCTGGTCGGGCTGACCTTCGTGAGCGGGGTGGTCGACGCGGTGACCTTCCTCGGGCTCGACCACGTCTTCGTCGCCAACATGACCGGCAACGTGGCCTTCTTCGGGTTCGCGCTCGCCGGGGACCGCGAACTGTCGGCCACAGCCACCCTGCTGGCCCTCGCCGCGTTCCTGGCCGGTGCGACGGCCGCCGGGCGGCTGCGCCGCGGCCGGGAGCCGGCGCGGATGTTCGCGCCGCTGGTGGCGGTGCAGGCCGTACTGATGGCCGGGGCGCTCGCCCTGACGGCGGGCGGGGCCGGGCCGCTGCCGGTCGTGGGGCTGCTCGCGCTGGGCATGGGCCTGCAGAACGCCGTCGTGCTGAGGCTGGCCGTGCCCGACCTGACGACCACCGTCGTCACCCGGACGCTGACGGGCCTGGCCGCCGAGCCGTGGGACCGGACCGCCGTACGACGGCTCGTGTCGGTGGCGGTGCTGTTCTGCGGGGCCCTGGCGGGCGGGCTGCTGACGCTCCACCACGGATCCCACTGGGCCCTGGCGCTGGCGGTGGCGCTGCTCCTCTGGATCGCGGTGGCGGGCGCGGTGACGGTCGCCGAGCACGGCAGCCCCGAGGCGCCTTAGCGCTGCCGGGTGCCGGATCGGGTGGCGACGAGGGCGGAGAAGGTCAGCAGCCATGCGCCCACGGCGATCCAGAGCAGGACCTCGCCCAGCGGCCGCAGCCATCCCACCCCGGTGGGGCCGGCCGCCGAGAGGGAGGCGGTGGCCGTCATTCCGAGCGGGAAGACGGTCGCCCAGCGCCGGATGTCGTAGTGCGGCCGCCACCGGCGCACCTCGGCGGCGAGCAGCAGCACGTACCAGCCGAGGGACAGGGCGAGCGTCACCAGCGTGGCCGTACGCAGTGCCGTGTGCGCCGAACCGGTCCATAGGGGCGAGGCGGTGAGCTTCGATCCCGCCAGCGCCGAGATGGCCAGCGCTCCGCCGGCCACCCAGTGGTCGCCCGCACCCCGCACCACCTCGCGGAAGTCGAAGTGGACGAGGGCCACCGCGTACAGCAGCAGGCCGAGGCAGAAGGCCCCCAGCGCCGCCCGGGCGAGCCAGTCCTGGTGGAGGGCGGCGGCCAGGATCGCCGAGAGGACGGCGAGCCCCTGGGTGGCCACGCAGACGAGGAACGCGGCTCCGGGCATCCGCCGCTTCCAGTGCCGTACGACGGCGAGCAGCAGCCACGGCCACAGCGCCACCGCCAGCACCAGCAGGGCGGCGGCGAGGCCCTGCCACCCCAGCAGGGAGAACCGGCAGCCGAGCACCGTCGAGGCGGCCACCGCCGTCAGGGCGGCCGGGGTGTCCGCCTCGGCCCGGAAGCGGCCCCGGTCGCCCACGATCCGGGCGGTGAAATCGGCGGCGAGTACGAGCCACAGCGCCGCGGCGATGACCAGCGCGGCCACGGACAGCACGTCGGCCCCGACCAGGTGCAGGCCGATGGAGAGGATGCCCGCGGCCATGACGGCGGCGCCCGCGACCGGGGGCGGTCCCGTCCACCATCGGCGGCCGGGCAGGGGGAACACCTGGTTCACCCTGCCAGCGGACACCGCCCGCCCGCGGCCCGCGAGCGCGGTGGGCCATTGGGCCCACACAGTCGCGCGGGTCGGGCGGGATCCGGCCCACAGGCGGGCCCGCGCGGCCCTTGACTTCCCCGGGCCGCTGGCGGACTCTCTGCGCTCATGGGACAGCTCGACGGCAAGGTCGCGGTGATCACGGGCGGGTCGGCCGGCATCGGACTGGCGACGGCGCACCGGTTCGTACGGGAGGGTGCCCGAGTGTTCGTCTCCGGGCGCCGCGAGGCCGAACTCGCTGCGGCGGTGGATGAGTTGGGGAGCGGTGCCGTCGGGGTGCCGGGTGACGTCACCAAGGCGGCGGACCTCGACCGGCTGTTCGCCGCGGTCGCGGCCGAAGGCCGGGCGATCGACGTCCTGGTGGCGAACGCGGGCGGCGGGAAGGCGGGCGGCGTCGCCGAGTTCACGCAGGAGCAGTTCGACACCGTCTCGGACCTGAACTTCCGCGCACCCTTCTTCACCGTGCAGCGGGCGCTGCCGCTGTTCGGGGAACGCGGCTCGGTCATCCTCCTCGGCTCGACGGCGGGCTCGGCGGGGTCCACCCGGTTCGGCGTCTACGGCGCCACGAAGGCGGCCGTACGGTCGATGGCGCGCAGCCTGGCGCTGGAACTCGCGGGGCGCGGGATCCGGGTGAACGCGCTCAGCCCCGGTCCGATCGACACTCCCGCTCTGGGCCGGGCGCCCGCCGCCATCCTGGAGGAGGTGACGTCCGGGGTGCCGCTGGGCCGGACCGGCCGCCCGGAGGAAGTGGCTGCTGCGGCGCTGTTCCTCGCCTCGGAGGAGAGCAGCTACGTCACCGGCATCGAACTGTTCGTGGACGGCGGAGCCGCCCAGGTCTGACGCACTGCACGACGCACTGCACGACGCACTGCACCGCCCGTGCTCAGGCCGTCCCGGGCTCCTCCCGGGCGGCCGTGACGTTGAACATCGCCCCCTCGGGATCGCGCAGGGTGACCCAGCGGTCGGTGGCGCTCGAGACGACGGTCGACAGGGTGGTCCCGCCGGCGGCGGTGGCCGCCTCGATGGCCTCGTCGAGGTCCGGGACGCGGAAGTAGACGTGCCAGCGGGGCCTGGTCTCCGGTGCGTGCGCCGCGGCCTCGGTGATCCCGCCGTCGAGGCGGGCGACGGGCTCGCCCCCCTGCCGCAGGACGACCTGGTCGTTCTCGTACGAGACCTCGCAGCACCCGGCACGGCCGGTGGCCCACTCCAGCACCTCGCCGTAGAAGATCGCCGACTCGAAGGCGTCCCTCGTCCGCAGCTCCAGCCAGGCGGGCGCCGGGCCGTGGCCCACGCGCCAGTCGGCCGACACCCCGCCGGCCCAGATGCCGAAGACCGCGCCGTCCCGGTCGGCGACCAGCGCGCCGCGGCCGCCGGACGGGAAGGAGACCGGACCGACCGCGACCGTGCCGCTGCGCTCGCGGATGCGGTCGGCGGTCACATCGGCGTCGTCGACCGCGAAGTACGGGGTCCAGGCCACGGCGACCGCCAGATCCGCGGTCAGTGTCCCGATGCCGGCGACCGGCACGCCGTCGAGCTCGGCGACCGTCCACTCCTCGCCGAGGCGTGCGGGCCGGAATTTCCAGCCGAGGACCGCTCCGTAGAACTGCTGGCTGCCCTGGAGATCGCGGGCCATCAGGCTGACCCAGCACGGGGCGCCGAAGACCTCCCTCGTAGAAATCTCCACCGTTCACGCTCCGTCCTTCGTCCCGCTCATCCTCGCGTCCGGGCAGCTGCCCCGCACGTCGGCGAAGGGCCGCCCGGCCCGGTCAGCCCCCGGTCACGGCGCCCTGCCCGGTGATCAGGTCGGCGAGGGCCGCCATGCCCCCGTCCGCGAGGGCCCGGCGCTGCCGGTCCGCGGGGGTGCCCTGCTGGAGGAGCCGGTGCAGCAGGGAGCCCACCTCGCGCTGGTCCCCGGCCTCCTCCAGGGCGGGGGTGATGTACTGCATCAGCACCGACAGCACGTCGCCGGCACTGCGCAGCCGGTGGCCCATCGGCTCCATGAGGGTGCTCTCCAGGCCGTGCCGGGCCGCATGCCACATGGCCGCCTGGAGCAGCTCGTGCGAGCACTCGGGGGGTGCCGTTCCGGCCTTCTCCTCGGCGATCGCGGTGCTGACCAGCGCGCGGACGATCCCGGCGAGCAGCACCGCGTCGCTGGCCTCCAGCTGCACGTCCAGGCACCGCACCTCGAGGGTGGGGTAGCGCTCGGACAGCCTGGCCTGCCAGTAGAGCTGACCCCGGTCGGCGATCAGCCCCGCCTCCAGCAGCGCCTCGACGCGCTCCTCGTAGTCGGCGAGCGTACGGAAGAAGGGCGTCGGGCCGCTGACCGGCCAGCGGCCGAAGACGATGGTGCGCCAGCTCGCGAATCCGGTGTCGCACCCGTCCCACAGCGGCGAGTTCGACGACATGGCCAGCAGCGTCGGAAGCCAGACGCGCAGCCGGTTCAGGGCCGCCACGCCCATCTCCCGGTCGGGCACCGCCACGTGCACGTGCATGCCGTTGATCAGCTGCTCGTCGACCAGCCGGCAGGCCTCGTCCCGCATCTTGAGGTACCGCGCCTTCTGGGTGACCGGCACCGGCACCGCGTCGCGCAGAGGCGCCGCCGCGGAGCTGGCGAGTCGGCAGCCGTACTCCTCGGCGGCTGAGCCGACCGCGTGCCGCAGCCGCAGCAGGTGACCCGCGACCTCGTCCAGGTCCGTACAGACGGGCGTGGCGACCTCGACCTGGGCCTGGAGCAGCTCGTTCTGCACCTCGCCCTCGCCCACCCATGACACGAGACCCGCCGCGGCCCGCACCTCCTCCGCCAGCGCCACGGGCAGATGGGTGACGGGATCCAGCAGCACGTACTCTTCCTCAACCCCGACCGTGATCATGTCGCGCCGGACTCCTGCTCTCTTCGGGCTCCTCGGCGCCCGTGGACGCCGTCGGAAGGGCGATGCGCACCGGGTGACACCTCCTCGCGTTCTCCACGCCCCGGCACCGGTCGTGCCCCTCCGCCCGCGGTCCCGCGGGCCCTGCTCCTGCCCCGCGGGGAGCGCCTCAAGCGGGAGAGGCGGCCCCCGCCGCGGGGCGCATTCGGCGGTTCCTTCGGGCGAATCTGGCTCCGGGTGCGTGGGGTACCGGATCCAGCGTGGCAGTTCACAAGGAAATGCACCCATCGGGCCACCGGCAGAGGCGGTACATGACCAGGCGATCCGCAGGGCGGCCGGAGTCCCGCCCGGCCGGGGCGCGTACGGAGGGGCCGCGTACGGGGGGCCCGCGCGGCCGGGTGGCCGCCCGCCGCGCCCGCGCCCGCGGCCGCCGCCCGGGCGGGAGGCCCGCCGGCAAGCCGTACGTGGCCTCGGTGTCGCCCCTGCTGCGGACGGCCGCGGCCTACTCCTGGCGGCTGCTGGTGGTGGGCGCCGTCGTGTACACGGTGTTCATCGTGCTGGGGCGGTTCCACGAGGTCGGCGTGGCCGTCTTCCTCGGCCTGGTCGCCACCGCGCTGCTGCGCCCGGTGACCGACCTGCTGGCCCGGTGGATCCCGCGCTCCCTGGCGGTGGCCTGCTCACTTGTCGGCAGCACGCTGCTCGCGCTGGGTGCGCTCGCGTTCGTCGGCGAGACGGTGGCGGCGGAGTGGAACTCGCTGGTGGCGGAGTTCCGGGAGGGGCTGGACCGGCTCGAGCCCCTGCTGGAGCGGCCGCCCCTGCGGCTGAGCCCGCATGCGCTGGGCGACGTGCGGGACCGGATCGGCGAGTACCTCTCCAGCCATCGCGCGACCCTGCTCAGCACGGCCGTGACCGGCGCCGGGCGGCTGGTGCAGGCCCTGACCGTGGTGGCCCTGTCGGTGTTCTGCTCGGTCTTCTTCATCTACTCGGGTGACAGGCAGTGGCAGTGGCTGTGCTCCCAGTTCCCGCACGGCGCGCAGCAGCGCATCTCGGTCGCGGGCCGGGCCGCGTGGCGCACGTTCACCGGGTACACCCACGGCATCGTGCTGGTCGCCGCGACCAACGCGATCCTGGTGGGGGTCGCGCTGTTCGCGCTGGGCGTTCCGCTGGCGGTGCCGCTCGCGCTGCTGGAGTTCTTCGCCGCGTTCGTTCCGCTGATCGGCTCGCCGGTGGCCCTCGCGGTGGCCGTGGTGGTCGCGTTGGCCGCCAAGGGACCGCTGGTCGCGGCCCTGGTGATCTGCCTGATCGTGGTCATCGGGCAGATCGAGGGGCATGTGCTGCACCCGATGCTGATGAGCTGGGCGGTGCGGCTGCACCCGGTGGTCGTGGCCCTTTCGGTGGTCGCGGGGGCGATCGCCGCGGGCGTGCTGGGTGCGGTGGTCGCGGTGCCGCTGGTCTCGGTCGTCTGGTCCGTACGCCAGGCCCTGCGCTCCCCGGAGGCAGGGCCCTGAGCTGCGGCTTCCAGAATGCACCGCTTCATGTCGCCCGGACGGGGGTATATCTCCCAGGACAGCTCACGAGACGGCCGTGCCGCAGCCCTCTGCGAACGCGACCATCCGTCGGAGGAGCCGACATGCCGTACGCAGACATCACCGAAAGCATTCCGCAGGACACGCTGAGTGTGAGCACCGGTGAGGCCCGGACGCTGTCGGGGGCGCTGTTCCACCGGCTGCGGACCCTCGACGAGGGCAGCGCGGAGTATTCCTACGTACGCAACACCCTCGTCGAGCTCAACCTCAGCCTGGTGAAATTCGCCGCCCGCCGGTTCCGCGGCCGGAGCGAGCCGATGGAGGACATCGTCCAGGTCGGCACGATCGGCCTGATCAAGGCCATCAACCGGTTCGACCCGGAGCGCGGGGTGGAGTTCACCACCTTCGCGATGCCGACCATCGTGGGCGAGATCAAGCGGTTCTTCCGCGACACGAGCTGGGCCGTCAAGGTGCCCCGGCGGCTCCAGGAACTGCGGATCGACGCCGCCAAGGCGCACGACGCGCTGGAGCAGGACCTCGGCCGCGAGCCCACGGACGCCGAGCTGGCCGGGAGGCTGCACGTCACGCCCGAGGAGCTCGTGGAGGGGCAGAAGGCGGCCCACGCGTACTCCGCGCGCTCCCTGGACGCCCCGGTGCAGGAGGACGGCGACCGGAACGCGTACGCCGACCGGCCTTCGCTCGGCGAGGAGGAGGCGGCGTACGACACGATCGAGTGTCTGGAGTCGCTCAAGCCGATGCTGGCGGAACTTCCGCCGAGGGAGCGCACCCTGCTGTCGCTGCGCTTCGGCCACGGGCTGACGCAGTCCGAGATCGGCGAGCGGCTGGGGCTGTCCCAGATGCACGTCTCGCGGCTGCTCAACCGGACGCTGACCGCTCTGCGGGCGGGCCTGCTGGAGGACGAGGCACCGGGGCCGTGAGCGGCGTCGGGACTTCCGCCCACACCGTCTTGCCGACCTGCCCGTCGGCGTAGCCCTCCCAGCCCCAGCTGCGGGCGAGCCGGTCCAGGACGAGCAGGCCGTGCCCGCCCGGCAGGGCGGAACCGGTCCTCCTCAGGCGACGGGGGTGCTCGGGGCTCCCGTCGCCGACCTCGATCCGGAGCCGCGCGGCGCTGCGGCGCAGCACCAGCGCGCGGGGGCCGCCGCCGTGGATGCAGGCGTTGCTCACCAGCTCGGAGACCAGCAGCAGGACGTCCTCGGCGGCCTCCTGCCGGTCCGGGTCGTACGGGTCCTCCGCGCCGGGGCCTGCGGTGTCGGTGGACTCGTCGGTGATCCAGCGCCACTCGGTCAGCGCCTCGCGCGTGAAGTCCCGGCACCGGGTGACGGCTCCGTGCGTCCCGCCACCGAGAAGCAGCGTGCGGGTCTCCTCGGTCATGGCAGCCGCCTACCCAGGCCGGTGCAGAAGATGCGCAGGGGGCGCCCGGCTACCGGAGGGACCGGCCCGGTCCCGTCACGATCCGATGGCCTGCCCGAAGGTGAAGAAGCCGTCCGGGTCCACGCGCTTCTTGACCTCCACGAGCCGCGGATAGTTGGCGCCGTAGTACGCGGTGCGCCAGTCCGGCAGGTCCGGGTCGATGAAGTTCTGGTACGCGCCCCGGCCCACGTACGGCGCGACCTCCTCCTGCAGGGCCGCCAGCCAGCGCAGGTTCGCCTCCACGGTCTCCGGAGCGTCCTGTCCGGTCCAGGAGGTGTCCATGCTGACGAGGAACCGTGCGTCGCGGTGGACGAACGCGGTGTCGGCCGGGGCCACCCGGTTGATCGCGCCGCCCCAGGTGTACAGGGCCAGGCCGCAGCCGTCCGGGTTGCCGCTGCCCGGCCGGCGGGCGAGCCGGGACATGACGGCGGCCACGGCCTCGGGGGGCAGGGGCTCGGCGGCGAAGTTCGTCCGTACGGCGAACGCCCCGGCGGAGGTCTCGTGCAGCAGGTAGTCCTTGGCCTCCCAGAAGGTGCGGTCGGCGATGTCCTCGCGTACGGGGCGGGTCGCCGCGAGGACCGGGGCGAGCAGCTCCCGCAGCTCGCTCGCGGGACCGAGGTGGAGTCCGACGGCCGACACCACGGGGTCGGCGCCGCCGGAGGCGGCGACGCCGAGGCGGACCGAGAACTCGTCGGGTGCGTGCCGGGTGGCCTCCTGCACCGCCGCGAAGGCCTCGGGGGCGTCGGCCCCGTCCCACAGGAGCAGGCAGGTGGAGACGTCCGGCACCGCGGTGGCCTGGAAGGTGAAGGACAGGTTGATGCCGAAGTTCCCGCCTCCGCCGCCGCGGCAGGCCCAGTACAGGTCCGGGTTCTCCTGGGCGTCGCAGGTCAGCACCTCGCCCTCGGCGGTCATGAGGGTGGTCCGGACGAGGGCGTCCGCGGTGAGCCCGAGCTTGCGCGAGGTGGAGGAGGAGCCGCCGCCGAGCGTGAGGCCCGCGATGCCGACCGAGGCGCCGTTGCCGAGCGCGAAGGCCATCTCGTGGGGTTGGACCGCGGCGTAGACGTCGGCCATGCGGGCCCCGCCGGCGGCCGTGACGAGCCCGGTGGAGCCGTCGGCGACGACGGTGTTCAGCGCGCTGAGGTCGAGGACGAGGCCGGTGCCGACGGAGTGGCCGGCGTAACTGTGGCCGCCGCTGCGGGCGACGAGGCCCACGCCCGTGTCGCGGGCCCACTCGATGGCGTGCCGTACGTCGGCTCGGTTCGCCGCGGACACGACGCCGTTCGGCGTGGTCGAGGCGTAGCGGGTGTTGAACGGGGTGCTGGACTCGTGGAAACCGGCGTCGCCGGGTCGCCGTACGCGGCCCGCCACCGTCTTCTCCAGCCGCTGCCAGTCCGCTTCGGATGCGCCGTTCACTGCACCTCTTCGATGTAGGAGATTCCCGTCGCGGCGTGCGGGCCGTAGCGTTCCCAGACCTCGCGCAGCCGCAGGCGGCCGTCCTCGGCCAACTCGGGCGTGTTGACGGTGCGCCCGCAGACGACCTCGCCGGTCGCGAACACGAGGGTGTAGCCCATGGACAGGGTGCCGTCCGGCGTGCAGGTGCCGACGGTCCACCCGCGCCGGACCTCGCCGCCGACGACCTCTCCCCAGACCAGGTCACCCTGCTGGTGGTAGACGGCGACGGTGCGGACGTCGCCCTGCGGCTTGCGGAACCTGCGGCCGTCGTAGTTGATCATGTGGCCGTGTCCGGCTCGGTGTTCTGAGCGGGCTGCCCGGCGAGGAACTCGGCCGACATGCTCCGGCCCCACCAGATCGCGTAGTAGGAGAAGTCCGTGTCGTGCTCGTTGACGATGTGGTGCTCGGCCCCGCCCTTCATGAGCGCGATGTCCCCCGCCGCGAGCTCCCACCGGCGGCCGTTGCAGACCACGTGGGCGCGGCCGGCCATGGCGATGAACATCTCGCGTTCGCGGTGGGCGTGCGCCTCCGACACGTCGCCGGGGCGCAGCACGCACCACGCCCCGCGGAACGGCGCTTCCAGCCCCGGCCAGGGGTACAGCAGCTTGAGGTCCAGGCCGTGTTCCCGCAGCAGGTGGTCGGGCTCCGCCGGGCGGATCTCCACGTCGGGCTGTTCCTGGTCGGTCAACGTTCCGCTCCGATCGACGTCTTTGCATTGCGGCGTTGCGGCGTTGCGGCATTACGACACTGCGGCATTTCGGCATTGCGGCACTGCGCCGTTCCGGCGGCGGGCGACGTCGATCAGGCTAGAAGAAGGCGGCTCCCTTTCGACAGGGGAATTGTTCCCCAGTCGAAAGGGAAATCCGCCGCTTGCTGTCGCGTGCTGCGATATCGACGGATCAGCCGTGCCCCAGACCCGCGTCGCGGGCCAGCACGATGGCCTGGGAGCGGTCGGCCACGCCGAGTTTGCCGAATATCGTGGAGACGCGGTTGCTGATGGTCTTCGATGCGAGCACGAGCTCACGGGCAATGGCGGCATTCGACTTGCCCGCGGCGATACGTTCCAGAACGTCCCGTTCCCGGTTGGTCAACTGCGGGAAGGGGTAGTAATACTGCCCGGTCGACCCCGGGCACATCAGGGCTCCGAGCCGGTTGGCGATCGACTTGTCGACGATTCCCTCACCGGCCGCGACGGCCTGGATACCCCGCAGGATCTGGTCCGCGTCGGCCCGCTTGAAGAGATAGCCGCGGGCACCGGCCTGGAGCGCCGCGGTGATGACCCGGTCGTCGTCGACCGAGCTGAAGACGAGGATGCCCGTTTCGGGCCATAATCTCAGCACTTCGGATATCACCCGCATACCGGCCCGTTCGTCCATGAGCGGGTCGACCACGAGGACGTGGGGCCGGCAGCGGGAGGTCTCCGCGATCACCTCGTCCGCCGTGGCGGCCTCGCCGACGACGGATATCCCCCCGGACCGCTCCAGGACGGAACGGACTCCGTGGCGAATCGCGGGCTGCGCGTCGGCGAGCACGACGGTGACGGTGGCGAGGGGTCTGGCGACGACCGCGAGATCCCCGTCGGGCCGTCGGCCCGCGAACTCCCTTTGCGCCTCACCCTGTGACGAGAGCGGCCAGAGCAGCCCCTTGATGTTTGTCGTCTGATGCATTTCTACCTTCCCCCCGAATCGATCTTTTACGGCGGCCCAGGCCGACCGGCCGCCACCAGAATGGTGCACGGGCCAGTCTTACCGCAACGGTCGGGGGGATATCCGCGCAGCGCGATCACCGAGTCGGCGACGACATTCACATCCGGCCATGTCAGTTTTCTGCGGACTCTGCCATTCCTACCTCTTGCGCCTGCCGAAGAATTGCCTCCCGATCTCGCCAATGCGCCCAGAATGCTCCGGTGTATCCGAGTCCGCTGAGACTCGTCAGGAAGGGATTGTCCGCGTAGTTGTTGTCGTGCTCGCTCATTCCTGCCAACGTCGGCAGCATGACCCGGTGGTGGTCGGCGGGGTCGACGAGCTCCCAGAGCAGTTCCACGGACCGGCTCCACCGCCCGGAGGGGTCCGTGACCGTTTCGGTGTCCTCGAGGAGATCCGGCGAGAAGTAACAGACGAGCCGGAAGTTGCCCGACTCGTCGAACATGAACTGCCGCTCGTACTCGACCGGGCCCGAGCACCGGGCCAGCGGCTTCAGCACGATCGGCCCGGTGGCCGTGTTCGACTGCAGTCCGGGCACCGTCCGCACCCCGTCGCACTGCTCGGCCAGCGCGATGCCGAGCGGCGTGTGCGGGAAGAGCCGCAGCCCCAGCGAGAACCCGGTCACGGTGGCGTCCAGCGCCATGAACGCCTCGACGCATTCGCGCATGGTCTGCTGCGTCTCGCCCGGCATTCCGAACAGTGCCTCGACCATGGTCATCATGCCGTTGGCGTGGCAGAGCCTGACCAGTTTCTCGGTGTCGGCGAAGGAGTAGTACGTGGTGCCCTTCCCGGTGACCTTCCAGCCGCGGAGCATGTCCGCCCGTACGTGGTCGGAGCCGACGTTCACCCCGCGGCAGCCGGCGCCCGCGAGCAGCTCCGCGAACTCCTCGTCGAACGGCGAAGGCTGGCAGTAGACCCACAGCCGCAGCTCGTTCAGCGGATTCCCGGAGTCGGCGTGCTTGCGGCGGACGATCTCGCGCAGCAGCTCCTTCGCGTGGGATATGGACAGGTTGAACTCGCTGTCGGTGGTGTGCTGGTCGAGGATTCCCTGCGCGGCGAGCGACTGCATCTCGTCGACCACGGCGGCGACGTCGCGCCGGCCGAACCGGATGCCCTTCGCGTCCGGTTCGACGCAGTGCGAGCAGCGGTAGGTGCAGCCGTTCTTGGTGAGGATGCCGGCCAGTCCGCCGCGCTGGTAGTAGAGCAGGTTGTCGACCTTGTGCGGCGAGCCGGAGCGGCGCACGTACGTACCGGCCCGGTCCACCTGCCACACGCGGTCCTCGAACTGCCCGGCGGGCCGCGGTGCCACGGCGGGGCGGGGCGTCAGGGAGAGCGCCGGCGGCGGTACCCGCACGACCCCCTCCCCCGTGTTGCGCAGCAGACCGGACACCGTGCGCGTGTCGCGCCCGGTGACGAGCGCGTCGGCGAGGTCGCAGATGATCTGCTCGCCGGGGCCCTTGACGCCGAAGTCGATGCCGAAGTAGTCGACCAGTGCGAAGGGCATGGAGGAGAAGCCGATGCCGCCGCCGACGATGGGCGCGTCCGTCAGGCGTTTGATCTCGGTGATGATCTCCTTGTGCTCCCCGATGAAGGGGCGCTGCTCGAAGGCGTAGACGGTGTCGGTGTTGCGGACGGTGACACCGACGAGGATCGGACTGCGCGCTCCGAAGTATTCGGAGAGGCAGGACTTCCAGTCCTCCCGGTGGAACGTGAGGTCCACCACCTCGACCTCGAAGTCGGCGGCTTCCAACGAGGTCGTGAGCACATCGAGCGCATAGGGCGCGATCGGTGGGTGCACCTTGTTGGGATTGACCAAAAGCACCAGGCCTCGGCCCATCGGACTTTCTCCCCCCTGGCCTGCACGCAGGCGAATTGCGTTATCTGACGATGCCGAGGCAGATCCCGAACTCGGGTTTCCCGCCCAACAGATGGGCGCCGGCCGACTGGAGAATGCGGTCCTGGGCCGTGGCGTGCTGGCACATGGTGGTGGTGTCGCGCATCCAGCGGTCCATGGGTGACGACTGGTGGATCGACCAGGTCTGGAGCAGGTCGAAGAGCCGGCTGACGATCGACCGCGAGGTGCGGAAGGCGTGCACCCAGGCGAGCGGGGACGCGGCGCGCTCCTCGGGAGTGAGGTCGTCCAGGGTGCCCCCGGCGGCCAGCACCTCCCACTGGCGCTGCTGGCTCCCGTACACCCCGTTACGGGTGGCGAGGAAGTCCGCCTCGCACTCGGCGAGCGTGACCTGGGCCCGGAAGTGGTCCTTCCACGCCACCCCGGTCATCCGGTCGACCCGGGTCCGGGCGATCTCCCGCGCGTGGTCCAGGGCGGCCCGGGCCACCCCGAGCGCCACGCCGCACATGCTGCGCGTGAAGGCGTCCGGCTGGGCGAGCGGGCCGGGGCGGCCGCGTACCTTGCCGAAGCTGTACGTGTGCTCCTCGGGGACGAAGACACCGTCCATCGTGTAGTCGCAACTGCCGGTGCCGCGCATGCCCATGGTGTGCCAGTTGTCGATGACCTCCACCTGGGCCCGGGGCACGAGGAACTGCCGCGACTCGTGCGGGTTGCTGCCGTCCGGGCTCGCGTACGGCTTGCCGTCCTGGTACACGAAGGCACCTGAGGTCACCCAGTCGCAATGGGTGATGCCGCTGCCGAACGACCAGCGGCCGGAGAGCCGGAACCCTCCGGGAACCTGCTCGGCGCGGCCCGTCGGCTGCAGCAGCCCGGCCATGATCGTGTCCGGGGTCGGGAAGATCTCCTTGGCCACCGTCTCGTCGAGGAAGGCGCTGAAGATGCCGCTGCTCGCGCCCATCACGGCGCACCAGGCCGCGGAGGCGTCCCCGTGCGCCAGCGTCTCGACGACCCGGGTCTGCTCCATCGTGGTCAGCGCCAGGCCGCCCAGCTCGCGGCCGAAGGCCATCCGGAACACCCCGGCGTCGCGCAGCATGTCCACCACGTCCGCCGGCAGCCGTCGCGCCTCTTCGATCTCCGCCGAGCGCTCCCGCAGCAGCGGCGCCAGCTCCTTCGCACGGGCGAGGAGTTCCGCCGCGGTGGCGGGCACCTCGGCCCCGGAGGTCCGGGTCATGGTCATGTGATCGCCTTTCACTTGGCCCTACTTGACGATGCCGAGGCTCATCCGGAACTTGGGCGGCCGGCCCAGCAGGTAGGCCCCGCCGGATTCGAGGATCAGGTCCGAGGCGGCGACGTGCTGGCACATGGTCGCGGTGTCGCGCATCCAGCGGTCCATCGGCGAGGACCGGTTGATCGACCACGCCTGGAGCAGGTCGTAGAGCCGGTTCACGATCGCCCGCGAGGTGCGGAAGGCGTGCACCCAGGCGAGCGAGGACGCGGCCCGCTCGGTGGCGGTGAGGTCGTCCAGGGTGCCGCCGCCGGCCAGTACGTCCCAGTGGCGCTGCGAGCTGCTGTGGACGCCGCTGCGGGCGGCGTTGAACTCCGCCTCGCACTCGGCGAGGGTGACCTGTACGCGGAAGGTGTCCGCCCACGGCGTGTTGGTCATCTTGTCCACCCGGGTGAGCGCGGTCTCCCGGGCGTGGTCCAGGGCGGCCCTGGCCACCCCGAGCGGCACCGCGCACAGGCTGCGCATGAAGGAGTCGGGCTGGGCGATCGGGGTGTCCGTGCGGCCCCGCACCTTGTAGAAGGTGTAGGTGTGTTCCTCGGGCACGAACACGTCGGTGATCGTGTAGTCGCTGCTGCCGCTGCCGCACAGGCCGGTGGTGTCCCAGTTCCCGACGACCCCGACCTCGTGGGCCGGTACCAGGAACTGGCGCGAGGCGTGCGCGTTGCTGCCGTCCGGACTCGCCCACGGCTTGCCGTCCTGGTAGATGAACGCCCCGGAGGTCACCCAGTCGGCATGGGTGATCCCGCTGCCGAACGACCACCGGCCGGTCAGCCGGAAGCCGCCGGGCACCCGCTCGGCGTGCCCGGCCGGCGCGATCAGCCCGGCGGTGATCATGTCCAGGCTCGGGAACACCTCCTTGACCACGGCGGGGTCCAGGAAGTTGCTGATCGCCCCGGTCATCGCGCCGATCGCCGCGCACCAGCCGGCCGAGGCGTCCCCGTAGGCCAGCGTCTCCACGACCTCGGCCTGCTGCACCGACGTCAGCTCGGGACCGCCCCACTCGGGCCCGAAGCACATCCGGAACACCCCGGTGTCGCGCAGCATGTCCACGACGTCCGCCGGGAGTTGCCGGGCCTGCTCGATCTCCGCCGAACGCTCGCGCAGCCGCGGGGCCAGTGCCTTGGCCCGCTCCAGGATCTCTGCCGCGGTCGTGGGTGCTTCGGTGCCCGGGTTCCGGGTCGTGCTCATGCGTTCCCCCTCGGGTGACGGTGTGCTGCGTGCTGCTGCGCTTGCCGCGTTGCCGCGTTTGCCTGGTTTGCTGCGTTCGTCGGAGTGACGGTCATTCGTCCACGTCGAGCAGGCCGGCCGGCATCTCGAACGGCGCGTGCGGATCCGGCGGGCCGATCGGTTCGGCGTCGAGTGCGACGAGCGCGGCCGCCGCGTCCAGCCGCTGCAGGCAGGTCCGGGTGTCGTCGGCCTCGCACACCACGAAGGAGTGGCGTGCCAGGTAGCCGCCCGGGGGCAGCCGCAGCGTGGTGCCGGGCTCGGCCATCGGCGCGGCGGCGACCAGGCCCGGCGCCTCGGCCGGTACGGCGACCGACCGCAGCAGGCAGTCCCGTTCCGGGTAGCCGAAGCGGATGCCGGCAACGGCGCGCCGGGTGGGGCGGGTGTCCGGCCGCTGCCCGGTGGCCACGTCGAACAGCACCTCGCCGGGTTCGATGCCGGTGGCCGTCCTGCCGAGGAAGGGGATCAGGTCCCCGCCGAGCCGGCCGTTGACCTCGATGATCAGCGGCCCGCGGCCGGTCAGCCGGACCTCGCTGTGCGTGATGCCGTCCTCGATGCCGAGCACCCGGTGCGCCCGGGCCAGGGTGCGCATCAGCTCGGGGTCCGCCATCAGCGGGTCGGCCGCGTCGACGAGGTGCCCGACCTCCTCGAAGTACGGCTGGTCGCTGCTGTGTTTGCGGGCCACGAACATCGGCAGGTACTCGCCCTTGTGCACGGCGCCGTCGATGCTGATCTCCGGCCCGGGCGCGTACCCCTCGACGATGGCGCTCGCCCGGTAGGGGCCCGGGTCGACCTCGCTCGCGGACAGGGCGATCCGGAACGCGGCGTCCAGCTCGGTCTCGTCGGCCGCGTACACGACGCCGATGCTGGCGCCCATCGCGCGCGGCTTGATCACGACGGGATAGCCGATCCGCGCGGCGGCCGCCCTGGCCTGCTCCACGGTGGTGGTCAGCTCGAACCCCGGCTGGTACAGGCCCGCCGCGGTGAGTTCGGCGCGGGTGAGCTGCTTGTCCCGGCAGCCGCGTACGCCGGGTGCGGACAGCCCCGGCACACCGAACTCTGCGGCGAGCAGCCCGGCGTCCAGGACCAGCGGCTCGTCCCAGCACATCAGGCCGACGATGCGCCGGCGGGCGGCGACCTCGCGGGCCGCCGCGCCCATCGCCTCGGAGTCGAAGACGTTGGCGACGATGATCTCGTCGAAGTACGCGTGCTGCCACGTGGGGTTGAGGTTGTTGAGCAGCACCATGTCCAGGCCGGCCGCGCGGGCGCGGCGGCGGATCGGCGCGACGAGGTACTCGCGGTACACCTTCAGCCCGCTGCCGATGACCAGCAGGGTTCCCCGGTCGGCGGTCGTCACGTCGTCGGTCATCACGGCCTCCCGGTGTCGGCAGCGGCCGCGCGGCGGGCGAGCAGGTCCGTGAGGATGTCGTGCGAGCGGTGTGCGAGGACGCTGATGAGGGAGTCGGCGATGCCGTGGGTCTCCTCGTTGACACCTTGGAGGTAGACGGCGCCCCGCGCCGACTCGCCGAGTTCGACCCGGTGGGCGCGGCTGACCGTGACCTCGTCGATGCCGACGCGGGCCGCCAGCTCCCGTACGAGGGCGGGCTTGCGGGGGTCGTAGCCGGTGCCGAGGAGGACGAGGTCGCAGCGCAGCGGCTCGGTCTTGCCGCTCATCCGGTCCCGCAGGTCGAGTACGACGTCACCGTCCTCGAGCCGGGCGCCCACGACCTCGGTCATCGCGCGGACCTCGGAGCGCTGCGCGCCTAGTGCCTTCTGCCGGTAGAGCATCGTGTACAGCTCGTCGAGGAACGGCGGTGCCAGACCGGCGTAGTTCGTCAGCCGCATCTCGTCCAGGACCTGCGCCCGGACTTCCGCGGGGCTGTCGTAGAACTCGTCCACGAACGAGGGGAAGAACCGCTCGTTCACGAACTTGCTCGTCTGGTAGTTCTGCAGTCCGACCGACCGTACGACCATGGTCAGGCGGCTCTGCGGAAGGTTCTCGTGCAGCGCGTAGAACATCTCCGCGGCGCTCTGGGCGCCGCCGACCACCACGGCGCGGACCGGCTCGCCCTTCGGGATCTCCGCGATCCGGGTCCGGTACTGGGCGCTGTGGATCACCCGGTCGGCCGGCAGGCCGGCGAAGACGTCCGGCACCCGCGGGTCGCGGCCTCCGCCGACGACGAGGTCACGGCAGCGGATCACGTCCCCGTCGGTCAGCAGCACGCTCCACCCGGAGACCGAGCCGTCCGCTTCCACGACCGGGTCGACCTGCGCGGCGCGGGCCCCGTACTGGATCCGGACCCGCTGCAGCGAGGTGGCGACCCACTGGAGGTAGTCGGAGAACTCCCACCGGAACGGGTGGAAGGTGCCCAGGTTGATGAACTCGTCCAACCGCCCCTGCTCGTGCAGGAAGTTGAGGAACGTGAACCTGCTGGACGGATTGCGCAGCGTCACCAGGTCCTTCAGGAAGGACACCTGGCTGCGCGCCCACGGCATCAGCAGGTCGCGCTGCCATTTGACGTCCGGGCTCTGCTCCAACAGCAGCGTGCCGTCCGCCAGTTCGGCCGAGCCCGATTCCTCGATGGCCACTGCGAGCGCCAGATTCGCCGGACCGGCGCCGATCGCCAGGACACCGACCTCGCGTACCGTCATGCTTCCCCCTCGATGTCGATCCGGACTGCGGCCGCGGCGGCCTCGGCCCGCCGCAGTGCCTCGGCAGAGCTGTCCGCGGTGGCCATGACGATCCCCGCGCGGTCCCAGGAGTGGCGCAGTCCGGTGAACCGGTCGCCCGGCCCGGCGGTGACCGCGACCAGGAACACGCCCTCGACCTGCCGGGCGGCCTCGACGCCGTGCACGGCCGTGACCCGTCCCGCCCCGGTGGCCAGGAACCGTACGGCTGCTCCGCCCTTGGCCCGCCGGGGCAGTTCGGCCGGCAGCTCTTCGCCCTTCATCACCGCGTAGTAGCTGCGCATGAGCTGTACCGGGTAGGCGAGTTGGATGGTGTCGACGATGCCGCCGCCGGCGAGCCGTCCCGCGCATTCCACGAGGTACGGGACACCGTCCGAGACGATCCATTCGCAGTGGACGATCCCGTCGCGGAAGCCGACGGCCCGGACCACGCGCGCCGTCTGTGCGCCGAGCGTTTCCGCGAGGTCGTCGGAGATGTCGGCCGGCACGGTGTGTGCCATCTCCACCGGGTGGGGCCCGGGAAAGAGCTGTTTGCCGGTGACGTTGACGAACAGCGCGCGGCCGTCGCGTACGAGCATCTCGACGCTGAACTCGGGCCCTTCGACGTACCGTTCGGCCAGCATGGACAGTTCCATGGGCCGGTCGGGCACGAAGACGCCCTCGTCCTGGACCAGGCAGTCCGCCCAGGCCCGCTCGACCTCGGCCGGGTCGTGGATCACCCGGGTGCCCACGGCGGCCTGGCGGTTGGCGGGCTTGAGCACGACGGGTCCGCCCTGGCCGCGCAGGAAGTCCCGTACGTCGGCGGGGCCTTCCACGCGGACGCCGGCCGGGTTGGCGATCCCGGCCGCCGCGCTGACCTGCCGCAGCAGGGCCTTGTCGCGGAGGATCTGGGCGGCTCCGAGGCCGGCGCCGGGCAGGCCGTAGCGCTCGGCCAGGCGCGCGGCGAACGGGGTCGCGTACTCGATCGCCGGGACGACCGCGACGGGAGCGAGGTCGGGGTGGGCGTTGTGGAACTCGTCGGCCTTGCCCGCGAGGTGGTACTCCCACTCGATCAGGCCGCGGACGAACGCCACCCCCTCGAGCTGCTCGTGCACGTGCCGCTTGCGGACGACGTCCGGCTCCTCGATGTAGATCACCGAGCCGTCCGGCTGGAACTCGCCGATGGCGGCGAGCGTGACGCCGACGAACCCGACGATCAGGACCGGCCCGGCGGCGGTGCCGGGCTGCTGCTCGTTCATGACGTGCCTCCGACGACTTCGGGCGTGCCTTCGGTGCCGGCCTCCGTGTCCTTCACGAGGGACGGCTCGGGCGGCTGTTTCACACCGGCCAGGGCGAGCAGTCCGGCCACGGCGGTCACGACACCGCACAGCAGCCAGAACCCGCCGCCGAGCCTGGTCCAGAGGAAGACGCCGAACAGCGGCGCGAGCGCCGAGGCGGCTCCGCCCACGGCCTGCATGGTGCCGATGTAGCGGGCCTTGACCGCCGCGGGGAACGTCGCCGGGTGGGCGAACATGCTCGGCGCGGCGATCATGATCCCGAAGACGACCAGGACCGCACCGGTGATGGTGAACGCCCCGGACCGCGAGGTCAGTCCGTAGACCGCGAGGCCGACGGCCTCGACCAGGTGACCGGTGATCACCCGTACGTGCTTCGGCAGCCTGCTGAGGTAGGCCGTGATCTTGAGCTCGCAGGTGATCAGTACGACGGAGGACACGGTGAGCACGGTGCTGTAGAAGCTGGTCGGGTAGTCGTCCGCGGCGAGCTCCAGCGGCAGGGCGATGTGGCCCTGCGCATAGGTGAGCGAGCCGAGCAGGATGGCGCCCAGGTAGAGCAGGTACTTCCGGTCGCGGACCATCGTGGCGTACGCCGAACGGCCGTCGGCGCTCTGTCCGGACGCCGCGGCTTCGGGTGCGGTGGAGCCCGCGGCCTCGGCTTCCGGCTCCGCCTGCCCCTCCACGGCCTTCTTCGGGAGCAGAGCGAACGCCAGCAGGGCGTAGACCAGCGCCGTCCCGCCGTCGATCCAGAACAGCAGGTCCCAGTCGACCAGGATGACCACCGCGGCGATCAGCGGGGCCAGGGCGGCGCCGATGTTCAGCGCGATCCGCATCATCGAGAACGCCATGACCTGGTACCGCTCCGGCATCAGGTCGCTGAGCATCACGGCGGCCGCCGGCCGGTACGCCTGGGTGAACAGGCCCGCGAGCCCGACCACGACCAGCAGCGCCCACAGCATCCCCGGCCCGCTGAGCCAGGAGATCGACGCCACCAGCGGGGCCGAAGCCCCCATGGCCGCCATGATGGTGGCCCGCGGTCCGAACCGGTGGGTGATCTCGGCGCCCAGCATCGTGCCGAAGACCGAACCGATGCTGTACGCGACGAGCGAGAGCCCGGCCGCGCTGACCGACGCGCCGCGGAAGGTCAGGTACAGCACGAGGAACGTCTGGACGAACGCGCCGAGTTGGTTGACCAGTACGCCGCCGAGAAGATATCGGACCGGTGTCGGAGTCGCCTTCAGCGCGTCGAACACCCGGACCGGAGCATCCTCCGTCATGCCGCCCCTTCCCTCAAGACATCGACGATGCGGTCCGCGACGAGCGGGGCCGCACTGAATCCGGAGCCGCCGCACGCCGCCCGCGACCAGACGGCGGGACCCACGCGGGCGAGCAGCGCGCCGCCGGTGTCCGCGTCGGCCGCGTAGTGGCAGGGCTTCACGGCGGCCACGGTGTAGCGCTGCAGGCCGGTCAGCGGCGGCGCCGCGGCGAGCCGATCGGCCCAGGGCGTCTGGTCCTCGGCGGCGCAGTCCGCGGTGGTGTCCACCGTGCGGCAGACGGCGTCGGAGCTGATCTTCAGCAGCGTGCCGTCCCCGGGCGGCACGGCCCAGGCCCGGCCGTCCGCGCCGAGACCGCCGGCCGCGGGTGCGTGCGCCCACCACCGCGCCGCGTCGGCCGGCGGATGCAGGTAGACCATGGTCTGGCGGTGCAGGACGACCGGCTCCCCCACGAGGTCGCGTGTCCACGGGCCGGCCGCGACCAGGACCAGGTCGGCGCCCAGCCGTTCGCCGTCGGCCAGTCGGACCTTGCCGCAGTCCGTGTCGATCCCGGTCACCGCGGTGTACGGACGCAAGGTCACCGCCGGATGCCCGGCGAGCCGCCGGGCGGCGGCGTGCAGGACCCGCTCCGCGAGCAGCACCCCGCCGTCCACGTCCAGGAGGCCCGCCGCATCCGGCGGGAACTCCAGGTGCGGCAGCGCCGCCGGTTCCACCGTCCGTACGGGGACCCCCGCCTCGGCGGCCGACGCGGCCAGCGCGGCGAGGCGTTCCCGGGGCCAGGCGGTGACCACTCCGACCCGGCGGTGGAAGCGGGTTCCGAGCAGCGTCTCCAGTTCCTGCCATCGGCGGTGGGCGGCCGTCATGCGCCGGGTGGAGTCCGGGTCGTCCGGGCTGAAGGTGCGGAGAACGCGGTGCTGGTCGAAGGAGCTGGAGTGCGGATTGGGGATCGGGCCCCTGTCCAGCACGGTCACGCGGTGGCCGGCGAGCGCACACTCCACGGCGGTCAGCAGCCCGGTGACACCGGCTCCGACGACCACGACGGCGGCACCGACCCCGGCACCGGCCTCGGCCCGGACCTCGCCACCGACCGCGGTCTGCCGGGCGGAAGGCGCCGCCTTCACCGTCCCGGCTCCGCCAGGCGGGGCAACCGTACGGGGGTGAACTCCGTGGCGTGCGGCTCGGCGGGGATCGCGCGGTCGGGGAGGCCCGCCTCGGCCAGGTCGATCAGCAGCGGCGCCGCGCAGCGCAGGAACACGTCGACCTCGTGGCAGAAGTCGCCGGCGTCGGCCGGTCCCACCTCCCACCGGTCGAGCCGTGCCAATTGCTCGGACAGGGTGAAGGCGGCCGCGGTCAGGTTGAAGCGGCGGACGTCGTAGGCGGCGGCGAAGCGCTCCAGGAGGCGTGCGGCCGCCTCCCGGGACCGTGCGGACACCGGTAACGGGCCCTGGCCGGCCCAGCTGCCGGCCTTGTCGGCGACTCGGTTCCACGGCTGGACGAGCCGTTCACCGGTCACCCGGTCCAGGGCCTCGCGCGTGAAGTTGGTGCGCTGGAAGTCCGGGCTGGTCGCGGCGAGGTGGAAGCGGATGACGTCCCTGGGCACCTCGGCGGCCAGCTCCCGGCCCGATACGACATGGCCACGGCTGGTGGAGAACTTGTCGTGGTCCAGCTCGTAGAACTCGTTGGTGACGAAGTGCTCGGGCAGGGTGTAGCCGCCCAGTGCCTCCAGCATCGCCGCCCCGACGACCGCGAAGGCGAAACCGGCGTCCGACCCGAAGAAGTACACGACCTTGTTGCCGCTCTCGGAGAACCACAACTCGTCGTCGGCGGCCAACACTTCGCCGCGCTCTTCGGCGGCGAGCGCGGTGCAGTGCATGCTCCACGCGATGGTCTCGGCATCCGCGTAGATCACCTGGTCCGCGACCTCCGGGAAGGGTGCGGGGATGCCCCACGCGATGGGGAGGGTGACGGGATAGTCCGGGAGCGGCCGGGCGAGGATCTCCTCGATCATCTGCGCCAGGCGCGGGCGCATCGTCGCGCTCTGGCGGGCGAAGTAGGCGACGAGCGCCTCTCGGTGGTCCTCGAGCGGAAGCACCAGGACCTGCTGCTTGCGCAGTTCGACCGGGTCCTCGGGGTGCAGGGTGGAGCGCGGGTCGATCAGGTCGCCGGACGCGATCCAGTGCCCGCAGTTCTCGCAGAGTCCGGCGCACCCGTCGGCGAGGCACACCGGGCAGCCGCCGCGTACGTAGGCGTCGGTGAGGTACTCGCCGGTGCGCGGTGCGTACGGGAACGTGACGTCTTGCAGCCGGAGTGCGCCGCTGCCGTGCAGGCGCTCGAAGAAGGTCCGGACGGTTTTGACGTACCGGTCGCCGAACCGGACGAAGCCGTCCGGCCGGATGCCCATGGCCTCGAGGGTCTGCTCCACCTGCCCCGCCGACCGGACGCGCAGCTCTTCGGGCGGTACGCCCAGTCTGCGGGCGGTGGTCACGATGTAGTTCTGCGTGAAGTGCACGCCCGTGCCGAACAGCACGTCGTGGCCCGCGGCGCGGGCGTACCTCGCGCAGACGTCGGCGGCCAGGAACGGGCCGGCCAGGTGGCCCAGGTGCAGATCGCCGTTCGCGGTCGGGCCGGGGGCGATCACCAGTGTGCGCTGCATCAGGCGCTCCTTGATTCGACGCCGGCGCGGCGGGAGAGCAGGTCGGTGAGGATGTCCTGGGAGCGGTGTGCGAGGACGCTGATGAGGGAGTCGGCGATGCCGTGGGTCTCCTCGTTGACGCCCTGGAGGTAGACGGCGCCCCAGGCGGACTCGCCGAGTTCGACCCGGTGGGCGCGGCTGACCGTGACCTCGTCGATGCCGACGCGGGCCGCCAGCTCCCGTACGAGGGCGGGCTTGCGGGGGTCGTAGCCGGTGCCGAGGAGGACGAGGTCGCAGCGCAGGGGCTCCGTCTTGCCGCTCATCCGGTCCCGCAGGTCCAGGACCACTTCCCCGTCCTCCAGCCGGGCCCCGACGACCTCGGTCATCGCGCGGACCTCGGAGCGCTGCGGTCCGAGCGTCTTCTGCCGGTAGAGCATCGTGTACAGCTCGTCGAGGAACGGCGGTGCCAGACCGGCGTAATTCGTGAAGCGCATTTCGTCCAGCAGCTGCGCCCTGACTTCCGCCGGACTGTCGTAGAACTCGTCCACGAAGGAGGGGAAGAACAACTCGTTGACGAATTTGCTGGTCTGGTAGGTCTGCAGGCCTATCGACCGGACCAGCATCGTCACCTGGCTCTGCGGCAGGTTTTCGTGCAGCGCGTAGAACATCTCCGCCGCGCTCTGCGCCCCGCCGACCACCACGGCCCGAACGGGCTCGTCGCGTGGAATCTTCGCCATCCGAGTCCGGTACTGGGCGCTGTGAACCAGCCGGTCGTCCGGAAGACCGGAAAAGACTTCCGGTACGCGCGGATCGCGGCCTCCGCCGACGACGAGGTCACGGCAGCGGATCTCGTCCCCGTCCGTCAGCAGGACGCTCCATCCGGAGACGGCCCCGTCGGGTCCGCACACCGGATCCACCTGCGCCGCCCGTGCCCCGTAACGGATCTCCACCCGCTCCAGCGACTTGGCGACCCACTGCAGATAGTCCGAGAACTCCCAGCGGAACGGATGGAACGTGCCCAGGTTGACGAACTCGTCCAACCGCCCCTGCTCGTGCAGGAAGTTGAGGAAGGTGAACCTGCTCGACGGATTCCGCAACGTCACCAGGTCCTTCAGGAAGGAAACCTGGCTGCGCGCCCACGGCATCAGCAGATCACGCTGCCACGTGACGTCCGGACTCTGCTCCAACAGCAGGGTTCCGTCCGCCAATTCGGCCGAACCCGACTCCTCGATGGCCACCGCCAGCGCCAAATTCGCCGGACCCGCGCCGATCGCCAGAACACCGACCTCCCGAACAGTCACACTTCCCCCTCGATCTCAGTGATCCCAGTCGCGGACAGGCAGTAGCGAGGCTAGATTTCTGCCGTTCCCGGGAGATAGGGGAACTTGTCCCGTCGACTGGGGAATCTGGGCCGGGAAAGACGGGGTTCCGTCAACCGGGGATCAGGGGGAAGCGGAGGGGCAAGCGGCCAGGGGGTCAGGACACCGCCGCCGAGCCCTTCCCCGCCGTGGCGCGGGAGGGTGCCGGGGCGGCGGCCTCCAGGGCGTCCAGGCGCCGCAGGCCGGCCCGCCGTTGGACGACGGACAGCCCCGCGACCGCCACCCCGAGCGCCAGCCAGCCCGCCGGCCCGGCCGCCATCACCGCGCCGGTCAGCAGCAGCGGCCCGGCGGACTTCTGGATGGACTGGGACATGCCCGCCACCCCCAGGTACGAGGCCCTCGCCTCCTGCGGCGCGAGGGAGACGGCCAGCTCCCAGGAGCTCACCGAGCGGATCAGCTCCGCCGCGGTGACCAGCACGGCCGCGGCCAGCAGGGTGATCGAGGCGGCCCAGGCCCCGTGTTCGGGGGTGAGGGCCAGGAGCGTGCAGCAGGCGAGCGTCGTCAGCCCGTACAGCCCGACCGCTCCGGCGGCCTGGCGCGGCGACCGGACCCGCGCCGAGACGGTCAGCTGCAGGGCCACGACGAGCACGGTGTTGATGAAGAGGAAGGCCGGCACCACGGCGTGCGGTGCGTCGGTGTGGTCGACCAGCCACAGCGGCAGCCCGACCCCGAGGATCGAGTCGTCCAGGCACATCGGGATGTCCAGCAGGACGAACCGGAGGTAGCCGCGGTCCCGCCACGGGTTCGCGACGGCCGTCGGACCTGCCGCGGCGGCATCCCCGGTCCCCGCGGTCGCCTGGGCACTCCCGTCGCCGGGGTCGCCGTGCCCGTCCTGCTCGCGCGTGCGCCACACCAGCGCCGCGGCCGCGAGGAACGACAGCGCGTTGCCCAGGATCAGGACCTGGTACGCCTCGCGGGTGCCCACGGCGAGACCGATGGCGGCGATGCCCGCGCCGAGCGCGTAGCCGGCGTTCGCCGCGCTGCGCGACAGCGCCTGGTACGTGGCGCGCTGCTCGCCCGCCGCCCGCGTGGCGAAGAGCATCTCCAGCATCTTGGCCGCCCGCTCGCCGAGGGAGGTGACGGCGACCACGAGCAGCAGCACCTCGAAGCGGGTGATCACGAGCATCGCGCAGACCGTCACGAGGCGCAGCAGGTGACTGCCGATCAGCAGCGCGCGTACGGGGAAGCGGTCGGCCAAGTGGCCGGCCAGCGGGGAGCCGGCGATGCCCGCCACGCCGGCCGCGCCCAGCAGCAGGCCCAGCTGCCGGGCGTCCAGGCCGGCCACGAAGGTGAAGTAGAGGACGCAGGAGGCGGCCCAGACCCCGGTCCCGGTGCGGTCCAGCAGCTGGGCGAACAGCATGATGCGGGCGTCCCGGCCGCCGGGCGGGCGGCGCAACTGCGCCAGCAGTCCGGCTCCGTCCTTCCGGTCCTTCCGGTCCTTCCGGTCCACCGCACCGCGCCGCCAGATCATCCCGCGCCTCCGCATCCCCCGCCAAAGTATCTCGATGTCGAGATACCTTGCGGCAGCCTGCCCGAGATCAATCTTGACGTCAAGATAATTTTTGCGGTGATCGGCAGGCGGCCGGCCGCCTGCTGCCCGCCCGGCGATACGCTGATCCACAGAGGCCGTCGAGGAGGGAACCGTGACCGAGCGCAAGCCGCCGGGCCTCAGTTTCGAGTCCTGGGTGGACCGGCAGATCAGGGAGGCCGCCGAGCGCGGCGAGTTCGAGAAGCTCCCGGGCTACGGCAAGCCGCTGGCCTCGATCGACGCCCCGTACGACGAGCTGTGGTGGATCCGGGACAAGATGCACCGCGAGGGGTTCGCCGCCCTGCCGCCGGCGCTCGCCCTGCGCAAAGAGGCCGAGGACGCCCTGGAGGCGGTCCGGGCGGCCCCCTCGGAGCGCCAGGCGCGATCCGTCCTCGTCGAGATCAACGAGAAGATCCGCGCGGCCCTGCGCATGCCGCCGCCCGGGCCGCCCCTCCAGCTCACCGAATTCGACGTCGACGAGGTGCTCAGGACCTGGCGGGAGAGCCGGAGCGACTGACGGCGCGCCGGACGGCACTCGCGGCTCTCCCGGCTGCGGACCACCGACAGTGCTACAAATGGTTCGTGACCCATCCTTGCAACCCGTGCCGGGGACGTCGGTGCGGTCACTGAGCAAAAAGCGCCCGCGCAGCGTCGCCCGACAGGTATTCGTCCTTCAGGTGGCGATCGTGGTGCTGCTCGCCGCCGGTGCCGTACTGGCCCTCGTACTCCAGTCCCGGCACGACGTGGACCGGGAGGCCCGGACCCGTTCGGTCGCGGTCGCGCAGACCTTCGCCCATTCGCTCGGACTGCGCCAGGCGCTCCTCACCCCCGACCCCTCCAAGATCCTCCAGCCGCTCACCGAGGTGACGCGCAAGGATGCCGGAGTGGACTTCATCGTCGTGATGAACGACCAGGGGATCCGCTACACCCATCCGCTCCCCGACCGCATCGGCAAACAGTTCGTCGGCACCATTGCGCCCTCCTTGGCCGGCCAGGTGTACACCGAGAGCGTGAAGGGACCCCTGGGCCAGGAGATCCAGGCCGTGGTGCCCGTCTTCGCCGACCCCTACAAGGACGGCGGCCGGGTCGTGGCACTGGTGTCGGCCGGCCTCACGGTGAGCAACGTGACCGGTGTGGCCGGCCGGCAACTCCCCGTCATCCTCGGCACCAGCGCGGCGGCCCTCGCCCTGGCCACCGCCGGCGCGGCGCTCATCAGCCGGCGCCTGAACCGCCAGACCCGCGGGCTCGGCCCCCTCGAGATGACCCGGATGTACGAGCACCACGACGCGGTGCTGCACTCCGTACGCGAGGGCGTGCTGATCACCGACGGCGGCGGCCGGCTCCTCCTCGCCAACGACGAGGCGAAACGGCTGCTGCGGCTCCCGCCCGACGCCGAGGGCCAGCACATCCGGGAGCTGTCCGGGCTCGACCGGCAGATGGCCGACCTCCTGCTGTCCGGCCGGGTGGCCACCGACGAGGTGCACGAGGCCGGGGACCGGCTGCTGGTCATCAACCAGCGCCCGACCCGGCCGCGCGGCAGGCCCGAGGGCACGGCCGTCACCATCCGGGACTCCACCGAGATGCAGGTGCTCAGCACCCGGGCCGAGGCGGCCCGCAAACGGCTCAGGCTGCTGTACGACGCGGGCGTCGGCGTCGGCACCACCCTGGACGTCGAGCGGACGGCCCAGGAGCTCGCGGACGTCGCCGTACCCCGGTTCGCGGACTTCGTGACCGTCGACCTGGCCGAGCCCGTACTCCGCGGCGACGAGCCCACCGCCGTCACGGCGGACCTGCGCCGCACCGGGGTCAGCGGCATCCGGGACGACGTCCCCCTCTACCCGAAGGGCAGGGTGATCGACTTCGTGCCCTCGACGCCCCAGGCGCGCGGGCTCAGCAGCGGCCACGCCGAGATGGTGGCCGATCTGGCCGACGCGCCGGGCTGGCACGCCCAGGACCCGCCCCGGGCCCGGGCCATCGTCGAGTTCGGCGTCCATTCCCTGATCACCGCCCCCGTCAAGGCGCGCGGCGTCATCCTCGGGCTGGTCAACTTCTGGCGCTCCGAGAAGGAGCCCTTCGACGAGGAGGACCTGTCACTGGCGGAGGAACTCGTCGCCCGGGCCGGGGTCAGCATCGACAACGCACGCCGCTACACCCGCGAGCACGCCCTGGCCGTGACCCTCCAGCGCAGCCTCCTGCCGCGCGATCTGCCCGAGCAGAGCGCCGTGGAGGTCTCGCACTACTACCTGCCCGCGCAGTCCGGCGTGGGCGGCGACTGGTTCGACGTGATCCCGCTCCCGGGCAGCCGTGTCGCCCTCGTCGTCGGCGACGTCGTCGGGCACGGGCTGCACGCCGCCGCCGCCATGGGCCGGCTGCGTACGGCCGTACTGAACTTCTCGTCCCTGGACCTGCCTCCCGACGAGCTCCTCGCCCGCCTCGACGACCTCGTCCAGTACATCGACCAGAGCGTGGACGGCGGCGGCGTCGAGGGCGGCCTGATCGGCGCCACCTGCCTGTACGCCGTGTACGACGCGGTGACGCAGCGCTGCACGGTGGCCCGGGCGGGCCACATGCCGCCGGCGGTGGTGCGCCCGGACGGCACGGTGGAGATCCCGGAGCTGCCGGCGGGGGCGCCGCTGGGGCTCGGCGGGTTCCCCTTCGAGTCGGCGGAGCTGGACCTGAGCGAGGGCACCCAGCTGGTGCTGTACACCGACGGGCTGATCGAGGAGCGCACCCGCGACATCGACGAGGGGCTCGCGCTGCTCCGCCAGGCCCTGGCGCACGCCGACCGCAAGCCCGAGGAGACCTGCCGGGCGGTCCTGGCGGAGCTGCTGCCGGTGCGCCCGCGCGACGACGTGGCCCTGCTGGTCGCACGGACGTCGGCGCTGTCGGCGGACCGCATCGCCGAATGGGAGGTCCCGTTCGAGCCGAGCGCGGTCGGGGCCATGCGGGCCGTCGCCGTGGAGAAGCTGGAGGAATGGGGCCTGTCGGAGCTCGCCTTCGGCACGGAGCTGGTGCTGAGCGAGCTCATCACCAACGCGATCCGGCACGGCGCCGAGCCGGTCCGCGTACGGCTCCTGCACGACCGGATGCTGACCTGCGAGGTCTTCGACGGCAGCAGCAGCTCGCCGCGGCTGCACTACGCGAAGACCACGGACGAGGGGGGCCGCGGCCTCTTCCTGGTGGCGCAGATCAGCCGGCGCTGGGGAGCCCGGTACACCCCGGAGGGCAAGGTCATCTGGTCCGAGCAGCCCCTCCCGGAACCTGAGGACGGCTGAACCCCCGGCCGTGACCGGCGGCAGGATCGGGTTCCGCCGCCGGCCGAGCCCAGGCCGGCGGGGTCGCCGGGCCGTTCAACGGTGTTCGGCGGACTGCTGGCCGCGGTCGAAGTACGCCACCAGGTCCGGATCGAGCGGCGGCACCCGCCGGGGCGTGCCTGCCGCGCGCAGGGATTCGGTCGCCAGGCAGCCCACCGCGACCGCCATGCGGGCCGCGACCGGCGAGGTGTCCGTGGCTCCGCCGTGGCGTACGAAGCGCAGGAACTCGTCGATGAGGAGGGGGTCGGCGCCGCCGTGCCCGCCGGCGGCCGCCGCGTCCGGGACGGCGTGGGCGGCGTCCGGCTCGGCCCGGTATCCGGAGCGCCGGCTGTTCCAGACCCGGACCTCGGCGCCCGGGCCGTCGCCGAAGTTCTCCAGGCGCCCGGCATCTCCGATGACGGTGTAGTTGCGCCAGTAGTCGGGGCTGAAATGGCACTGCTGGTAGGCGGCGAGCACGCCGTTGGCGAGGCGGAGGTTGAGCAGCGAGACGTCCTCGACGTCGATGACCGGGTTGAGGCCGCGCTGGGTGTGCGGGGGCCAGTGTCCGTCTTTCGTGTACCAGTCCTCGCCCTTGGGTTCGCCGGGCGCCCGGCGGTGCGGGTTGTCGCCGTAGACCATCAGGTCGCCCATCGCCTGGACGTCGTCGGTGTAGGCGCCTGCCAGCCAGTGCAGGACGTCGATGTCGTGCGCGGCCTTCTGGAGCAGCAGGCCGGTGGTGTACCGGCGCTCGGCGTGCCAGTCCTTGAAGTACCAGTCGCCGCCGTAGCCCACGAAGTGCCGGACCCAGACGGTCCTGACCCGGCCGATCTCGCCTGCCGCGATCAGCGCGCGCATCGTCCGCACCACGGGCATGTGCCGCATGTTGTGCCCCACGTAGAGCCGGGTGCCCGTCGCGCGGGCGGTGCGCAGGATCGCGTCGCAGCGGTCCACGGAGATGTCGAGCGGCTTCTCGACGAAGACGGGCTTGCGGGCGACGAGCGCCTGGCAGGCCAGGTCGGCGTGGGTGTGGTCGGGGGTCAGCACGAGGACGGCGTCGACCTCGGGGTCCTCGATCACCGCCCGGTGCCCGGCGGTGACGTACGCGCCCGGGAAGGCCGCGGCGGCAGCCGCCCTGGCCCGCGGATCGGGGTCCGCGACCGCGGTGACCTCCGACCCGCGGCCGGGCCGGTGTGCCGTGCGCGCGATGCTGCCGCGCAGCCCGAATCCGAGGACGCCGATGCGAAGGTCAGTCATGGCCGACTCCCTTCCCGTCCGGGCCGCGTTCATCCGCCCGGCGGAGCACCGGATGCCGCCCGTGCCCCGCCGGGGCAGGCTGTGGGCAAGGCCCAGCCATCACCGCACAGACGAGGACCGCGCCATGTCCCACAGCCGGCGTATCGGCGTCACCACCGCGGCCGCAGCACTTCTGCTGACCGCCACCGCCTGCTCGGGCCTGGGCCGGAGCACCGTCGGCATGCTCACCTTCCGCGGCCACGACTCGCCGGTCGAGCTGAGCTACTCGAACACCCTGGTGACGGGATGCCACACGATCGCCCTCCCGAGGGGGGCCACCCACGTCGAGAACAACACCCTCGTCGACGTCGTCCTGTACCGGACGCTGGACTGCAAGAAGATCGACGGGGCCGATGGCATCTACGTGGGCACCACGCTCTCGAACGTGACGGCCCCGGTCAGCCTCCCCTGGCGCAGCTTCAGCGTCATCCACTGACGCGGCCGGCAGCAGGGCGTCACGGCGCCAGGGCTCCGACCGTGGGGGCCACCGTCCCGAAGAGGTCGGCGATCGTGGTGAGGCTCGCCGACTGGAGGGTGGCGGCGGGGACCGGCGTGCCGTCGGGCGCGGTCAGTGCGCGCGTCGCGGTGGCCTCGGCGACGACGGTCGGGCGGTAGCCCAGGTTGAAGGCGCCCTGGGCGGTGAACGTGACGCACATGTGGGTCATGAAACCTGCGATCACCAGGTCCTGTCCGGTGCCCAGCCCCCGGAGGGTCTTCTCCAGCTCGGTGGCGTGGAAGGCGTTCGGGAACTGCTTGACCACGACCGGCTCCCCGTCGCGCGGCGCGACCTCGGCGCTGATGGCGCCGATCTCGGCCCGGATGTCGTACGGGGTCCCCTCGCCGCCGTCGTTGACGATGTGGATGACGGGCGTGCCGGCGGCGCGGGCCGCGGCCAGCAGGCGGGCGCCCGCCGCCAGGGCCTGCTCGGCGCCCTCCAGGGCCATCACGCCGGAGCGGTAGGTGTTCTGGAAGTCGACCATGATCAGGACGGACTCGGCCAGGCTGGGCAGCGTACCGGGCAGGCCGATCACGTCGCGCAGGGTCTTGGATGCAGTCGTTGCAGTGGATGCAGTGGATGCAGTGGATGCAGACATGCTGAAGCGTCCTTCTCGTGGGAAACGGGCACGGCGAAGCCGCGCTCCGGCGCGCAATCGCGCCGGGCAGTCAGTGGGTTGAGGCGGTCAGTGGGCCGTGCGGAAGCGGCGCCGGTACGCGGCCGGGGTCGTGGCGATCTGCTTGCGGAAGGCCCGGTGCAGGGTCTCCACCGAGCCCAGGCCGGCGGCCGCGGCGACCTGTTCCAGGGGCTGGTCGGTGGTCTCGAGCAGCCGGCGGGCGGCTTCCACCCGTACCGCTTCCACGTAGGCGGCGGGGCTGGTGCCCAGCTCCTTGCGGAAGGTCCGGGCGAAATGGCGCTCGCTCATGGACATCCGGGCCGCGAGGGCGGCCGCGGAGAGGTCCGCGCCGAGGTGTTCGGTGATGTGGACCCGCAGTGCGTCGATGTCCCTGCGGGTGGCCGCCGGGCGGCTGAGCGGAACGCTGAACTGGCTCTGGCCGCCCTGTCTCTTGAGGTACATGACCAGCTGTCGGGCGACCACGAGGGCCAGTTCCTCGCCGTGGTCCTCGGCCACCAGGGCCAGCGTCAGGTCCATGCAGGCGCTGATCCCGGCCCCGGTCCACACCCGGCCCGACCGGACGAAGATCGGGTCCGGATCGACCTCGACCCGCGGGTGGTCGGCCGCCAGCTGGGCGGCGGTGGACCAGTGGGTGGTGGCCCGGCGCCCGTCGAGCAGGCCGGCGGCGGCCAGCAGGTGGGCGCCGACGCACACCGACGCCACGCGCCGGGCGTGCGGGGCGGTGGTCGCGATCCACCGGACCACCTCGTCGTCGACGCGCGCGACCGGGGGGCCGTCCTCCTTCAGCTCGACGGCGCCCGGCACCACGAGGGTGTCCACGGCGGCGCCGACCTCGGCGAACGACAGGTCGGTGACCAGTCGGACGCCGGCCGAGGTGGTGACGTGGCCGCCGTCCGGGCCGGCCAGGCGTACGTCGTACAGCCGGCGCCCGGCCTCCCGGCTCGCGAGGGCGAAGACCTCGGCGGGGCCGGTGACGTCGAGCAGGTCGACATCGGGGAAGACCGCGATCACGACGCGGTGGGGCGTGGACATGCGTCCATCCTGGCCGGGCGGGCAGGTGTCCGCAATGACGGTTGTCTGTCACATCCGGACACCGCGGGTGCCGACTGGAGCATGCATCGTGCGGCGCGGATGATGGAGGGGCACGAGGTCCGGGGGGCTCACGACGCCGGACACGGGACGGTGACGCAATCATGTCCGCGAACGTTTCTTCGTATCGCTCGGTCCGGGTGAGTGCCGATCTGGACAGCCCGCTGTCGCGCTGGCTGTGGCTGGTCAAGTGGATCCTGGCGATCCCGCACTACATCGTGCTGCTGTTCCTGTGGATCGCCTTCGTCGTGGTCAGCGTGATCGCGTTCTTCGCGATCCTGTTCACCGAGCGCTACCCGCGCGGCCTGTTCGACTTCAACGTCGGCGTGCTCCGCTGGTCGTGGCGGGTCTCGTACTACGCGTACGGGGCCCTGGCCACCGACCGGTACCCGCCCTTCAGCCTCGGCCCCGAGCCCGGCTATCCGGCGCGCCTCGAGATCGCCTACCCGGAGCGCCTGTCCCGGCCGCTGGTCCTGGTCAAGTGGTGGCTCTTCGCGATCCCCCACTACCTGGTCATCGCCTTCTTCACCGGCGGCATGCGCCACGGCTGGTGCGCCGGCGGCGGTCTGATCACGCTGCTGGCGATCATCGCGGCCGTGGTGCTCGCCTTCACCGCCACGTACCCGCGTGACGTGTTCGACCTGATCGTGGGCCTGCAGCGGTGGGTGCTGCGCGTCGCCGCGTACGCCGCGCTCATGACGGACGAGTACCCGCCGTTCCGGCTCGACCAGGGCGGCGACGACCCGGCGCCCGCCCCGGCCTCGGCCCCCACTCCCACCGCCTGGCCCTGAACCGAGGCGGACCCGGGCTGAGCGGTGAACCACCGTTCCCCCAGGCCCTGTTGTGGTGCGCGACACATACGGTTTTGTCCGGTGATGCCAATTCCCGGCGCCCTTCTGCAGCTGCCTGGAGAAGGGGTGCGACGATGAGCCCGCCATGACCCGGGGACGATCTTGTCGCGCGGTACGGGCTGCGGTGTTCGCAGCCACCTGCGTGCTGCTCGCCGCCCTCGCCGTCCGGCAGGCCGCACCGCTCACCGGCCCGCCGCGCGCCGCGCAGTCGCAGTGCGTGCGCGGCTCCGGATCCCGGATTCCCAGAAGGACAACAGGCGATGACCCCTGCCCTCCCTCCCCGTCCGAGCGCCGCCGAGACGACGACGGCGGCCCCCGCACGCCGTACGGGCGGTGCGGACGAGCCGGCCACCCTGCTGGCGCTCGCCGCGCGCGACGGCGACCCCGACGCGGTGGACCGCTTCGTACGCGTCCTGCACCGCGATGTCCGGCGCTACGTCGCGTACCTGAGCGCCGATCCGCAGGCGGCGGACGACCTGACGCAGGAGACGTTCCTGCGCGCCCTCGGCAGCCTGCACCGTTTCGAGGGCCGCTCCTCCGCCCGCACCTGGCTGCTGTCCATCGCCCGCCGCACCGTCATCGACAGCCTCCGCCACAAGGCGGCCCGCCCCAGGATCTCGGACCGGGACGACTGGCAGGCCGCGGCCGAACGGACGCAACCCCGCGGCCTGCCCGGGTTCGAGGACGGGATCGCCCTCACCGAGCTGCTGGGCACGATCCCCGCCGAACGCCGTGTCGTCTTCGTCCTCACGCAGATCCTGGGCCTCCCCTACGCCGAGGCGGCGACCGCCCTCGGCTGCCCGGTCGGCACGATCCGCTCCCGGCTGGCCCGCGCCCGTACGTCGCTCATGGAGCTCCTCACGGACGCCGAGACACCGGTCCTCGCGGCTTCGGCCGCCTGACCACCACCGGCCGGGGCACCGACCCTGCCCCGGCCCCCGACTTCCCGTTCCTCACCCGCCCTTCAGCCGCCGGACGACCTCGTCGGACACGCGCCGCTGGAGGTCGGCGAGTTGCTCGGGGGTGTACGCGGTCAGGTCGCCGGGGGTCCCGGGGCCTCCCGTGCCCTGGTCCTTCTGTTTCTGTTTCTCCTGCTCCCTGCGCTGGAGTTCCTGCTCCTCCGGCGATCCGGGTGCCGCGTACGCGCACCGGATGAGCGCTCCGTCGGCGGCCTTCAGGCAGGTCGCCTCGCGCCCGTCCGGTTGGCCCTTGCCCTCCACCCGGTAGCGGATGTTCTGCTCGCTGCCGACCGTGGCGGTCCAGGTGCTGCCGCCGGTGGGGACGACCTCGAAGACCCTGTCGTCGTTGTAGCAGCAGACGTCCCGGTACTCGGCCTTGATCAGCGCGACGAGCGCCTTCGGCGAGGACCACGTCGGACTGAGCCGGTGGACGGTCATCGGGGCGAGCCCGCCGCCCTGATGGCGGGTCGGCGCGGTCGAGACGGCCACCACCGAGCTGGCCTCCCCCTGCGGGGTGAGGGGCGTGACGTACGCGCTGTTCCCGGTCGCGTCGCGGTACTGGAGGGTGAACTCGGACTCGTTGCCCTCGTTGGCGCCGTCCTCGGACGCGTCCCATCCGCTGCGTTCGAACCACCAGTCGCTGAAGCTGCCGACCGCGGCCGTTCCCTCCCGCTGCCGGGCCGCGAGGCTCAGCGGATAGGACGGGCCGGGCACCGCGGCCGTGTCGTCGGTGAGGGTGAGCTTCCCGGTCCGCCCGTCGTAGAGCGCGAGCCCGGCGGGCCGTTCGGTGACCACCAGGATCCCGGTCTGGCGCTTGAGGGGGACGACCACGATCGGGGTGTCGCCCGAGCAGGTCACGTACGCGTCGTCGGCCTCGAAGCGCAGCCAGCGCTTCTGTGCCGAGATCTTCCGGCCGAGGTTGTGGGTGAACCAGCCGCCGATCCGCGCGTCGGCCCTCTCCACGTCGAACGAACAGCGTTGCCGGCTCCGGCTGTTGCCGCCGAGCGGAATGTCCTGCACCAGGCCGACCTCGTAGCCGGACAGCCAGCCCCGCCGTTCGACCAGGGTCGCGAACCGGTCCGAGTCGGGCAGGTACGTGATGTCGGAGATCTCGCCGGTGACATCGCCGAGGTGCGGCGCGGCCTGTGCCTTCCCGACCACGTAGGGTGCCCGGGCCGCCAGTTCGGGCACCGGCCCGGCCACGACCTGCACGCTCTGCATGTACGCGCGATCCTGGAGGTAGGAGCCGTACACCAGCCACCAGATCGCGATGCCCAGCCCGAGGACGCCGCCCAGCCATCCGAGGGCCACCGCCGCGCCCCCGCTCCGCCGGCCCGCACCGCCCCGCTCGTCCCGTTTTCCCCGGAGCACCTTCATCACCAGCCACAGCAGGGTGACGAGGGCGGCGGCCAGCAGCGGCGCGGCCAACCACGAGAGGATCTTCCGGATTTCCCAGACCATGATCGTGGTGGCGTACGAGGCCCACCAGAAGAACAGACCCAGCAGGAGAACGGGTATCCCCACGCGCAGTGCCCGACCCATGAGCGCCCCCCGACGTCGACTTGCCCGATTTCACTCGCTCGACCGTGTAGCGCGTGTGTACCCCGCTCCGGGGTCGGCCAGTCACCCAGCGCATCCGCCACGGGCGCCACTGCCATACCGTCCCTTCTCCGCCACCGGCAAGGCTTCAGCGGGAAAATCCTTGATGGCGCACTAGACTGGCCGGTTGTTTGGCGCTGGACCGGAACAACCCGGGCAAACCTGGGCTCCGCCGGCGACCCGGACCTTCTTCCGGGACCGAGACGCGAGGGCCGATGGCAGCCACACCTGAGCGCGGTGAAATGACCCTGCTCGACGACGGGGAGCCGTACGACGAGTCCGGCAAGTCCGCCCGGTTCTCGGCCGGGCCCGCCGCCCCGACGCGCACCCTCGTGGACGTCTTCGAGGCCTCCGTACGGGCCTGCCCCGACGAGCTCGCCCTGGACGACGGCACCGCCCGGCTGACCTACCGGGCGCTGGCCGTCGAGGTGGAACGCCGCAGGCGCGCCCTCGAGGCCGCCGGGGTGGGCCTCGGCGACCGGGTCGGCGTACGCGTGCCGTCCGGGACCAACGAGCTGTACACGGCCGTCCTCGCCGTGCTCGCCGCGGGCGCCGCCTACGTGCCGGTCGACGCCGAGGACCCGGACGAGCGGGCCGAGCTGGTCTTCGCCGAGGCCGGAGTGCGGGCGGTGCTCGGCGCCGGGGGGCGCATCGACGCCACCGGCCTCGCGGACGCTGCCGTGTCCGCCGCCCGGCCCGGCCCCGAGCACGACGCGTGGATCATCTTCACCTCCGGTTCCACCGGAAAGCCCAAGGGCGTCGCCGTCAGCCACCGCAGCGCCGCCGCGTTCGTGGACGCCGAGGCCGCGCTGTTCCTCACCGAGGAGCCCATCGGCCCCGGCGACCGGGTGATGGCCGGCCTGTCCGTCGCCTTCGACGCCTCCTGCGAGGAGATGTGGCTGGCCTGGCGCTACGGCGCCTGCCTCGTACCCGTCCCCCGCTCCCAGGTGCGCAGCGGCGCCGACCTCGGCCCCTGGCTGGTGGAGCAGGAGATCACCGTGGTCTCCACCGTGCCGACCCTGGCCGCGCTGTGGGAACCGGAGGCCCTCAACGAGGTCCGGCTGCTGATCTTCGGCGGTGAGGCCTGCCCGCCCGAGCTGACCCAGCGCCTGGTCACCGAGGGCCGGGAGGTCTGGAACACGTACGGCCCCACCGAGGCCACCGTCGTCGCCTGTGCCTCGCTCCTGACCGGCGAGGAGCCGATCCGGATCGGCCTCCCGCTCAACGGCTGGGAACTGGCCGTGGTAGACGAGTCCGGCGAGCCGGTGCCGATGGGCGGCAGCGGCCAGCTGGTGATCGGCGGCGTCGGCCTGGCCCGCTACCTCGATCCCGAGAAGGACGCCGAGAAGTACGCCCCGCTGGAATCCCTCGGCTGGGAGCGCGCCTACCGCAGCGGCGACCTGGTGCGCGCGGAACCGGAGGGGCTGGTCTTCCTCGGCCGCGGCGACGAGCAGATCAAGCTCGGCGGCCGCCGCATCGAGCTGGGCGAGGTGGACGCCGCGCTCCAGGCCCTGCCGGGCGTCGCCGGCGCCGCCGCCGCCGTCCGTACGGCGCGCAGCGGAAACCAGCTGCTCGTCGGCTACCTGGTCGCCCAGGAGGGCTGGGACCACGCGGCGGCCGTCGAGCGGCTGCGCGCCGAGCTGCCCGCGGCCCTCGTACCCCTCCTCGCCCCGGTCGCCGAGCTGCCGACCCGCACCTCCGGCAAGGTGGACCGCGACGCGCTGCCCTGGCCGCTGCCCGAGCTGGAGACCCCGGGCCCGGCGGAGCAGCTGTACGGCACCGAGGCCTGGCTCGCCGAGCAGTGGAGCGAGACCCTCGGCGTGGCCGTCACGAGCGCCGCCGACGACTTCTTCGCGATCGGCGGCAGCAGTCTCGCCGCCGCGCAGCTCACCACCCGGCTGCGTACCCGCTACCCGCGGGCGGCCGTCCTCGACATCTACCAGCAGCCGACCCTGCGCAAGCTGGCCCGGCGGCTGGAGAAGTCCGTACGGGACGACGACGCGGCCCGGACCGTCGCGCCCGTTCCGCTGCGGACGAAGGTGGTGCAGTCGCTCCTGCTGCTGCCGCTGTTCACCCTGGTGGGTCTGCGCTGGACGGTGGCGCTGCTGGCCCTGGGCAACGCGCTGCACTGGTTCGGCGCGTATCCGTGGGCGCCGACCGCCTCGTGGTGGTTCGTCGTCCCCGGTGCGGCGCTGCTCTTCAGCCCGCCGGGCCGGCTCGCGATCGCGGCCGGCGGCGCGCGGCTGCTGCTGCGCGGGGTGAAGGCGGGGCGCCACCCGCGCGGCGGAAGCGTGCACCTGAGGCTGTGGACGGCCGAGCGGCTGGCCGAGTACGTCGGCGCGACGGCGCTCACCGGTTCCTGGCTGGAGCGGTACGCGCGGGCGCTCGGTGCCAAGGTCGGCCCCGAGGTGGACCTCCACTCGCTGCCGCCGGTGACGGGCATGCTCAAGCTCGGCCGCGGCTGCGCCGTGGAGTCCGAGGTGGACCTCTGCGGGCACTGGCTGGACGGGGACCGGCTCGAGATCGGCCCGGTCAAGGTCGGCACGGGCGCGGTGGTCGGCACCCGCAGCATCCTGTTCCCCGGTGCGCGGGTCGGCAAGCGGGCCGAGGTGGCCCCCGGCTCGGCCGTGGTCGGGCAGATCCCGACCGGCCAGCGCTGGGCCGGCGCGCCCGCCGTGAAGCTCGGCAGGGCCAAGCGGAACTGGCCCAAGGAGCGCCCGCCGCGCGGGCTCCCCTGGCGGGCCGCCTACGGGGCGGCCGGCTTCGGTCTGACGGCGCTGCCCGTGCTCTCCACCCTGCCCGCGCTGCTCGTGCTGAGCCGGTTCGTGCCCGCCGGCGCCGGGCTGGTGGAGGCCCTGCGCGGAGCCCTGATCGCCGTGGTGCCCGGGGCGCTGGCGTACGGGTTCACGTACGCGCTGCTCCTGCTGGTCTCCGTACGACTGCTCAGCCTCGGGCTGCGCACCGGGACCCATCCGACGCACAGCCGGATCGGCTGGCAGGCCTGGACCGTCACCCAGCTGATGGACCTGTCCCGCGAGACGCTCTTCCCGCTGTACGCCGGGCTGATCACACCGGTGTGGCTGCGGCTGCTCGGCATGAAGATCGGCCGGGGCGCGGAGGTGTCCACCGTGCTCGCGCTGCCGAGCCTCACCACCGTCGGCGAAGGCGCGTTCCTCGCCGACGACACCCTGACCGCGCCCTACGAGCTGGGCGGCGGCTGGATGCGGATCGGCCACTCCGAGATCGGCCGCCGGGCGTTCCTCGGCAACTCCGGCATGACCGCGCCGGGCCGCACCGTGCCGGACGACGGGCTGGTCGGCGTGCTGTCGGCGACCCCGAAGAAGGCCAAGAAGGGCAGTTCGTACCTGGGCCTGCCGCCGGTCCGGCTGCCGCGGTCCGCCGCCGACGCCGACCAGAGCCGGACGTACGACCCGCCCGCGCGGCTGCTGTGGGCGCGCGGACTGGTGGAGCTGTGCCGGATGGTCCCGGTGTTCTGCTCGGCCGCGCTGGCCGTCCTGACCCTGGCGGCGCTCTGCGCACTGAGCACCGCGAGCGGGCTCGGGACCTGGCAGGCCGCGCTGCTGTCCGGCGCGGTCCTGCTGAGCGCCGGTCTGGCCGCGGGCGCGGTCTCCGTGGCGGCGAAGTGGCTGCTCGTGGGCCGGCACCGGGCGGGCGAGCACCCGCTGTGGAGCAGCTTCGTATGGCGCAACGAGCTGGCCGACACCTTCGTCGAGGTGCTGGCCGTGCCGTGGCTGGCCGGACCGGTGCCCGGTACGCCGCTGCTGAACCTGTGGCTGCGCGGGCTCGGGGCGCGGATCGGCCGGGGCGTATGGTGCGAGAGCTACTGGCTGCCCGAGACGGACCTGGTGGTACTGGGCGATGCGGTCAGCGTGAATCGTGGCTGCGTGTTGCAGACGCACCTCTTCCACGACCGGATCTTGAGGACGGATACTGTGGTCCTCTGCGAGGGCGCCACCCTGGGCCCGGGCGGAATCGTCCTGCCCGGAAGCACGGTCGGGGCCCACAGCACACTGGGTCCGGCCTCTCTCGTGATGGCCGGGGAATCCGTCCCCGCCGACACGCGGTGGCTGGGCAACCCGATCGAGGCATGGCGGGCCTGACGAGGGCCCGGGCACAGCGCAGGGAGCGGAAGCGGCAATGAGCGGCCAGAGAACAGCGGCATCGGACCCGTACTTCCCTGACAACGGAGACTCCCGTTACCGCGTGCACCGGTACGAACTCGCTCTGGAGTACCGTCCCGGCCCCAACCGGCTGGCCGGGACGGCCCGGCTCAGTGCGATCGCCGGGCGGGCGCCGCTCACCGAGTTCCACCTGAACCTGGCCGAGTTCAAGATAGGCCGGGTTCTGGTGAACGGCCGGGTGCCCCATTACACGCACCGGGGCGGAAAGCTCCGCATCCGGCCGGCCAAGCCGCTGCCCGCCGGCGCCGCCTTCACCGTGGAGGTGCACTGGGCGGGCAATCCCAAGCCGGTCCGCAGCCCCTGGGGCGGTCTCGGCTGGGAGGAGCTGAGCGACGGCGCGCTGGTGGCGAGCCAGCCGGTCGGTGCGCCCTCCTGGTACCCGTGCAACGACCGGCCCGCCGACAAGGCCTCGTACCAGATCTCGGTCAACACCCCGTCCGCCTACACGGTGGTGGCCGGCGGCCGGCTGCTCACCCGGACGACCAGGGCCAGCACGACCACCTGGGTGTACGAGCAGCCCGCGCCGACCTCCAGCTACCTGGTCGGGCTGTCCATCGGCATGTACCAGACGGTCCTGCTCGGCGACCCCGGGCTCGGCGGTGTTCCGCAGAGCGCCCACGTACCGGCGCACCTGCTGCCGCAGTTCTCCCGCGACTTCGCCCGGCAGCCCGCCATGATGCAGCTGTTCGAGGAGCTGTTCGGGCCCTACCCCTTCGGGGAGTACGCGGTGGTCGTCGCCGACGAGGAACTCGACGTCCCGGTGGAGGCCCAGGGCCTCTCCCTGTTCGGCGCCAACCACGTGGACGGCGGGCGCGGTTCGGAGCGTCTGGTGGCCCACGAGCTCGCGCACCAGTGGTTCGGCAACAGCGTGACCATCGCCGACTGGCGGCACATCTGGCTGAACGAGGGCTTCGCGAAGTACGCCGAGTGGCTCTGGTCGGAACGTTCCGGCGGCCGCACCGCGCACGCGCTGGCGGCCGCCGCGCACCGGCTGCTGGCCTCGCTGCCACTGGACCTGCGCCTCGTCGACCCGGGCCGCAAGCTGATGTTCGACGACCGGCTGTACCAGCGCGGGGGGCTCGCCCTGCACGCGGTCCGCTGCGCCCTGGGGGACGGCCCGTTCTTCCGCATGCTGCGCGACTGGGCCGGCATGCACCGCCACGGTGTGGTGACCACCGCGGGCTTCACCCAGCACGCGGCCCGCTATGCGGACGAACCGCTGGACGACCTGTTCTCGGCCTGGCTGTACGAGCCGGCGCTCCCGCCGCTGCCCTCGCCGCCCGCGCGGCCGGCGACACCGGCGAAGCCCGCGTACCCGCCCACGAACGGCGGGTCCTCGCGCCGCGGCCGGACCTCCGCCTGACGCGGGTCCGGCCCTGCGCCGCTGGTGCGGCGCAGGGCCGGTTCGCCCCGTCGCTGCCGGTCAGCCGGCTGCCTTGCGCATGTGCGCCTCGGCGCGCTGCTCGAACTCGTCCGGGGACACGTCCTCGATGTGGGTGGCTATCGTCCACCGGTGGCCGAACGGGTCCATGACCTGCCCCGCCCGATCGCCGAAGAAGTGGTCCTGGACTTCTCGCTGCTGCTTCGCCCCGGCCCGCAGGGCACGGGCGAAGGTGGCGTCGACGTCCTCGACGAACAGGTACAGCGTGACCGGGGTGCCGCCGACGGAGTGGGGGCCCAGCAGGCCGGCTTCCCGCAGCTCGTCGGACAGCATCACGATCGTGCCGCCGATCTGGATCTGTGCGTGCATGATCTTGCCGTTGGGAGCGGTGGAGCGGGCCAGTTCCTTCGCACCGAAGGCCTCGGTGTAGAAGGCGATCGCCTCGCTCGCCCCGTCGACGGACAGGTAGGCCGTCAGCTCCGCGTACCCGTCCGGGATTGCTTTGACCATTCTTGACCTCCGTGATCTTCGATTACTTGCGGGTGGTGAGCTCGTCGAGCGCGTCGAGGAAGCCGCGCAGCTCCTCCTCCGTGCCGAGCGATACGCGCAGGTGGCCGGGGAAGCCGAACAGGCCGGTGTCCCGTACGAGAATCCCGTGCTCCTTGGCGAGGGCGTCCTGTGCCTCCCGGGAGGCGTCGACCCGGACGGCGACGAAGTTCGTCACCGACGGGAGGTACCGGTAGCCGCGCCGCTCCAGCTCCGCGGTGAACCACTCACGCCGCTGCGCGGTGCCCTCGCGGGTCTCGGCGAGGAACTGCTGGTCGGCGAGTGCGGCCAGTGCTCCGGCCTGTGCGACACGGTTGACGCTGAACGGAAGGACGTTCAGGGTCCGGCGGACCTCGGCGATGAGGTCGGCCCGGCCGACGGCGTAGCCGATCCGCAGGGCCGCCAGCCCGTACGCCTTGGAGAAGGTGCGCAGCGCCACCACCGGGGCGTCCCGGTCGAGGAAGTCCCTCGTCTGCGGCAGGCCCGGGTCGCTGAACTCCTGGTACGCCTCGTCGAAGACCAGCGGTACCCCGCCGGCCTGCGCCGCGTCGATCAGGGTGGCGTACGCCTCCTCCGGGAGTGCGGTTCCGGAGGGGTTGTGCGGATTGCACACGTAGCCGATCCCGTGCTCGGGCAGCGCGTCCGCGAACTCCTTGACGTCGAGGGCGCCGTCCCGCAGGGGGAGGGCCACGGCCCCGCGGCCGATGCGTTCCAGGGATTCCGGGTAGCCGGGGAACGTACCGGCGGCGACCAGACCGGGCCGCGCGAGGTCACCGAGCGTCAGAGCGGTCGCCAGCACCAGCTCGTCGCTGCCGTTGGCCACGGCGATCTGGTCCTGCGACACGCCCCAGTGGCCGGCGAGGGCCTTGACGAGGCCCTCCCGCTGCGGCGCGGGATAGCGGTTGACCCGTTCCAGTGCTCCGGCAGCCGCGGCTACGGCTGCCGGGCTCGCCCCGTAGGGGCTCTCGCTCAGGTGCAACCGCACCATCGTGTCCGCATCCGGCACGCTGGTGTTGTAGACCTTCGGCTCCGGCCGGGCGGGCGCACTCACAGCTGGGATCCCAACAGGATCCCGAAGCAGTAGCTCCCCACCGCTGCCTCCTTGGTGACGAAGCAGTGCTCGCTGCCCGCCGGGATGCGCATCACGGCCGGCGAGGTCAGTTCGTGAAGGACCCCGTCGAGATGGACCTCGATGCGCGCCTGGCCGGGGAGCGGCGAGACGAGGAAGTAGATCTCGTCGACCTCGTGGGTGTGCGGTGCGGCCACCGGCTTGTCCACGAGCGTGCTGAGCTCACCGCCCGCGATCTGCACCGGCATCCCGCCGAACATGTCCGCCGTGAGGTAGAAGGGCGCGGGCTGGTGGTGCCCCGCCACCGCGAGCGGGATGGGAAGGTCGCAGACGATCTCGGGGGTGGCCGTGCGGCTCACGCTGCCTCCAGCACGAAGAGATAGGTGTGCGGCGCACCGAAGGGCACCGCGCGTCGGAGGTGCATGCCTCCCTTGTCGAAGAGTTCCTCGTACTGCTCACGCGTGTAGATGGGGACGCCCATCAGGGCGTGGGCCAGTTCGAAACCGCTGGAGAACACCGGCAGGGTGCTCTCGCCGCCCCGCGGCCGCACCGTGGTGTCGCCCAGCAGGAACGTGTTGGCCTTGGGGAAGGCGGCACGCAGCCGGGGAATCACCTCGTCGCGGCGGGTCGGGTCGACCAGCAGGTCGTGCAGGAACATGAAGCTCATCACGACGTCGGCTTCGTCGGCGCCCTCGACCCGCTGCCCGTTGAACAGGATGTCGAGTACGTCCGCGCACACGGGCTCGACGGTGCCCTTGAGGCCGTACCGGTCGACGGTGTCGGCCCCGAGTTCGGTGGCGGACTTGCTGATGTCGATACCGAGTCCGCGGCTTCCCGGGCGGGCCTTGACCAGTCGGGAGACCCGCTCGCTGACGCCGGCGCCGAGGTCGACGAGCGTCGTGAAGTCGAGCCTGGAGATCTCCTCGTCCAGGATGTGGCGCATGAGTGCGCTGTCCGCCTGCGCCGAGCCGAGGGCCACCATCCCCTCGTCGCGGTGCAGGTCGACGCCGAAGCGGCGCTCCCCGCGGGCGACGGACGCGGCGTTCGCGAAGACGTCGTGGTACCCGCCGACGCCCCAGGTGAAGAAGCCCAGCTTCTGGCGGGCCTCCTCACCGGTCCGGGTCGCCCGGACGCGGTCGCCGTGCGCCTCCACGTACCCGAAGGACTCCGCGGCGCGGATCAGGGAGCGGAAGACGGCCTCGTCCAGGCCGTTCTCCCGGCAGAACGGGGCCACGTCGGCGGAGCCGTCGTCCTGCAGTGTGCGGAACAGTCCAAGGCGCTCCAGTGCGTGCAGGACGTGCGCGCAGATGAAGCCGTTGAAAGCGGTGTCGGGGTTCAGTGGCGTCGGCGCCTCGCCGAGCCATTGTGCGGTCGATGTGTCTACCGGCGGCATCGTCTACACCTCTCGGAAATGCGGCGGGCGGGCCGTGGGGGCGCCGCCCGCCGCGAGACTGACCTGGTCAGAACGCCTCGAGCCGGGCCAGGTTGACGCCCAGCGAGTAGGGGGTGAGGTCGACGCCCGGCTGCCGGCCCTGGTAGAGGTCGCGGATGATCTGGCCGGCGATGGGCGCCTGCGCCAGTCCGTGGCCGGTGAAGCCGGCGGCGAAGAAGATCCGCTCGTGCTGACCGGTGCCCTTGCCGATGATGGCCGACTTCGTCGGCGTGACGTCCAGGCTCCCGGTCCACGCGCTGTAGAGCTTGACGCCCTCCAGCTGCGGGTACCACTTCGGGAGCTCGTCGACGGCCGCCTGGTACCAGATGTCCCGCAGCCCGTCCTGCTTGGAGATGCGCTCCAGGCCGACGAGGAAGGCCTTGCCCATTCCCATCGTCTTCAGCCCGGACACGGGGTGGAAGGTGAACGGCGAGTTGTGCACGTCGCGGTCGGTGCGGATCGCGTCGGTGTGCAGCAGCTCGGCGAACTGCCCCCAGACCGGCAGGTCCAGGCCGGTCAGCTTGGCGACGTCGCCGCTCCACGGTCCGGCCGCGATGACGATCGCGTCGGCGGTGAAGTCGCCCGCCGTCGTGTTGACCACGCCGCTGTCGCCGTCCAGGCCGGTCACGGCGACGTTGGAGAACAGCCGGGCGCCGTGCTGCTTCGCGGCCTCGGCGTACCCCTGGACGATCAGCTCCGGCTTGATGCGGTACGTGTCCGGGTTCCAGACCGCGGCCTCGATGGTGTCGGGGTCCAGCCACGGGTTGAGCTCGACCGCCTGGGCGGCGGTGAGCATCTCCACCGCCGCTCCGGCCTCGCGGTGGTCCGCCAGGTCCGCCTCCAGCTCGGCGGCCTGCTGCGGGCTGGTCAGGATCGTCAGCAGCCCGAGGTTCTGCAGCCCGACGTCGACGCCCATGGTTGCGGAGAACTGCTTGTACTCGGCGAGGCTGCGCGTCGCCATCTCGGAGTCGTGCGGCTTGCGGGGGAAATAGGTACGGAATGCACGCGCGGTCTGCGACGTGGTCGCGGCACCGAACTGGTTCTTTTCCACGAGGACGACGTCGATGCCCGCCTTGGCCGCGTGGTACGCGATGGAAGTGCCGATCACCCCTCCGCCGATGACCAGCATTTCCGCCGTGTTCTTCTGCTCAGACATTCGTGCTCCTTGCAACGTTCGGACGGTAGGTCCATTCGTCTCCCGTGAGGTCCCACGGGAACAGCTGCAGATTCCACGCACCGAGGGCATTGACGTACGTCGCCATCTGCGCCATCAAAGCGACGAATTCTTCGCGGGTGGTGATGACGTCGAGTGCGGCGACCACCTCCTTGGTGAGGGCCCAGAGGGTGTTCATTCCGCAGTAGCCCAGGAACTCGGTGGGCTTCACGAGCAGGATCTTGGCCAGCTCGACCAGCGACGGGAACGGCATGTCGATCTTCCGACCGGCCCGCACCAGGGTGGTGTAGTTCACGTAACCCAGCGGCCGCGTCTCGCCGTTCACGGCGACCAGGGTCGTGAGGACCGAGTTCTTCGTCCCGGCCCCGGAGGTGCCCCGGGACCTGCCCTCGTGGATGTCCACCAGTTCGTCGGTCGGGTCGACCAGCACCCGCTCGGTCTCCGCGGCGATCTTCTCGATCAGCTCGCGGACCAGCTCGGACTCGGCGGCGAGCCGCTGCACGCCCTGGCCGACCGGCCCGTCCACCCGGCGCACGTGGGCGATCACGGGCACACCGTTGCCGTGGACGGATTCCCAGACCAGCTGACCGATCTTCGGCAGCAGGTCGACGTCCTCCGGCACGACGTGACCGATCGGCGAGGTCGGCATCGGCTCGGTAAGCTCGCCGTACTTGATGGTCAGGTGCTGCACGGGGGAAAGGAACACCGTGCCGTTGGGCTGGATCTTGCGATTCACCTTGTAATCCGGAACCGCGTGCAGCAGGTCGTGCGCCGGCGGCACGTGGTACATGCAGTCGCCGGCCACGAGGGCATGCCCCTGGAGCGTCGTGTACGGCAATGCCGCCCACAGCGGCTCCACAAGTTCGGCGTTGCGCCCCTCGAGGAGGGTGACGCGAACCTTGGCGCCGATCGGCTCCCAGGAAATCTCGATTTGCCGCATTGTGCTCCTACCTCTAATCGGGGTTGGAATACGAGCGACGGCCACGCTGCCGTCGCAAATCGAATATACGAATGGCGACATTCGATCGGCCGACAGAGGGCGCTTTTCTGTCACATCGCCGATTCCCTGTCACTTCGCACGACCCGCGCATTCCCGGGAATTCGGAATTCCGATTCCAGAGGTGCAGAATTCGCGTATTCGCGTGAAAAACACATGGCCGCCGCACTGTGGACAGTGCGGCGGCCATGTGGGCGGACCCCGGGCCGGCAACGGCAGGGGGGTGAAGTCCTTGCGGGTTACGCCCCGTTGCGGGCGAGCGAGAACGGCGTGATGTCGACGCCGGGGTGCCGGCCGAGGTGGAGGTCGCGAACGATCTTGCCGGTGGCGGGCGCCTGGCCGAGCTCGTGGCCGGTGAAACCGGTGGCGAACAGGATCCGTTCGTGCGGGCCGCCCGCCCTGCCGATGAGGGCGCTCCTGGAAGGCGTGACGTCGAGGGTTCCGGTCCATGCGCTGTGCAGCGTGACGTCCCGCAGGCGCGGGTACCGCTGCGCCACCTCGTCCATGGCCGCCTCGTGCCAGATGTCGCGCATGCCCGGCTTCCGGGAGAAACGCTCGAGGCCCACCAGGAAGGACGGCCCCATCCCCATCGTCTTCAGTCCGGCCGCGGGGTGGAAGGTGAACGGCGACGCGACGTCGCCGTCGCCGACCGGATCGGTGTGGAACAGCTCGGCGAACTGGCCCCACACCGGGAGCTCGAAGCCGGCCAGCGCGGCGATGTCACCGCTGCCGGACTCGTCCGCGAGGACGATCGCCTCCGCGGTGAAATCACCCGCCGTGGTGGCGACATGGCCGGTGGACGCGTCCAGCGCGGTCACGGTGGCGCCCGTGACCAGGCGCGCTCCGTGCTTCTGCGCGCCTTCGGTGTAGCCGCGGAGCACCTCGTCCGCCCTGAGGCGGATCATCTGCGGGCACCAGACCGCCGCTTCGACACCGGCCGGGTCCAGCCAGGGATTGCGCTCGACGGCCTGCGCCGCGGTCAGCAGCTCCAGCTGCACGCCGGCATCCCGCTGGGCGGGCACCTCCGCCAGGAGCTCGGCCGCCTCGTCCGCGGTGGCCGCCACCACGAGCATCCCGGTCTCCGTCACCTCGAGTTCTGCGCCGGTGGTGGCGCCGAACGTACGGAAATCGGCCAGGCTGCGCGCGACCAGTTCGGAGTCGTACACGCGCCCGGGAAAATAGGTGCGGAATGCGCCGGCGGTCTGTGTCGCGGTGGCACCGGGCCGGTCCCGGCCCAACACGACGACGTCGACGCCCGCTTCCGCGCAGTGGTGGGCAACGGACATCGCGATCACCCCGGTACCGATGACCAGCAATTCCGCCGTGTTCTTCTGCTCAGACATCCGCAATCTCCGTAACGTGGCCTGCCCGCGTCGGCCCGGAATTCGAACAGCCGAGTATGCCGAGTGGTGGTGTGGCCGACGGAGTGCAGCATGGAAGCCGTTGCGGAGCCGTACGGGGAAAAAGGGCGCGGGTCTGTCAGGTCAACGGGCCGCCCCGCCCCCGAGTTGACGAAAAGTCCGCCTCTTCGTCGGCTGCTGCACCGAAGAGGCGGACCATGTGGCACATGAGGACAGCTGCCCCGCACCTACTTCTTGAGCGGCGCCTGGAGGCTCCAGACGCGCCCGTCGGGGTCGCGCACCTTCATTTCCTGCGTTCCGTAGTGGGTCTCCTCGAACGGCGTGACCACCTCGACGGACGGGTCGACCGCGAACTCGCCGGCGTCCCCGACCCGCAGTACGACCTGGAAGTCGGGCTTCTGGTCCTCGGGGATCTCGGCGAGCAGCAGGTAGGGGCCGTCCCCGTTGCGGAGCATCCCCGAGCCCTCCTCGGTCGCGAACTCGACGTTGTAGCCCAGCGACTGGAAGAACTTGGCCGCCTTGCCCCAGTTATGGGTCTCGAGGTACACGCCTTCGACACCTTCGGTGCTCATGCCTGCTTTCCTTTCCGCGGTTCCTGCTCGTGGACGGCGAGATACGTGCGCAACGCCTCGGCGACCAGGGCCGAGAGCGACGACTCGTTCTCGATTGCATGGTGCTTGATCTGCCGGATGAGTTCCACCGGCAAGTAGACGTTGAACTGCTTTACCTCTGCACGCATACTAGGATGCTAGCATCCGTGCGCTCGTTCAACTAGGGCCGATCGAACAAGAGTTACGAACCGAGGAGGGCTCCGAACAATGAAACGCCAATGGTGGACGCTGCTGGTGGTGTGCGCCGCCACGTTCATGCTGCTGCTGGACGTCACGATCGTCGCGGTCGCGCTTCCTGACATCCAGCACTCGCTGGACGCGAGCTTCAGCGGCCTGCAATGGACAACGGATGCCTACGCGTTAAGCCTGGCGGCGCTCCTGCTCACCTCGGGCTCCCTGGCCGACCTGTACGGCAGGCGGCGCCTGTTCGTCATCGGACTGGCGGTCTTCACCGCGGGATCGCTGCTGTGCGGCGTCGCGCAGGACCAGCTGATGCTGATCCTGTCCCGCGCCGTGCAGGGAATCGGTGGCGCGATCCTGTTCGCCACCTCCCTGGCGCTGCTCGCCGGCACGTTCCAGGGCAGGGAGCGGGGCTCGGCCTTCGGCATCTGGGGTGCCGTCGCGGGTGTCGCCACCGCGCTCGGGCCGGTGCTCGGCGGTGTGATCACCAGCGGGATCAGCTGGCGCGGCATCTTCCTCGTGAACCTGCCGATCGGCATCGCCGCGATCTTCATCACGCTCCGTCTGGTGGACGAGTCCCGTCCGCCGCGCGCCTCCAAGATCGACTGGCTGGGCATCGTGCCGCTCACGGCGGGCCTGTTCAGCCTGGTGTACGCCCTCATCCGGGCGAGCGACACGGCATGGGGCGAGCAGGGCGTGCTGATCTGCTTCGGCCTGGCGGCGGTGTTCCTCGTGGCGTTCGCGGTGATCGAATCGCGTGTGTCCGAGCCGATGTTCGACCTGAAGCTGCTGCGTACCCCGACCTTCCTCGGTGGCTCGATCGCTGCGTTCGCGATGAACGCCTCGCTGTTCGCGATGTTCATCTACCTCGTGCTGTACCTGCAGAACGACCTCGGTTACAGCGCGATGGGCACCGGCGCCCGGCTCCTGGTCAGCTCCGGCTGCACGCTCGTCGCCGCCATGGCGGCCGGCCGGCTCATGAGCAAGGTCCCGACCCGGTGGCTGATCGGCCCCGGCCTGGTCATCGTGGGCATCGGCCTGCTGCTCATGACGGGTGTCTCCGCCGACTCGGACTGGACCCACCTCATCCCGGGATTCATCGTCACGGGCATCGGGGCCGGCATGGTCAACCCGCCGCTGGCCTCGACCGCGATCGGTGTCGTCCCGGTGTGGCGGGCCGGAATGGCCTCCGGCGTGAACCAGACCTTCCGGCAGGTGGGCATCGCCGTCGGCATCGCCGTGTACGGCTCGCTCTTCACCGCGTCGCTGCACGACGCCCTGCGGGAGCGGCTCGCGAGCATCCCGGCACTGCAGGGCCAGAGCGACCAGATCGCGGACTCCATCCGCATGGGCTCTCCCGGGCAGGCGATCGCCTCGGCCCCGGCAGAGTTCCGGGGACAGGTGGAGCACGCGGTCCAGGCCGGCTTCGCGACGTCGATGAACGACCTGCTGGTCGTCAGCGGCATCGTGGCGCTGGTGGGCGGCGTCCTGGCGTTCGCCCTCATCCGCAGCAAGGACTTCGTCGCCCCCCAGGGCGGCCCCGGCCAGCAGGCCCGGCCGCCCCAGGCCCAGAACACGGAGGCCCCGCAACCGAGCTGACCCACCCCGGCGCCCGTCAGCCCCCCCGCCCCGCACGCCGGCACTGACGGGCCGCCGCACCCCGCATCGGGCGGGGGGCGGCGCCGCGGCCGGGTCAGGCCCGGCGTGAACGGGCCGGGAAGTGGGCACGGGCCGCCGGCAGGTACAGCGGGACCACGGCGGCTGCCGTGAGCAGGTCGGGGACGGCGGCCAGGACCGACCAGGCGTCGGGCCACAGCCCGTCCATGCCCAGGTCGGTGGCCATGAAGAGCAGGGATGCGGCGCCGGCGACGCCGAGGACCGTACGGGCCCAGCCGCGGCCCGCGCGCATCTTCACCCCCACGGCCAGCCAGGCCGCCAGGACCACGATCAGGACCCCGCCCGACAGGGCGAGTTGGCGGGCGGCGCCGCCGGTTCCGGAGGTGGCGGTCAGGTCGTCCAGGCCGGTGGGTTCGACGACGAACGAGCCCAGAGCCCACACCGCGAGGTTCGCGGCGACGGCCGCGAGCATGAGCGCCCAGGCCGCCTCGATCTCCTTCGGGCGCCGGCCCGTCGTATGGCTGTCTGCGGTACCGGTCACGTGCGCCTCCTCCGTGTTCGCCCTCTGAGAGGAAGAACGGGCCCGCCCGGTTCCACGGATCCATGGGCCGGCGCGCGGCCGGGTGGAAGGGTGAGCCCTCTGCGCGTCGACGTGCACGCCCACCTGTGGACCGCGGAGTACCTCGACCGCCTCGAGCGGCTGGGGAAGGCCGATACGGGTACCCGGCGCGGGATCGGCGCCGATGCGACCGAGGCCGAACTGGACCGCCTTTTCGCGCTGATGGACCGGGCGGGCATCGACCTCCAGGTGCTCTCCGCGGCACCGCAGTCCCCGCACCTGGCGGACGAGTCCGACGCCGTGGCGGTCGCCCGTACGGCGAACGAGTCGTACGCGGAGCTGGTGGCCCGCCACCCCGGACGCTTCCGGGCCTTCGCCGCGCTGCCCCTCCCCCACGTCGACGCGGCAGTGCGCGAGATCGCCCGCGCCTTCGACGACCTCGGCGCCGTCGGGTCGGCGGCGTGACCACGACCGTGCTCGGCCGGACCCTCACCGACCCGCTCTTCCGGCCCGTCTACGAGGAGCTCGACCGGCGCGGCGCCGTCCTGTGCATCCACCCGGCCGGCGAGGGGGCCGGCAGCCCGCTGATCACCGAGCACGGCATGACCTGGATGGTCGGAGCGCCGGTCGAGGACACGGTGGCCCTCGTGCACCTGATCCTCGCGGGCATCCCCGCACGCCATCCGGGAATGCGCATCCTGACCTCGCACCTGGGCGGGGCCCTGCCCCTGCTGCCCCGGAGGCTCCGACGACCATCTGGCGTTCGAATCCCCGCAGACGCCCGAGCTCCCCTCGGTGGCCGTCGGCCGCCTCTGGTACGACACGGTCAGCCACGTGCACGCGCCGGCGTCGGCCGCCGCCGCGTCGACCTTCGGAGCCGGACCGCCTCACGGACTTCCCGTACGAGGACGGGGACTACATCGCCCACGCCGGGCTCACCCGGGAGGAGGCCAACGATGGTCCTCGACACCGATGCGGCCGACCTCCTCGGCCTGGCGGGCGCAACTCAGACGGGACAGGGCCGGTACTCGAGGCTCAGTTCGCGGTCGACGGCGTAACTGGTCCGCATCGAGGCGTCGGTGACCTGCTGCCACGATCCGTACTTGGCGTAGAGCTGGTCCGCGGTGGGGCCGAGCGGGTTGCCGTACTTGGCGATGTTCCGCTCCTCCAGGATGCGGACCTCCTCCGGGGTCATGCCGGCCCGGGTGATGGCCTTGGCCTGGTTGCGCATGTCGACCAGCTCCCGGGCGATCTCCTCGTCGGTGGCCCCGGTCGCGCGCATGTCGGCCTCCGTACGGTGCATGTCCTCGAGGAGCCCGTGGTAGCTCATCCGGGTCCGCTGGGCCTCGACCTTCTCGTCCATCGGCAGGACGCGGATGCGGCACACGACGGGGTCGGTGCTGGGGCACGGGTCGTCGGCGGGGACGGGGCGGGCGAGCGGCGCGGTGATGATCGAACCGCACGCTTCGGCCGCGCCGGCCACCGTGGATGAGGCGGTGGCCAGCAGGGCGACGGCGGCGACGAACGGGAGGAGGGCGCGGCGGGGGGAGGAGAGGGAGAGTGGCATGCCCGCATCCTTGGCGACCTCCCGCGCCCTGACACGTGGACACCCCGGTGATCACTCCAACGGGTACCCCGGGGTTGCTTTCCAGCCGGTTCCGCAACCGGAACACCGCCCGTCCGGCCTCCGCGGAACACCCGCTCACACGCGGTGGATCCGGTCGATGCCGTACCACTTCGAGACGCAGGCGGCGACCCAGTCGCGCGGGTGGTCGGACGTGAAGAAGGGCTCGGCCAGGCTCCCGATGTACAGGGGCCGGTATCCGACATCGGTGGCGCCCTGCGCGGCCTCGGTCCGGATGCGGGAGTTCTGCGCGTCCCAGGCCGCGGCACGGGTCACCGTGGCCGTGGTGAGCTGCTGGAGGGTCGGGACGAGCACGGCCAGCGCGGCCAGCGCCAGGCCGCCCGCGGCCACGATGCCGGCCGACACGGCCAGGGCGGAGGCGCGTCGGCGGACCAGGGTGCGGCCGGCCCACTCCCCCAGCAGCGCGCCGTAGCCGCACAGCGCCAGCTCCATCGGTACGAGGTAGTTCGTCCAGGTACGGGCGTACGTCCACCCACTCGGGCCGTAACCGCTGCGCAGCCCCAGCACCACGGCGAACGACCCCAGCGCCACCACCGGCACCGGGAGGAGCAACACGGCGATCTGCATCTTCCGCGGGGCGGGCCCGCGCCGTTTCCCCTTCCGCGGCCCGGGTGCAGGTGCGTGGAGAGCTGCTCCCCAGCCGAGGAGGACGCCGACGGCGGCGGCTCCGAGGTAGGCCCACTGGCCCGTGACGGAGTCCCACATGTGCAGCCAGTCCCGGAACGCGCCCCTGAGTTCGCCCGCGGAGAGCACGGACTCCCCGTCCGGCTGCTGGGCGCGGCGCCACCGGGCGCCGGGCGAGGTGTAGAGCACGATCAGCCCGCAGACGAGCCCGGAGCACCAGAGGGCACACCAGGTGAACGGGTGCCAGGTCTGCGCCAGTTTGAGGCGGGGCACGGCCAGCAGGCCGGCTCCGGCCGCGAGCAGACCGCTGACGAGGGCGAACGGTTCGCTCAGGGTGCCGAGTCCGAACGCGATGAGAAATGCAGCGGCAAAGCCGCCTGCACGTACGGCGGCACGGGGTTGGCGGACGGTCCAGATGCCCAGCAGGAGCGCCCAGACCCCGATGACACTGGGAAGGGTGTGGGAAATGGTGGCAGGAGCCCACAGCAGTACTTGGTAACTGCGCGTTCCGGCGTAGTAGAGCAGTGCCTGGATGGCCAAGGAGCAGGCGAACAGGACCAATATCGGCGGTTTTCCACCGCGCAGTCGGACGAACTGGCACCCGAGCAGCACCAGACCGACCGTGAACGTGACGGCCATGACGGTCGGCAGGATCTTGACGCCGCCGAGTCCGTCGCCATAGATGGCGCCACTCAGGAAGGCATTGGCGATCCGCCCGTTCTGGGTCGTGTAGAAGTCGGACGTGATGCCGAGGACTCCCAGGTCACGGGATTTCCACGCGGCGCACCAGTCGTCCGACGTGGGCCGTACGTAGAGCCCGAGAAAGCACCCGACGGCGACCAGGGCCCCGGCCGCCGCCACGAGGCTCCCGCCCGCGCCCAGCAGGAGCCTGCGGACGAACGGGCGCCGGCGGCTTCCCCGGCCGTCCGCTCCGGGGGAATGCGTTCGACGGCCCTCGCCCTCGGACAGCAGCGGAGCAGCGCTCATTCACCCATCCTTTGCGGCGGGCCCGCGTCCCTGCCACGGCTGTTACGCCATGCGATGACACGAGGCGTCCCGAGGTCCCCCGGTCACCCGGGCGGCGGGCATCTCATGGCGGGGTCCGGGCGGGTCCGCCACGATGGGAATTCCGGGAGTTCCGCGCACACGGACGTGCACGGATACGCGCGGAAGCTCACGGAAGCCCGACGGAGGGAGTGGCGATGCCTGCTGTCCGGCTCGTTCGCTGGGCGGTCGTCACGGCGTCCCTCGCGAGCGTCGCCCTTCCCGTGTGCGTCGCCGGAGCCCCTGCGGGCCGGCACGCCGGCGAGGAACGGCCGGTGTTCCTCGTCAGGCCTCCGGGACACCACAGCCGTGGCGAGGCCGAGGGCAACTACGCGCCCCTGTCGGTGGTCGCCGCCCCCACCGTCGGACTCCTCTCCAACGCGACCGCCACCGAGGGCATCACACCGGCCATCGCGCAGGGCGCGCGGTACGTCGAGCGGAGCAACGTACTGCGGTTGCCGTCCGGCCGGTGGAAGTACCTCCCCGCCGGGAGGACGGCGTCGGCCGTGGTGGCGCTCGAGGATCTGACGGCCCGGCAGCAGATCGCACAGAGCCGCGCCTGGCTGGCGGCCGGCCGCGTCCCGGGCAGCTCGCCTTCACACCGCGCGGCGGCCGAGCGGGCCCTGCTGACCATGCGTGCGCTGCTGCGGCCCAACGGCGCCATGGCGGCGGGGTGGACGCCCGGCTGGATGTACTCCTGGCCGCGTGACTCCAGCTTCGCCTCGGCCGCGTTCGCGCACACCGGCCACGAGGCCGAGGCCTACCGCATCCTCCGCTACAGCGCCGCGACCCAGCGGAAGGACGGCACCTGGGACGCGCGGACGAAACTCGACGGCTCCGGACCGCCGGACGGCAGGCGGTGGCAGCTCGACGCCAACGGCTGGGTCCCCTGGGCCACTTGGCAGTGGTACCAGACGGCGCCCCGCACGACCCGGCACGCCCGGCTGGCCGCCCTGTACCCGATGGTCCGCAAGGCGGCCGACCGCGCGGCGGCCTCCCTGGGGGCGGACGGGCTGCCGCCGGCCTCCCCGGACTACTGGGAGCTGATGACGACCACGCCGAACATCGGTACGGCCGCGCCCCTGCTCGCCGGGCTCAACGCGTCCGCGGACCTCGCGCGAGCGGTGAACCGGCCGGACGATGCGGCACACTGGGCCGCAGCCGCCGGGCGGCTCTCGTCCGGGATATCCAAGAAGTTCGCTCCCCTCGGCTACCAGCGCACCGTCGACGGGCAGCACGGACACGACAGCGCGGTGGCGTTCATGGCGCCGCCGTTCAACGCGGCGCCGGCCGACCTGGCCCGGGCGCTCGACACCACGCACGAGGCGCTGCTCCTGCCCAACGGGGGGCTCACGCCCGGGAACGATCCGACAGCGCCCTGGGGCGGGACCGCCTGGACGCCCAGCACCTCGTTCTTCGCCCTCGCGTGGGCCGGGACGGGGAAGCCGGAAAGGGCCAGGCAGGTCCTGGACTGGGTCCTCTCCAAGCAGAACTCGCTCGGGGAGCTGCCCGAGAAGGTGAACCGGTCGGGCAGGCCCTCGTCGGTCGCCCCGCTGGCCTGGACGGGCTCGATCACCGTCCTGTCCCTGGTGGCTCTCGACGGCAAGCCCCTCCCGACACCGCCCTTGCGGGCCCGGTAGTCCTGCCGTCAGACGCTCCGGTGCGCCGCCTCAGACGGGCTTGGTGCCGTCACCCGGGGGCGGAGCGGTCCGCAGGTCCTCCAGCTCGGCGAGGAGGCGCCGGTACGCGAGCCGCTCCGCCTGCACCGCACGCCTGAACGGGAGGTAGTGCGGATCGCGCCGCGCCCGGGCCTCCTGCGCGGCGGCGATGCGGAGCTCCCTCGCGCCGGCCAGGTCGTTCATCGCTGCCACGTATCCGCCGGCGAGCAGCTTGTGGTCGAGGACCTCGACGAGGGCCCGCTCCGCCAGCACGCCGAGCCGGTCCAGTTCGTCCACACAGCCCGCAGGGGTCGTCTCGGCGCAGCCCTCGTCCAGGTCGTGGGACAGCGATCTCAAGGTCGTGCCGAGTTCCGGGTACTCCCAGGCGGGCACCGTGTCGTTCCTGCATCCGGTCGCGAGGGCCGTGAGGGCCGCGAAGGCGGCCACGGCGCGGACCGTTCCCGCTCCCCCGCGCATGCAGATGCAGATGCGTATCCCTATGCGTCTGCGCGAGAGGAAGGGAGGAGCCATGGGAGCCCCGATCGCCCGAGGGTCAGAGTGCGGCCGCCGTCGCCGGCGAGGTGGCGTCCCCGCCACCGCCCGGCGAGGTGGCCTTGCCCGCCATCCTCACCCGCCCCGAACCGCACTGCCACCCGGCGGCGCAGGGACCGCGGGCGCACCTGCGGCGCAGGTCACACCCCGGGGGTGTCTTGCCGATCAGGCCGGGCGCGCGGCCTGCGCGAGTGTCCGGGGCTGGACCGCGCGGTGCCACGGGGTGGGGGTCCGGTCGGCGAGCTGCTCGGATCCGGCTGCGGGAACCGTCGTGACGATGTGCAGATCCGCGTCCAGGCCGAGGGCCGCCGCGACGGCCGTACCGGCCCGCCAGTCGGCCACGCCTGCCGGGGCGCCCGTGTACAGCATCTGGGACTCCTGCCAGGCTTCCGGGCCGTCCGCTCCCGCCACGCTGACCGTGCCCGCGCCGGCGCGGCCCATGAGGAGGTGGCCCGCGACGCCCACCGCGCCGTAGCCGCCGAGACCGCCGGCCGCGGCGACCCGGGAGAACTGCGGCGCGGGCCCGCCCGCGGCGGCCAGGCTCGTACCGACGGAGCCCGTGCCGGGGCGGCGGAAGAACAGCCGGACCCCGTCGCCCTCCGGGCGCACCGAGAGCACGCCCGTCGTCTGGGGCAGCCCGGTCGGGAAGGGGCCGCCGATCGGGGCACCCGGCGCCGGCTGGACCCAGGCCAGTACGGAGCCGGCCGTCGCCGCGTACACGTGCCGCCGCCCCGAGCCGTCGGTCGCGGTGACCGGATCGCCCAGGAGGCCGGCGCCGCCCAGGGCCTGCCATGCGCCGAACGCGCCGTCCGGGGTCGTCTGGGCCCGGGCGCGCAGCGTACGCCTGGAGTCGCGTACGTACACCGTCATCTGGCCGGCCGGGTCCACGGTGACGGCCGGTCCGCTGATCGCCGAGGTGACGGACCTGTCGGTGGTGTCCGGGCTGCCCAGCGACTGCCACGGGCCGAAGGCGCCGTCGGCCGTGGTCTGCACGGCGTACACGACGTCCCTGCCGTAGTCCCGGGGTTTCGTGCCCAGGGTGGTGCGGGTGGCGAACACCGCGATCCTGCCGTCGGGGAGCCGGACCGCCGTCGCGCCGGCGTCGATCCCGGTGCCGGGCCCGGCACCGGGCAGGAACCGGGGGCCCTGCCAGGGGGCCTGCGGGCCGCTGCGCGACCAGTACGCCATCCGGCCGTCCAGCGCCGCGAACGCCCAGAGCCGTCCGGAGACGCCCTCGGTCATCCAGGAGGTGCCGTCACCCCGGCTGTAGCGGATGGTCTGGCTCCAGCCGGCGCCGGTGGGCCTCGTCGCGGTCTTGCGGTCGCCGCAGCCCGCGGGGCTGCCGCACCAGTCGTCGTGGTCCATCCATGCGTAGGTCTTGAGGTAGCCGAGCTTCTCCTCGGCCGTCTGCGGGTCGAGCGTCGGCGGCAGCGAGCTGTTCGGGTAGCTCACGTAGTTCTGGACCGAGAAGTGCGGCCGGTCCGTGGACTGCGCGTAGCGTTCGGCGGCGGCCTGGACGAAGCGGGCGCCGTACATGTGGTCCTGGTGGTCGAGGAAGGCGCCGCTTTCCGACCTGCCGGGGGTCGGGTCCTGCGTCCGTATCGTCGTCGGCTTGTAGAGCGCGAACACGTCCGCGATGGCGGCTGTCGCCTGGTCCTTGGTGTACGAGAACACGTGCTTGACCGGTGTCCCGGAGGTCAGCTGGGCGCCCAGGGCGGGTATCCGGCCGTCCCACAGGCCGCGCAGGCTGTCCGGATTGTCCCCGGAGATGCTGCGGGCCTCGCGGAGCTGCATCCACACCAGGTTGACCTCGGGCCTGGCGACGAGGACGTCCACCTCGGCGCTGCCCCCGCCGGCGGTGGGTACGGACTTCCGCTGCCAAGCGCTGGTGCGGTCGCCGGTGGCCATCTGGGCGTAGGCGCCCCGGATGCCGTTCTGCCGGGCCTCCGCGTAGGCGGCGCGGTCGGCGGGCCCCGCGGCGTCATCGAGGTGCGGGCTGTGGGCCTCGTTCCTGCCGTCGGACTCGCCGGAGGTCAGGTAGACGGTGGTGACCTTGATGCCCGTCGATATGGAGCGGCTCAGGTCGGGGTTCATGAAGAAGAGGTCGTCGTCGGGGTGTGCGACGACCTGGAGGGCCGAGCCTTCGGTCACACTCGGCCTGGCGACCGCCTCGGGGGCCGCCGCCTGCCGGTCGGTCCCGTATCCGTAGGCCCAGGTCGTCACGCCGGCCACGCCGACGGAGGCCGCGGCGAGCAGGGCCGCGATCCGGGTGCGGCTGGCCAGGGACATGTACAGCACCTTGAGGGTCGGTCCGGTGCGGAATTCCGCCTGGGAGGTCGGTCGATGTCCCGATGGCTCCACTGCTTCCGGTGACGACCGGGGCCGATTATGCCTCGCGGGTTTGTGGCTGACACACCATCAAGTGGCTTATGCCACGAACCGAGTTGAATGGGCAATACACCCTAATTGTCCCTTTTGTCGACCACGCAACGTTGCCCGGATCGCGAAAGGACCGTGCGGCGGGCCGATCGGCGGGCGGAGCCGGTGAGCAATGTCACGCGCGATGGCCGCGGCGGGGCGACCTGCGGCACGCCCGGACACCCTTGCGGACGGCGGCGCTTGTGCGCATACTCCCCGCAGCGCTTGGCAGGAACACGCCAAATTCCTGTTGCGCCTCACAGGCCCCCGACCCCGGGGCCGCACGCTCCTGGGAGGAGATCAGTGAGGATCACGCGCATCACCCCCTGCACCGGCAGCACACGACGGAGCAGGCTCGCCACGCTCGCCACCGGGCTGCTCGCCGCCATCGCACTGACCCTTCCACAGGCCGAGGCAGCCCCCCTCCGGACCTACGGCTCAGCACAACTCGAGACCGTCGACCGGGCCGTGTTCAACGCGGACGTCGGCGGCACCGCATGGCACGTGGACCAGGCCGCCGGGCGCGTCGTCGTGACCGCCGACAGCACGGTCTCCGCCGCCGCTCTCGCGAAGATCAGGAACGCGGCGGGCGCCGACGCCGGCGCACTGCGCATCGAGCGCACCCCGGGAACCTATCGCCGGCTCCTCGGGGCCGGCGATGCCATCTACGGAAGCGGGTACCGCTGTTCGCTGGGGTTCAACGTGGTCAGCGGCAGCACGTACTACTTCCTCACTGCCGGCCACTGCGGCAACGTGGTCAAGACCTGGTACGCCAACTCCTCACAGAGCACCCTCATCGGCCCGATCGTGGGCTCCGCCTTCCCCGGCAACGACTACGCACTCGTCCGTTACGACAACACCTCACTGAGCCACGCGGGGGGCTTCACGGCCGCCGCTGCGTACGTCGGGGAGCCGGTCAAGCGCAGCGGCTCCACCACCGGCACCAAGAGCGGAACCGTCACCGCGCTGAACGCGACCGTCCACTACAGCGGCGGCGGCACGGTCCGCGGCATGATCCAGACGAACGTCTGCGCCGAGCCGGGCGACTCCGGCGGTGCGCTGTACGACGGCACGAAGGCACTGGGCATCACCTCCGGCGGCAGCGGCAACTGCAGCACCGGAGGAACGACGTTCTACCAGCCCGTGCCCGAGGCGCTGGCCAAGTACAAGGTCTCGCTGTACTGACCGGGCCAGGTGCCGGCCGGGCGCTGCCCCTGCCGGCACCGCGGCGGTGATCCGCCCCACCTGGACGCCTATCCACATAAATGCCACATCCCGCACATCGGCCGGGGCCGCGCCGGGCGTCCAGGATGATGTCCCGGTGCAGAATGCGGAACGGTTCGGCGAGGCCGAGGACGAGACGGACAGCCCCGGAGTGCCGGGCCCACGCGCTCCCGTGGACATGTCCATACGGGTCAGAGCCGCCCAGGAAGGCGATGAGGCGGCGTTCGGAGAGCTGTTCCGGGCGGTCCAGCCCGGCCTCCTGCGCTATCTGGGCGTCCTCGTCGGCGCCGAAGCGGAGGACGTGGCCTCCGAGACGTGGCTGCAGATCGCCCGGGACCTGGCGTCGTTCCAGGGGGACTACGACGGATTCCGCGGCTGGGTGGCGACGATAGGCCGCAACCGGGCCCTGGACCTGCTGAGGTCCCGGCGGCGGCGGCCGGTCAGCAGCGTGCCGGTGGAGGACCTGCTCGGCGACCGGCCCGCGGCCGACGACACCGAGGGCGCCGCTCTCACCGGCATCGGGACCACGGCGGCCCTGGCCCTCATCGCCACACTGCCCCGCGACCAGGCCGAGGCCGTGCTGCTGCGGGTGGTCATGGACCTCGACGCGGAGACTGCCGCGCAGGTCCTCGGCAAGCGGTCGGGCGCGGTACGGATGGCCTCTCACCGCGGCCTGCGCAAGCTCGCGAAGCGCCTCGCAGCGCCGCCGCGAGGCGCAGGGACACCCACGGAACCGGACGTGTCGAAGTCCCCGGAAAAAAATTCGGCCCCGGGAGTGACACCGGCGAAGGCACCAGCGCTGAAGGGCATGAGATGAGCACCAACCGATCCCGGCGCATCGACCGCGACACGGCCGAGCAGTTGCTCGGCGGGCACGTGGCCGGCGCGCAGGACGGCCACGAAGCCCTCGCGGGGCTGCTCTCCGCCGCCGCCGCACCTGCGTCGGAGGGGGAGCTGTCCGGTGAGCAGGCGGCGCGGGCGGCGTTCCGGGCGGCTCAGCTCGCACCTGCCCCTGTCCCTGTTCCACGACGCCCCCGGAGGCAGCCGATGGACACGTCGGCGCTGGCGAAGGTCCTGAGCGCGAAGGTCGCGGCCGCTGCCGTCGCCACCGCGCTCGGCGGCGTCGCCGTGGCGGCCGGCACCGGCCACCTGCCCGCAGCGCTCGGTGGCGGCCCGGACGGCGACCGGCCTGCCCGGGCCGAGGCGTCCGTCGCGGCCTCCCCTTCCCTTTCCCCTTCCGTCCGCCCGAGCGCGGCCGGTCGTACGGCGGCGCCCCTGCCGGCCGACCTGGCGGAGCTCTGCCGCGCCTACGGAAGGGCGCGCGACGCGCATCCCGGGGAGGCGGCGGCCGAGCCCCGTTTCACCGTCCTGGTCACGGCGGCCGGGGGGCCGGACAACATCCCGGGGTACTGCGCCCCGGCGCTGGCGGCCCCCGGCAGTCCTGGCGTCGCACCCGCTGCCCCGGACCGCCCGGCAGAGTCCCGGCCGAGCGGGCGTCCGACGTCCCGGCCCCTGCCGCCGGACAACCGGCCCGGCGGTCCCGGCGCCGGCCACACACCGAACGCACCCGACAGCCATCCGACCGGTCCCCCGGACGGCAAGCCCGACGCCCCTCCCGGCTCAGGCGGTGACCCGACCCCGCACCCCAGGGGATGAACCCGGCCGCCCACGCCCGGGCCGATGGGCGGGGCGGTACCCACCACCCGACCGGCTTTCGAACCTCCTATCCGTAGAGGCCTCCACCGATGCACCGACGACCTGGCAACCCGGACGAGGAAACCGTGCCGATCCCTCTCGCCGACACGGGCGCCCCCGGCGTACCGGACACCCTGCCCCCGTACGTACCGGAGGCGAGCCCTGTCTTCGTGGACGCCTCGGGGCGCAGGCAGCGCCGAGTACGCCGGACGGGCCGTCTGCTGGTCGTCCCGGCCGCGGCCTACGTCGTCCTGCTCATCAGCACCCTCATGGGCGGCCCCACGGTCCGGTCACCGTTCCTCCCCTCCCCGCAGACACCGCAGAGCACCAAGGCCAAGGACCCGGCGGCAGGGTCCACACCGAGCCCCTCCGTCGGCAAGGCCGCGAACGGGACGCGGAACCCCCCGCCGCCCGGCGCGACCGCCACCGCGCCCTCGTCCGCCACCACCGTCACCTCCGGCCGCCCGGCCGCGGCAGGTCCGACAGGCGCGCCGGTCGGCAGCCCGACCGCCTCCCCCGGCGGCGTCCGCCCTTCACCGGGTGGCGGGGCGCGCGGCCGCTCCACTTCCGCACCGGGCCAGGGCGGCAAGCCCACCGCCCATCCCTGAGTTCCGCACCGCCAGGCAGGAAGCGCTCCCCTTGTCCAAGAACCCCCGTCGTCGCCAGGCCCGCGGTCGGCACGGCACCGTACGCAACGTCCCGCTGCGCACGCACTGGCTGCTCCTCACGACGCTGGTCCTCACCCTGTCGGCGGCCCTGCTGCTCCAGGGCTACACCCAGCACCTGTTCGACAGCTCCGCGGACGGGTCGGCCCGCGGCCGGGGGCCGGCTTCCTCCGTGCCCGCGCAGATCGCCTCCGGCGGCCCGGTGATCGAGGGAGCTGCAGGCCGCACCGCCACCCCGGCCGCCCGCACCATCGCCCTGACCTTCGACGACGGCCCCGACCCGGTCTGGACGCCGAAGATCCTCGACGTCCTGCGCCGCAATGACGTGCACGCCACGTTCTTCACCGTCGGCACCCGCGTCGCCGAGCATCCCGACCTCGCCCGGCGGATCGTCGCCGAGGGCCACCAGATCGGACTGCACAGCTTCACCCACACCAACCTGGGCACTGCGTCCCCCTGGCGGCGCTCCCTGGAACTGCGCGAGACGCAGCTCGCCATCGCCGGGGCCGCCGGAGTCACCACTCCGCTGCTGCGCCCGCCGTACTCCTCCACCGCCGGCGCGCTCACCGACGTCGACTTCGACGCGGTCGTCCAGGCAGGCCAGGAGGGCTACCTCACCGTCCTCACGACCCGCGACAGCGAGGACTGGCGCCGGCCGGGCGTCGCACGGATCGTGGCCAACGCCACCCCCGAGGACAGCGGCGGACAGGTCCTCCTGATGCACGACGCGGGCGGCGACCGCTCGCAGACCGTCACCGCGCTCGAGCAGCTCCTGCCGAAGCTCAAGGCCTCCGGATTCACGTTCGCCACCGTCGGCGATGCCGTCGCACTCGCCGAGACCGTGCAGCCGGCGGGGACGGCCGAGCAGTGGCAGGGACTCGCCCTGATCACCGCGCTGCGCACCAGTGACTGGATCCTGGACGGCATCTCCTGGCTCCTGTGGGCCGCGGGCGCGATCAGTTTGCTGCGTGCGATCGCCGTGTTCGTCGCCGCCCGGCGCCACGTACGGATGCGCCGCAAGCCCTGGGGGGCGCCGGTCACCGAGCCCGTCAGCATCATCGTCCCCGCCTACAACGAGAGCGCCGGCATCGAGGCGGCCGTCCGCTCCCTCCTCGCCTCCGACCATCCGGTCGAGATCATCGTCGTCGACGACGGCTCCACGGACGGCACCGCCGACATCGTCGAGGCCCTGCGGCTGCCAGGAGTACGCGTGATCCGGCAGCAGAACGCCGGAAAGCCGGCCGCGCTCAACACCGGCATCGCCGCAGCCTCGTGCAATCTCCTCGTGATGGTCGACGGCGACACCGTCTTCGAACCGGACGCCGTCCGTATGATCGTCCAGCCCTTCGCCAACCGCCGCGTCGGCGCCGTCTCCGGCAATGCCAAGGTCGTCAACCGGGGCGGCCTGCTCGGACGCTGGCAGCACATCGAGTACGTCGTCGGCTTCAACCTCGACCGCCGCCTGTTCGACCTCGCCGAATGCATGCCCACCGTCCCCGGCGCCGTCGGCGCCTTCCGGCGCGAGGCACTGCTGCGCGTCGGCGGCGTCAGCGACATCACCCTCGCCGAGGACACCGACCTCACCATGGCCCTGTGCCGCGACGGCTGGCGCGTCGTCTACGAGGAGCGCGCCAAGGCGTGGACCGAGGCACCGGCCTCACTGGGCGCCTTGTGGAAGCAGCGCTACCGCTGGTGCTACGGCACCCTGCAGGCCATGTGGAAGCACCGGGGCGCCCTCACTCAGCGGGGCCAGGCGGGCAAGCTCGGCCGGCGCGGGCTGATCTACCTCCTGATGTTCCAGGTCCTGCTGCCTCTGCTCGCCCCCGTCGTCGACGTGTTCGCGGTCTACGGCCTGGTCTTCCTCGACCCACTGCGCATCGTCGGCTTGTGGACGGCGTTCCTGCTCCTGCAAGTGCTGATGGGGCTGTACGCGTTCCACCTCGACGACGAGCGGCCCGGACCGCTCTGGAGCCTCCCGCTCCAGCAGTTCGTCTACCGCCAGCTGATGTACCTCGTGGTCATCCAGTCCGTCTTCACCGCCATCGCCGGATCCCGCCTGCGCTGGCAGCGGATGGAGCGGTACGGCAGTCTCCAGGTGCCCCTCGGCACGACGGAATCCCCGGCGCCCGTACCGGCACAGGCGCCCGTACCGGCACAGGCGCCCGTACCAGCACAGGCGTCCGTACCGGCAGAGGTACCCGCGCCGGGCACGGGCCACGTCAGCGATCCCGCGTGGGCGTACCCTCCCCCGTTCCACCCGCAGGACCAGCAACCGCCCACGCCGGCGATTTACCAGGATTACCGCTGAAGCCGCGACGCCGGAACCCCGCTCGAATTCCGGCCGACCGCGGGCCCTTCCCACCGGCCTTCACCGCCGGCGGCCGGAACGAGGCGGCCGCTGCCAGGTCCGGCGTGGACGTCAACCGACGCCCCTCCGCCTCGGCTCACGAGCCGAGTGCGTCGTCGACGTCCTGCTGCCAGTACGTGACCGTCAGCGTGCTGTCGTAGTAGACGCCCGCCGCCGGCAGGGACGGGGTGGCGGACGCGCCGCCGCTGCTGTGCGGCGTCCGGCCCTGGAACGCGATCGTGAGGCGGTGTGCGGTCGTGCCGCCCTCGCCGCTGCCGTCGGCCGCCGACAGCACGGCCGCCGCGTAGCCCGACTCGCCGGGCGCGAGGGACACCACCGCCTGGGGCCGGGTCCCCTCCTGCGCGGTCGGCGCCCACTGCATCTCGTCGAAGCGGAGCTCCGGGTGGTAGGGCAGGTCGCAGACCTTCGAGCCGGTGTTCTTCACCGTGATCAGCATGTGGTTGAGCGGACGGGACAGCGTCTGGACGGTGACGTCGGTGTTGGAGCCGTTGCACAGGACGCGGTTCCCCGCCGCGGACGGGTCCCCCGCACCCTTCGCGTCCCCCTGGCCGCTGCCGGGCTTCGCGCCGCCGGTCGTCGTTGCCCCGCCGGTCGCCTTCGCCCCGCCGGTCGGAGCGGCGGAGCCCGGGCCCGGGGTGCCCTGGGCGTTGCCCGTACCGCCCGTCGCCGAGGGAGTGGCCGTGGCTGAGTCCGATGCGGCCGCGGCTCCCCCGTCCTTGATGCCCGTGCCGTCCTGGCACGCCGTGAGGGCGAGGGCGGCGAGGGCGACAGCGGCTGCACCCACGAGTCGGCGAGGCGTACCGGTACGGGCACGGGACGGGCGAGCGCTGCCGGTGGCGGGGGTGCTGCGGAATGCGGACATGGCTGACGGCCTCTCATACGACGTGACTCCGGCGGCCGGTGGACGCCGGTCGCCCGGAGCGGTGTGCTTGGATGACTCAAGGCTGTGCGGTGATCCGTCCCAGCCGCCACACACGGCGGACGATCAGGGATGCAGGAACGCCGAAACAGGCGCTGAGCTGCTGAAACAACCTGTTCCTGGGACGCGGGACGGGACACGGGGTGGGAGGAACGGTGTCGGAAGACACTGCCGAGGCCGGGTTCGCCCGGCTGCTGCGGGAGTTGAAGGACCGGTCCGGTCTCAGCTACGGGACGCTCGCCAAACGGCTCCACATGAGCACGTCGACGCTGCACCGGTACTGCAACGGCGATGTCGTCCCGACGGAGTACGCACCGGTCGAACGGCTCGCCCGCCTCTGCAAGGCATCGCCCGAGGAACTCGTCGCACTGCACCGCAGTTGGGTGCTGGCGGACACCAACCGCAGCCGCAAGGGGGCTGGTGGCGGAGCCAAGGCGCAGGCCGGAGCCGCCGCGGTGACCGCCCGGCCCCCCGCGCCGGAGGTGGAGCCCGAGCCGACCGCGCAGGCGCCGACGGGCAGGGGGATCCTTCCGGCCGACGCGACCGTCCCTGCGGACCTGCCCGCGCCGAAGCAACGGCGCCGTCCGCGGCGGGCCGTTCTCGCCGGGATCGCCGTGGCCGCCGTCACCGGGGCGGCCGCGCTCACCGCGAGCCTGGCGGGACAGGATGCCGGTGTCCGGGACGACCCCGTCGGCGCCGCATCCCCCGCACACGGCGACGGGGAACGTACGGAGGGCGGTACGGCCTCCGCGGCGCCGTCCGCAGGGCAGTCCGCAGGGCAGTCCGCAGCGTCGCCCCCGGACTCCGCATCCCCCGCGGACGGAGCCGGGGGCGGTCCCGGGACCGCCGGTATTTCCGGGCCCGCCGCGGCCCCGTCACCCGCCGGCCGCGGCGACGACCCCGCGCCCGGTACGCCGGTGAAGGTGACCACCCAGCCCTACACCTGGGAGGCGCCCTGCGGTCAGCACTACCTGATCGACAGGCCTCCTGCCCAGGTGGGCCCGCCGCCCGTGGAACGGGACGCGCCCGCATGGGTTGCGGCGTCCGGAGCCGTGTCCGCGGGCGAGCAGTACGTCACGCTCACCCTTCAGGGCGCCGGCAAGGACACCGTGGTCCTGGACGGCCTGACCGTCCGGACGGCCGGCAAGCGCACGCCCCTGGCCTGGAACGACTACGCCATGGGCTACCCGGGGGTCGGCTGCGGCGCCGGCGTTCCGACCCGCTCCTTCACCGTGGCCCTCGACTCCGCCCGCCCCGCCGTCGTGCCCGAGGAAGGGCAGCCGGACTTCCCGTTCAAGGTGAGCGAGTCCGAACCGGAGGTGTTCCACATCAGGGCGGGCGCCTCGGCGTACGACGTGAACTGGTACCTGGAGCTGTCCTGGTCCAGCGGCTCCCGCCACGGCACCCTCACCATCGACCACCACGGCAAGCCGTTCCGCACCAGCGGCCGCGGCGGGCGGCCCGGCTACGAGTTCCCCCTCGGCGGCGACGGATGGGTCAAGGCGGGGACGACTTCCCGCTGACCAGGAGCAACCGGGCGGGTACCCGGAGTGCACGGACCGCGGCGTCCCGGGCCGGTCCGGGGGTTCCCGCGACCTCCCGGGGCGGTCCCCGACGATCGAACATACGATGGGCGGGAACCGGCGCGGGCGCCCCGCCGGGCTGCCCGCCCACCGCACTCGGGGTGGAGACGTATGGCACAGCCCGCCGACACAGCGCGGACCGTCATCCTGACCGTGGACGACGACCCGGGAGTCTCCCGGGCCATCGCCCGTGACCTGCGGCGCCACTACGGCGCCGGGTACCGGATCGTGCGCGCCGAGTCCGGCGAGTCCGCGCTGGAGGCGCTGCGCGAGCTGAAGCTGCGGGGCGACCTGGTGGCGGTGATCCTCGCCGACTACCGCATGCCGCAGATGAACGGCATCGAGTTCCTCGAGCAGGCCCTCGGCGTGTACCCGGGCGCACGGCGCGTACTGCTGACCGCGTACGCCGACACCAACGCGGCGATCGACGCGATCAACGTCGTCGACCTCGACCACTACCTGCTCAAACCCTGGGACCCGCCGGAGGAGAAGCTCTACCCGGTCCTGGACGATCTGCTCGCGGCCTGGCGCTCCAGCGACTACCGGCCGGTACCCGCCACCAAGGTGGTCGGGCACCGCTGGTCGGCGCGATCCTCCTCCGTGCGGGAGTTCCTGGCCCGCAACCAGGTGCCGTACCGCTGGTACTCCTCCGACGAGCCCGAGGGACGGCGGCTGCTGGAGGCGGCCGGGGCCGACGGACAGCGGCTGCCCCTGGTGGTCACGCCGGGGGGCACCGCGCTGATCGAGCCGGATGCGCCCGAACTGGCCGCCCACGTGGGGCTCGCGACGACGCCGGCGGCCGACTTCTACGACCTCGTCGTGATCGGCGGCGGCCCGGCCGGGCTCGGCGCGGCGGTGTACGGGGCCTCCGAGGGGCTGCGCACCGTACTGGTCGAGCGGTCGGCGACCGGCGGGCAGGCCGGCCAGAGCTCCCGCATCGAGAACTACCTCGGCTTCCCGGACGGCGTGTCGGGTGGGCAGCTCACGGAACGGGCCCGCCGGCAGGCCGGCCGGTTCGGTGCCGAGATCCTCACGGCGCGCGAGGTCACGGGGCTGGAGGTCAACGGCGCGGCGCGCGTCGTCCGTTTCTCGGACGGCTCGGCGGTCGCCGCGCAGAGCGTCATCCTGGCGACCGGTGTGACGTACCGGCAGCTCCTGGCTCCGGGCTGCGACGACCTGACCGGCCGCGGGGTGTACTACGGCTCCTCGCTCACCGAGGCCTCCTCCTGCCACGGGGAGGACGTGTACATCGTGGGCGGCGCCAACTCCGCCGGCCAGGCGGCGATGTACCTGGCGCGGGGCGCGAAGTCGGTGACGCTGCTGGTGCGCGGGGAGTCCCTGCGGGCGTCGATGTCGTACTACCTGGTCCAGCAGATCGAGGAGGCACCGAACATCACGGTGCGGACCCGGACCGAGGTCGAGGCGGCCCACGGCGCGGGGCACCTGGAGCAGCTGACCCTGCGGGACGTGGACAGCGGCGCGACCGAACTCGTCGACGCGCAGTGGATGTTCGTGTTCATCGGCGCGGCCCCGCTGACCGATTGGCTGGACGGAACGGTGCTGCGCGACGAGCACGGTTTCATCCTGGCCGGTCCGGACCTCACGCCGGACGGTCGGCCGCCGGCCGAATGGGAGCTGGACCGGCCGCCGTACCACCTGGAAACCAACGTTCCCGGCGTGTTCGTGGCGGGCGACGCGCGCGCCCGGTCCGCGAAGCGCGTCGCGTCCGCCGTCGGAGAGGGAGCCATGGCCGTGATGCTCGTCCACCGGTACCTGGAGCAGTCATGAGCGGGCAGGCCATGCCGTGCAGCCCGCAGGAGATCGCCTCGTTGTTCCTGTTCGAGAAGCTCTCCCCGGAGCAGCTGGGACGGTTGTGCTCCGAGGGGCGGGTGGAGCGGTTCCAAGCCGGTCCGGTGTACACCGAGGGCGACCCGGCGACCTGCTTCTACGTGATGATCGAGGGCACCGTCGTACTGTCCCGCCGGGTCGGCGGCGACGACGTGGAGGTGAGCCGGACCTCCCAGCGCGGCGTGTACGCGGGAGCCATGCAGGCGTACCTGGGCGACCGGGTGCCGCAGACCTACAACAACTCGATGCGGGTGACGGAGCCGACGCGGTTCTTCGTGCTGCCCGCACAGTCCTTCGCGGACGTCATGCGGGACTGGTTCCCGATGGCGGCGCACCTGCTGGAGGGGCTCTTCTTCGGTTCGAGGAACACCCAGCGGGCCATCGGGCAGCGTGAACGGCTGCTGGCCCTGGGGTCGTTGTCCGCCGGCCTCACCCACGAGCTCAACAACCCGGCCGCGGCGGCCGTGCGGGCCACCGCGACGCTGCGGGAACGGGTCGGCAAGATGCGGCACAAGCTGGCCCACATCTCCCAGGGGCAGTACTCGCGCGAGGTGATCGCCGATCTCATCGACATCCAGGAGCGCACCGTCGAGCGCGTCGCGAAGGCGACGGCGCTCAGCCCGCTGGAGGCCTCCGACCGGGAGGACGAGCTCGCCGACTGGCTCGACGACCACGGCATCCCGGAGGGCTGGCGGATCGCGCCGACCTTCGTACAGGCCGGGCTGGACACGGACTGGCTGGAGCAGGTGGCCTCGACCGTGGCCGAGGAGATCCTGCCGTCAGCCATCGGCTGGCTCAACTACACGGTCGAGACCGAGCTGTTGATGGACGAGATCGACGACTCCACCACCCGCATCTCCCACCTCGTGGACGCGGCCAAGCAGTACTCGCAGCTGGACCGCGCCCCGCACCGGGTCGTCGACGTCCACGAACTCCTCGACAGCACCCTGCTGATGCTGTCCGGCAAGATCGGGGCCCGGGTGCGGGTGGTCAAGGAGTACGACCGCTCGGTGCCGGACGTGCCCGCCTACCCGGCGGAGCTCAACCAGGTCTGGACGAACCTCATCGACAACGCCGTCTTCGCCATCGGGAGCACCGGCGGCGAGGGCACGCTGACGGTGCGCACGGCCCGGGAGGGCGACCGGCTGCTGGTGGAGTTCCGCGACACCGGGCCCGGCATCCCGCCGGACATCCGCAGCCGCATCTTCGATCCCTTCTTCACCACCAAGCCGGTCGGTGAGGGCACCGGTCTCGGCCTCGACATCTCCTGGCGGATCGTGGTCAACAAGCACCACGGCAGCCTCCAGGTCGAGTCCGCTCCGGGCGACACCCGGTTCCAGGTGCTGCTGCCGCTGACCGCCCCGGAGCCCTCACCCGACCCCTCCCCCGCATCCGAGACCGCCGAGGAGCCGGCATGACCGACATCAAAGGAATCGACCCGAGCGTCCCGCCCACGGGCACCGGTTGCGCCGACTGCGACGCGGTGGGCGGCTGGTGGTTCCACCTGCGGCGCTGCGCCCAGTGCGGCCACATCGGCTGCTGCGACTCCTCACCGGCCCAGCACGCCACCGCGCACTGGAAGTCCGCCGGTCATCCCCTGGTGCAGAGCTTCGAGCCGGGCGAGGAGTGGTTCTGGGACTACGACACGAACGAGCTGTACGAGTCCGGGCCCGAACTGACGCCGCCGGCCGCCCACCCGGCGGACCAGACGGCCCCCGGACCGGCCGGCCGGGTCCCGCAGGACTGGACGAGACTGCTGCACCGCTGACCGTACGGGGCACCAAGTGGTGGGGGGGGGGGGGGGGGGGGGGGGGGGGGGGGGGGGGGGGGGGGGGGGGGGGGGGGGGGGGGGGGGGGGGGGGGGGGGGGGGGGGGGGAGGGGGG